>JAUXDH010000005.1 GCA_030618545.1 Chlorobiota bacterium
ATAAGCCGGGAAATTTATACTCAGAGACTGTTTGGAATTAATCCTTCAGCTTTCTTATGTGTCTTTTTAGCCACCTCATCGTTATCCGTACGGATGTCTCGATCTGACAAAAAATACATTATAATAATCCCGAAAGCTTTCAGCGATTTTTTACCCAGACAACATTATAGTGAATGAGTTGTATTTGTGGCAATTTGAGAATGTTAGCCACCAAGGCACTATCCCGAAAGCTTTCCAGGCTTTTATTCCAAATGATAATTTCAGTTGTACTTGTTGTTATTTCGACTGATATGATTAGTTTTGCAGCCGATGATAAATTCAGCAATTCAAACCGGTCCTATAGCTCAGTTGGTTAGCCCCGAAAGCTTTCGGGGGACTCATAATCAGGTGGTTCTGGTTTTATGTAAGGCAAAAAGTGAAAAGTAAAATAGGGCCTATAGCTCAGTTGGTTAGAGCACCTGACTCATAATCAGGTGGTCCCAGGTTCAAGTCCTGGTGGGCCCACGAAAGCCACTCCTTAACGGGGTGGTTTTCTGCATTTTGTAATCTTGTAGTTACTTGTTTGGCAAGTAAATTCACTACTACATTCAACACATCAACCCATCTCATCCCGACAAGAAAAATCTGAATCTCGAAATGGATTATAGCTGATTTCAATTTGCAGAATGCTAACTGAAGATCCCTTGTTTTTTATGGTCCAGTGAAATGGCATACTCGATAAATATTACTACCCAATCATATTTATCACCAACCAAAGCATTTTTAGTATATTTGGCCTAAAGAAACCAGCAACTATCTTTATGAAGCTACACAGGCCATTGATCGGGCTACTCATCATCTTCGTTTTTATTGCAATCCAGCCGAAAGCTGAGGTTTTGCCAGATAGTTTGAAAGAAGCATTGCCTGTTGTTGAAGATGGATTTCATCGCATCGATCTTTATCTTCACATCAGCAAGTCATTCAAAACGACAAATATTGATTCTGCTATCTTCTATGCGGAAGCCGCGAAAAGAACCGCGTTGGAAGAAGGAGATGATAAAGGCATTGCGGAGTCACTATTTATTCTCGGAAAGATGAAACTTCGAGGCGACAGTTCACATGCGGCCCGCGATGATTTTTATCTAGCGTTAAAATACACGGACAAATGTGATTGTGACAGCCTGAAAGCAGCTATTTATATGTTTCTGGGTAAGTTATATATTTTTCATGATAATTATAAAGAGGCCGTTATTAACTTTTTGAAAAGCCTGGAAATAGCTGAAGAAATTGAAAATAATTTGATTTTAGGTGATTTGCTGGATGATATCGGTATGGTTATGGCTTTTCTCCAGGATTATGATGAGGCGATGGAATATTTTGAATGGGCCATGGAAATAGATAAAGTAACAGATGATAAACGGAATCATGCCACAACGTTGAGAAATATAGGCACAATTTATCAGGAAAAAAAACAATTCCTCCAGGCAAAACAGCATTTTAAGGAGGCCTTGAATATTTATACAGCGCTTAATTATTTTCCGGGTATGTCAACTTCTAATATCGGAATTGGTAATACCGAATTCGGCATGGGAAATTATAGTACAGCCCTTGAATATTATAAGAAAGCTTTACAAATTGCCAGGCAGATAGATATCAGTCCGAAAGTTTTCGGTCCCTTTGTTATAGCCCTGTGTTATAACAGGCTGGGTGAGACATACCTTAATTTGGGTAAGTATAATGAAGCTATTGATGCTCTGCGTATTTCATCTGATCTAAGTGAGGAGTACGATATGCCCGGAAGAAAAGCAGATGCTTCCTATTTCTTCAGCAATGTTTACGAACGAATGGGAAATATTATCTTGTCTTTCGAATATTATAAAATCTACAACCAGTTGTCCGATAGCATAATAAATGCTCGTAATGTTGGTATCATTACTAAACTACAGATGGAATACCAGTATCTGAAAAGACACAAGGAAAAAGAAATATTGCAAATGCGTAAAGATGCACTGCAGAAAAGAAGAGAGTTAACGTATAAATACCTGATAAGTATTGCAGTAGTATTACTTTTCCTGGTCATGATCATATTTATACTTTACCGGAAGAACCAGGCCAATAAGGCAAAGCAACAGGAATTAAGACAGGAAAACCTTGAACTGGAAAAGAAAACTCTGGAAAAAGAGCTGGCTTTCAAAAACAAGGAACTAACCACCAGTGTGATGTACCAGCTCAAGAAGAACAATTTTATCTGGAAAGTTTCTGAAAAACTGAAAAGCATTGCCCTCAACCTGACACCTGAAAACAGGAAGAGCATAAAGTCTATTGTTAAAGAGATGGAAGCCAACATGAGTAAAGAATCATGGGAGGAGTTTGAATTCCGATTCAATGAGGTACACAATGATTTTTATGACAACCTGCTCAAAGACTTTCCTGACCTTACGCCAAATGAGCTTAAACTCAGTGCATTCCTGAAGCTCAACATGACAACAAAAGATATTGCCACAATCACTTACCAGTCCACCCATAGTATCACTGTTGCACGCTATCGCTTACGCAATAAGCTCAAACTGGAACGGGATGATAACCTGGTAAGCTTCCTCTCAAAGTTTTAATTGCCTCAAAAACATACACCTCATCTGACATTCTAAAGTAGAATTGGTATAAGATTATCTTTTTCTACCCGTATTTATTAAAACGGTTACTAAAGAGACACGTTTTCTAAATAACTGGTAAATAGAACGAAACAGCTCGTTGTATAGTTTTTGTATATATACTTTTCGCTCCTGTATATATTTTGTGATCTGTATTTTCCCTTCTATGTATTCATCCCTTTATTTCTTTGCCACCTCAAGATTTTGATAATGAAAAATAAGAACAGCTACAAAGAGCATTTCGATCAGAGTAAAAAATCTGATAAGGAAATTACCGAAGCATTGGACAGGATCATCTCAAGAGCCAGAAGGGAGAACAATGCCCTGAGTAAGGTATTGAGAAAGATCAACAAACAGGATGCTACACGGAATTAATGAAAGAAGAATAACTTTTAACGAAATATAAACTGATGAAAAGACCTGCCATTAAAGAAAGAAAGCAGATAAAAAAGCGAGATATGAAAGGAAAAGAGGTGTTAATTAACAACAACGATTTTTGGGTGAATATTGTTGATTTTCTGCAACAGTACTGGGCACTGATAGATTCGGATGAAGATACCGGTGATGTAACAGTTTACTTTCTAAATGAAGGATCAGGCATTTTCGCCAATATGGATTTTGATTCAATTGAAATCGCCGAGAAAGCTTTGAGCCAGAATGGATTTAAAAAATATAATGATCCATTCGAAAAATACAGGGAGTACCTTGCTCCGCCTATGAAGCCATATTTCATAGTCAGGCGTGGTGAAGGTCAAACAATAGACTCCTGACACCATATATTATACTAATTGTGGTTTATAATGCTGCAGAAGATTATAAACCTTACAATGGTTAATGCCAATTATTTTACGGAAATGACCAAGTTAATTTCTGAAGCCTGGTAGCATATTTTGCTGCCAGGTTTTTTTATTTTTACAGGACATGAAGTCCACCCCCATAATTTATCTTGCCCCTTTTCAGGGAATTACAGGCTACGTTTACAGAGAGGTTTTTGCAAATCACTTTCCGACAGTAAATAAATTCTTTACTCCCTTCTTTACCAATGTTTACAAGCACAAAAGCTTTGAAAAAAAAGGTAAAGAAATTGAAAAAACCCATCATAGTTCTTGTCCTGTTACACCACAAATCCTGAGTAACGATGCTGAAGAGATCATCAGGTTTGGTAACTTTTGTGCTGGAAGGGGTTTTGATGAGATCAACTGGAACCTTGGATGTCCATTCCCCAGAGTGGCCTCTAAGAAAAGGGGATCAGGACTGCTTCCTTACCCTGACCTGGTGGATACAATCCTCAGTTTAGCAATACCTAAAATTCCGATCAAACTTTCAATTAAATGCCGGCTGGGCTACCATTCTCCTGCTGAAATATTTAATCTGCTTGACACCTTCGAAGCACACCAAATTTCTGAACTGATTATCCACACAAGAATTGGTAAACAGGTTTATAAAGGAGAGGTAGATCATTCTTCTTTCGAGAGAGTTATCGAAAGAACTAAATTGCCCCTTGTTTACAATGGAGATATATTCAGTGTGGAGGATTACCTGATACTATCAGAAAAGTTCAGTTCGATTAATAAATGGATGATTGGAAGAGGACTGCTGGTCGATCCGTTTTTGGCAGGTGATATCAGGAATAAGAATACTTCACAGATAGAGAGTCGCGGACAGATTATACGACGCTTTGTCGAGGACCTGTATTATGCCTACCGAAAAAGCAGCAATGACCGATTGCACTCTATAAATATTATGAAAGAACTGTGGGAGTACCTTTCTTTCTCGTTTAACTTTTCCGGCCGTGTTTTTTCGCTGATAAAAAAGACGAAGAGTTTTGACGATTACGAGGATGCAGTTGCAAGGGTTTTCGATGAATATGAATGGTTGGGCTCACAATCAAAACAGTTTAATTCAAGTTCAATGTAAAACTAATTATATCTGCTGTTTTAATTAAACGGATTGAATTGTAATGCTTTTTTTATTTCAATTGGAAAACCACCTTCTTAGAGTGTGGGTTTTTACTTCACTCTCCACTCGCCGACCAAAAACCGCCTTTCACCGATTTTTTGTTTACATTCGTTAGCTTATGCCATAGATTTGCACCGTAAACACTTATGAATTTTTTGAAATGGAAGACAAAAAATCAGTTGACAGAAGAAACATCGCGGCGATACTCCTGATACTTGCAGGGGGATTGCTTTTTCTTGAGACTTTTGATGTAGTTGACATTAATTTGAAATACTACATTTTTTCGTGGAAGACATTAATGATTGCCATCGGTGTCATCATTGTAGTTTCAAGTGAACAACGTTTGACAGGTTACATTTTAATGGGAGCTGGGTTGTTGTTCTGGCTGCCCAGCTTTGCCAGTTACAATGTTTCATTACACCAGGTATTCTGGCCCTTGGTGCTCATTGCCATCGGATTGATTATTATTACCAGGAGGCATAAGCATGATTCTTCGGGCAGAGGACGCAGGCAGGTTGCAGGTGAGGATGGCTCTTTCCCGACAGACTACATCGACGATGTGTCCATTTTCGGAGGCGGCATTAAAAGGTATAGTTCACAAAACCTTAAAGGCGGCAATGTGACTGCGATTTTTGGAGGATCTGAAATTGATCTTACAACAGCTCAGTTGTCATCGGAGGGAACAGTGGTTGATTTATTCACTATGTTCGGAGGTACGAAATTTATTATTCCCGGTTCATGGCAGGTAAAATCTGAAGCTACATCTTTGTTTGGGGGATTCTCCGACAAACGTCACATTAAACCCGACCAGGCTGTTACTGATAAAGTATTTCTTATAAAAGGAGTGGTCTTTTTTGGCGGTGTTGAAATTAAAAGTTATTGAAAAGTATATTAAACTGAATCCATCGTTAGCGTTTAACCAACAGTATGCTAAATCCTATATCTAATAACAGGAACTACCTGATTTCCTACCTGGCAGTCTGGATATTTATTTTCGCTGTCCATGCTTTTATTATCAGCTTTTTCTATGAGATTTCGATACGTGTCAGCGTTATTGATTCGGCAGTATTCAATGCGCTGTTTGCAGTCATCGGCTTTAACCTCTGGTATGTTATCAGGTTTAATCTTCGGGAAACACCATCTGTATTTGACCTTGTCGTCAATCACCTGATCGTTGCAGTAGTTATCATTGCCATCTGGATGTCATTAAGCTATTTCAGCCTTATCTATATCCAAAGTGAAGATAAACCCTATCTGCAATTCCTGAATGAAAGTTTGCCCTGGAGGGCTGTAATGGGTATTTTCTATTACCTGCTGTTTATTCTGTTTTATTATGTAATCCTTTATTATGAGGACATTCAGGACAAATTGAAAATAGAGAGTGAATTGCAAACACTGGTTAAGGAAGCAGAACTTAACGCGTTGAAATCCCAGATCAATCCTCACTTTTTATTCAATAGTCTGAATTCCATTAGTTCACTTACCATCACCAACCCTGAAAAGGCACAGGATATGGTGATCAAGCTATCAGACTTCCTGCGTTATTCATTGAGCCATGATAAAAACGAAACAGCCAGCCTGAAAGAAGAATTTGAAAACCTTAAGAGATACCTCGATATTGAAAAAGTCAGATTTGGCCACCGGCTTAATTTTGTAGCCACAGTACCGGAAAAGTGCTTTAACTTTGAAATACCAAATATGATCTTGCAACCTCTTATTGAGAATTCGATAAAACATGGTGTTTACAACAGTACTGAAGAAGTCATGGTTGAGTTAATATGCACCGATGAAAACGGATTCTTTGTAATCGAGATACTAAATGATTACGATCCTGATGCTGTGAAGAAAGTTGGTCAGGGAATAGGACTGTCAAACATCAGAAAGCGACTGCAGTTGATCTATAAGAGGCAGGACCTCCTGGAAACAGTTGCTGATAAAATGGTATTTCGCGCGATACTGAGGTTGCCTAAAAACGAAAATCATGAATAATCTTCGAGCCATTATTGTTGAGGATGAAGCGCCGGCACGCGACTTGCTGAAAGCTTTCCTGAAAAGTCATGAAAACATCGATCTGATCGCTGAGTGCAGTGATGGATTCAGCGGCGCAAAAACCATAAATGAGAACAAACCCGATCTGGTATTTCTCGATATCCAGATGCCAAAGCTAACCGGGTTTGAACTTGTGGAGTTGCTGGACGAGCTTCCGGAAATCATTTTTACCACTGCTTACGACCAGTATGCCATCAAAGCCTTCGAACTCAGCGCGGTGGATTATCTCATGAAGCCTTTCTCAAAACAGAGATTCGATGAAGCCATTGCTAAAGTGTACAGTCGTATTCAGCAGAAGGAGGCAGGATCAGGAAGTATCCGGCAGCTTGCTGAAAAGGTGAGGGAAGACGGGAAAGTAATTGAACGTATTTTCGTCAAAACCGGCACCAGAATAGATGTGGTTCCCATAACTGACATCGTACATATTCAGGCTGAAGATGATTATGTTGAGATCGTTACAAAAGAAAAGAAATACCTGAAGAAGGAGACCATGAACTACCTTGAGAAGGCCCTGCCCACACAGATGTTTATCCGGGTACATCGCTCCAGCATCGTCAATGTTAATTATATCCTGAAGCTCGAACGTTATGGTAAAGAAAGCTACATCGTCATTTTGAAAGATGGCTCCAAAGTAAACGTCAGCAAATCAAGGGTAAAAGAATTAAAGGAACAACTCGGGTTCTGATTTCTCATTCATATTTCAATGCTATCGAGGGACTTCTCCTAACTGCTCTGTACGATCTTATCAGAACTGTTAGAAAAGCAAACAACATCGTCAGGAGTATACCTGCAACGAAATACCATCCATTGATCACGATATGAAACGCGAATGTGTCGAGCCAGGCTGTCATCAGGAAATAAACAAGAGGTGATGCTATCAATCCGGCAATCAAAACGAGCCCTATATAATCTTTCGCCAGCAACAGGGTGATCTGATTCTCTGACCCTCCTAATACTTTCCTGATACCTATTTCTTTGATTCTTTGTTCGATAAGGAAAGATGACAACCCGTACAGCCCAAGACTTGAAATGAATATGACGAAAATAGAAAAGTAGATAAACAGAGACAGCATCTTATTGTCTGCCGCATAAAGACTATCTAATTTGTCGGTCAAAAAAGTGTGATGCATGTAATGCCCCTGGTTATGCTCATCCCAGGTATTACCAATATGTGTAAGCACAGCATCCTGCTGATCAGGATCTATTTCTACAAGGATATACCTTGATTTCTTTGGCCAGTACATAAAGACCAATGGCTCCACATTCGAATGAAGAGAGAAAAAGTGAAAATCTTTCACCACACCAATGATTTCACCACTTGCTTTTTCATAGATAGCAGCGTCAAGAATGGAGCCAACCGGTTCCTCCAAACCGAGATGCCTTGCGGCAGACTCATTGATGATATATTTGTGGACACTGTCTTTTTCCATTCCTTCCTGGAAATATTGACCTTTAGCCAGGGGAATATCAAGCACCTTAAAAAAGTTATGGTCGATGGCATAGTAAGCCATTGTCTGCAGCATTTTATTGGCAGTATCACCTACCGAATAAAGCATTTTTCCGTAAGTGTAGCCGGGCACATTGTGTGTGTTGGAAACTCCCAAAACACCCGGATGGTCAGCCAATGCCAGCTTTAAGTCATCTGACCTGTGCCTGTACGTTGTGTCATCAGGCGAATTAATTACCAGGATATTGTCATTGTCATAGCCCAGTTGGTGCTCCGATAAAAAGTTCATCTGGTTATAGATGATCGCTGTTGCAATAAGCATACCTACCGAAACAACATATTGAATGGTCACAAGGATTTTCCTTATACCCCCGGCCGATAATCGTTGTTTCCCTCTCAAACTGAAAAAGAAATTGTTTCCTTTAAGGACATTAACGGGGTTGAAAGTGCTTAAAATAAATGCCGGAAATATGCCACTCACAACGGCAAGGATAATAATCATAAAAATAAGGATAAGCCCGAAAAAGAGACCATCCAGAGTAAACAATGTCCCAACCAGTGTCAAATCCCTTCCGATCAATGCATTGAACTTGGGCATTAAAAACTCTACCAGTGAAAGGGCAAGAACAAAGGCAATGATTGTTACGATAAACGATTCGCTGATGTGCTGCAGGGCGAGTTGTTTGCGATCAGCGCCAAGTACCTTTCTCATACCTACCTCTTTGGCTCTCTTCAATGATCTGGCCATCGCGAGGTTTATGTAATTGATGGAAGCAGTAAGCAATATGAAACCGGCGATAATTGCAAAGATCACCAGGGATGAATCATCAATGTTGGAAGGGCTGTCATAAGAAAGCGCTGTATTAAAATGAACTTTTGAGAGTGGTTCGAAATGATAGATGGTATAGCCTTCCACATCCACACCTGCACTATCCACAAACTCATCAATCTGTTTTGTAACGTAGGAATTGAATCTTTCTTCGAGAGCCACTACATCAACAGTGTCGTTTACCTTAATATAGGTGTAGCCGGTTAACCAAAACCAGTCCCTTTTCATCATTTGAATATCCTTTTTAGGGATAGAACTGGCTGAAACAACTGCATCAAAGTTAAGGTGCGATGGCCGGCACTGCTTGCTGATTACTCCTGTGATGGTGTACTCCCGGATGATGGTTCTGAGTTGTTTACCCAGTGCCAGCTCTTCTCCGAAAATCTGTTTGGCCACCTCATCGGTGATCACCATTGTATTGGGTTCAGAAAGTGCTGTTTCCGGATCCCCTTCGAGGAATTCATAATCGAAGATTGTGAACAGGTTTTCATCACTCAGGGTGATGTCAGGGACTTCAAAAACTTCTTCACCATAGGTAAGTGAAGACATATCATTTACATCAGATGGGTCGGTGAAGAAAAGCATTGTTGCCTCCTCAACACCTTTATAATGAGTCTCCAGTTCCTCAGCTAAACGATAAGGTGTAACAGCAACTGCTTCCACTTTACCATCAAGGGCATATTCATTCCATACCCTGTAAACACGATCTGAATCAGCCCAATGCCGGTCGTATCTGATCTCACTTTGAACATAGAGATAGATAAACACAAACACAGCAATACCAATGGCCAGTCCAACGATATTGAGCAGGGTGTAGCTTCGCTGCCTGTTCAAAATCCTCAGTCCTATTTTAAAATAATTGGCTATCACTGTGACAGGGTTAAACAAGTTTATTTAAGTTTTCATTAATAATTTGCCCATCGAATAGATGCACGATCCGGCGGCTGTATGAAGAATCCCTTTGTGAGTGTGTAACCATTACAATAGTAGTGCCCTGTTTATTCAGGTCGTTAAGAATATTCATCACTTCCTCACCATGCATTGAATCAAGATTGCCGGTTGGTTCGTCAGCCAGGAGAATAGTAGGATTAGCCACTATAGCGCGGGCAACGGCAACTCGCTGTTGCTGACCTCCCGAAATCTGAACCGGGAATAGTTTTTTTCTGTGACTTATACTCATTTGTTCTATTACTTCTTCAACGCGTGCTCTGCGGGCTTTCTTTTTCCAACCAAGATAGATAAGGGGAAGCTCAATGTTTTCTTCTACAGTGAGTTCGTCGATGAGGTTGAAGTTCTGGAAAATAAAACCGATATTTTTTTTCCTCATATCGGTTTTCTTTTTGTCGCTGAGCTTCGTTACCTCCTGACCAAAGAACTGGTATTTGCCGGCGTTGGGATTGTCGATCATTCCCAGAATGTTCAGGAGTGTGGTTTTACCACATCCTGAAGGACCCATAACAGCAACAAAGTCACCTTGTTCAACTTCGAAGCTGACATTTTTTAAAGCGACGGTTTCGACGCCTTGGGCCTGAAATACCTTTATTAAGCCTTCTGTAACTATCATCATTGTACCTGAGTAATGTACGATTACTACTTAATGTCATTTGCTAAAGCGCTAACTCTCTCAAAATGACAAATAAACGTTTTTTAACTAATGTTCCGGTTGTTAATTACTCAAGTGCAAAACGTAAAATATGCCCATATATTCATTAATGTTTCTTAACAATCTTTAACTAATTCTGTGCCAAGACCCGTAAACAGCGCATTAACAAGCATATAATTTTTTTTTCTAAGGAAGTGTAACTTTTTCTGTTCGAAATCGTCCATAATTTTGTACACACTTGGACATTTATTATATACTTTTAACCTTGCTAATCTACTTACAATTCGCAATACCAAAAACATGAGCAAAATTAAGGCAAGGCTGCTTGTCGTTGACGATGACATCGATATTTTATTGGCGGCCAAGATGTTTCTTCGGCAACATTTTGATATCGTACATACGGAGAAAAATCCCCATAACATACCTGACCTGTTAAAGAGTGAAAACTATGATGTCATTCTTCTGGATATGAATTTCTCACGGGATGCCACAAGTGGCAAAGAAGGATTCCACTGGCTGAATGTCATCCTGGAAAATGACCCGGCAGCGACTGTGATTTTTATAACCGGTTATGGAGATATTGAGCTGGCTGTCCAGGGAATCAAGGAAGGAGCCACCAATTTCATTCTCAAACCCTGGGACAATAAAAAATTGCAGGCCACCATAGAAGCATCGCTTCGGGTCAGGGAATCACGGGTAGAACTGGAGAGTCTTCGTTCCACGCAGAAAGTATTGATTGCAGACCAGGACCACGGTTACAGCAACATGGTAGGAAATTCCGCTGCCATGAAGAAAGTAATGACCATTGCCATGAAAGTTGCCAAGACTGATGCCAATATTTTGATCCTGGGTGAGAATGGTACAGGAAAGGAAGTGGTGGCCAGGGCAATACACAGGGCATCTCCGCGAGCTGAAAATGTCTTTATCAATGTGGATCTGGGGGCAATTACAGAAAGTCTTTTCGAGAGTGAATTGTTTGGCTACAAGAAGGGGGCCTTTACCGATGCTAAAGAAGATAGGGCAGGCCGGTTTGAAGCGGCCAATAAGGGAACAATATTTCTGGATGAGATTGGAAACTTGTCTCAAAACCTGCAATCGAAACTACTTAGTGTGCTTCAAAGCCGCAAGGTGGTCAGGCTTGGAACCAACAAAGAAACACCCATTGATGTCAGGCTGATTTGTGCTACCAACATGCCCCTTTATCAAATGGTGAGTGAAAGTAAATTCAGGCAGGATCTTCTTTACAGGATAAACACGGTTGAAATCGCTCTTCCCCCATTAAGGGAAAGAGGCGAAGATATTGAACCATTGGTTGATTATTTCCTTGATGTCTATTGTAAGAAATATAAGATCTCTAAGAAACGGGTAATTGCCGGCACGCTAAAAAGACTTCAAAAGCACGATTGGCCAGGCAATATCAGGGAATTACAACACGCCGTTGAAAGGGCTGTAATATTGAGTGAATCGAATATCCTTGAACCTCATGATTTCTTTATGACCGATTCATCAGATAAAAAAGATGCGGATTTTTCGCCTGATAATATGAACCTGGATGAAGTGGAAAAAATGCTTGTCCGAAAGGTTATTGATAAACATGGAGGCAACATCAGCCGTGCTGCAAAAGAGCTTGGACTTACGCGTGCATCATTGTATCGCAGGATAGAAAAACATGGTTTATAAACGATTCAGGTTACAGGTAGTATTTCGTGTGATCCTCATGGTGGTCACCGTACTGCTTATTTTTTTCCTGCATCAGGAAACTGCTTATGCCGTAAGTACGATCATTCTTTCTTTGCTCCTTGTGGTGCAAACAATTTCACTAATCAGGTATACGGAACAAACAAACAAAAAACTTAAACTATTCTTTGAGTCTATCCGCCACGCTGATTTTACCAGCGCCTTTTCCGACAATGAACTGGGTAAAAGCTTTGAAGGGCTGAATGATGAGTTCAACCAGGTGATTGAAGCATTTAACAAGAACAAAACAGAAAAAGAAGAGCATTTTAACTATCTCCTTACAGTTATCCAGCATGTAAGCATTGGAATAATTGTATTTACTCAAAATGGTGAGGTTGACGTTTACAACAATGCTGTAAAGAGACTTTTGCAAGTCAAGCACCTCAGAAAAATAAAGCACCTCAGAGAGGTTTCTGAAGATCTGCCGGATATCCTTGTCAGTTTGAAGGCAGGTGATAAATCACTTGTGAAGTTATTTGTTAGTGATGAGCTTGTCCAGTTATCTATTAATGCCACTTCTTTCCGGATGCGTGGTGAAGAATACATGCTGGTTTCATTCCAGGATATCCATCCCGAACTGGAACAAAAGGAAATTGAATCCTGGCAAAAACTGATCAGGGTACTTACACACGAAATCATGAATTCCATTACGCCGATCTCATCCCTGGCATCAACCGTAAATGGCCTTCTGCATGATTACCAAAGCACCAACCCCAGGCTTACTGAAGATGAGCACGAAGGTTTGGAGAATATGCTTCAAGCCATTGACACAATTGAAAACCGAAGCAAAGGATTGCTGAATTTCGTGGAAATATACAGAAACCTCACAAGAATACCAAAGCCAAACTTCAGGTATTTCAAAGTTGAAGACCTTATTAAAAGGTCGGTTGAACTATTGAATCCCAAATTTGAGAACCTGAACATCCGGTTCAAGAGCAAAATCTATCCGAAGGATTTAAAGTTGCTTGCTGATCCGGATCTGATCGATCAGGTACTGATTAACTTATTGCTTAATGCTATTGATGCCGTTAGCAATTCCGATGATCCGCACATCACTATTGTGGCTTCTGTAAACCTCAATAACCGGGCAATGATTGAAGTTGCTGATAGTGGCAAAGGTATCCAGCAGGACATACTCGATAAGATTTTTATGCCCTTTTTTACTTCCAAAAAGCACGGTTCTGGTATTGGTCTGAGCCTCTCAAGACAGATCATGCAGATGCACAAAGGAAGCGTCAGCGTGAGGTCAAAGCAGGGAGAAGGTGCGATATTTACGATGATCTTTTAAAAGTTGATAATTGGTCATTAGTCAATTGGTCAATTAGTTATTGGTCATTGGTCATTGGTTATTGGTTATTTGTCTCTAGATATTCTTTCACTCCGTAAATAGTAAACCGTAATATCTCCAGGTCGTTTGTCATCAGCATTATTGTCGCTTGTTCCTCTTCCTTACCTTCTCCCTATCTTTTTTCTAATTTTGCCTTCCAAACAATCTGGTCATGGAGAAACCTGCCGACAATCAATTCCCAATCCTTGGAACATTCCGACAACGTTGGAGTCCGAGAGCTTTCAGTGAGAAAGCTATTGAAAAAGAAAAACTGCAAAGCATGCTGGAAGCTGCCCGCTGGGCGCCCTCTGCGCGAAATGAGCAACCCTGGCGGTTTATAGTTGGAGTTAAAGGAGATGGCACCTGGGAAAAGATCTATAAAATACTGGTAGAGTGGAACCGGCAGTGGGCCGGAAGGGCACCGGTCCTGGTGATCAACATCGGGAAAAAGTTTTACGATTTCAAACATTTAGAAAACGATACGTATCAATACGACACCGGTCAGGCTGTAGCGATGATGGTTACCGAAGCAGTAAACCAGGAGTTGATTGGCCACCAGATGGGCGGTTTTAGCGCCTCGAAAGCGAGGGAATTGTTTGAAATACCTGATGATTACCAGCCCATTTCTATTTCCGCATTTGGTTATTACGGCGATCCTGACCAGTTACCTGAGGACATGCGCAAATCTGAGTTTGAAGAACGCAAACGAAGGCCATTGAATGACACCGTGTTTTCGTCGAAGTTTGGGGAGTCTTCGAATTTGTTTTTATAATTTTGATCTTTAATACAATTCTATGAATATGCGAAATTCGCTCATCTTATTAGGCCTTTTTGTTTTGCTTGCAACTGCATGCGAACAAACAACAAAGAGGAGCTATGACAGATCCGAAAGGATTAAGAAAAAGCATGTTGTCGTACCTTCATTCAATGCAGACTCGGCCTTCTATTTTGTAGAAAAACAGGTTTCTTTCGGTCCACGTGTGCCTGGATCCAAGGCCCATGGAGAATGTGCGGAATGGTTAATCTTAACTCTGAATCGCTTTGCGGATACGACATTCAAACAGCCTTTCAAAGCCCGTACTTATGACAATGTTACCAGGAATGGAATAAACATCATTGCCAGTTTTAATCCTGAGGAAAGAAAGCGTGTACTGCTGATGGCACATTGGGATTCACGGCCTTTTGCCGATCATGACCCTGATCCTGCATTACATAAAACACCAATCGATGGAGCGAATGATGGCGCAAGCGGAGTAGGTGTGTTACTTGAAATGGCACGACAATTCCAGAATCAATCCCCTGATGTAGGAGTGGATATTGTTTTCTTTGATCTTGAAGATTGGGGGCCTCCAACTCAACTGGAAAAATATAAGGACGAATACTGGGGCCTTGGCTCTCAGCACTGGTCGAAAAGCCCCCATATTTATGGATATACGGCCTCTTATGGAATATTGCTCGATATGGTCGGGGCCGAGAATCCAACATTTACCAGGGAATACTTTTCAAATAAACATGCCGGCTATATTCTTGATATGGTGTGGAGCATAGCTGCTGACCTTGGTTATGCTGACTTTTTTCTTGATGAAGATGGTGGCGCCATTAACGATGACCATGTTTTTGTTAACAGGCTGGCAAAAATCCCCAGCATCGATATCATTCACCTGACAACCGAAAGCTCCGGAAAAACTTTCTTTGAACACTGGCATACCTCGAATGATAATATTGAAACCATTAATAAAAACAGTCTCAGGGTTGTTGGAGAAGTAGTGATGCATGTGGTTTACCACGAATAGATAAGGGAAAAATATCAGATTCTAGAAAGGTGTAATGGTAATACCTACGGAAACAGGATACATCTCCGGTCCTCTACCCTGTCTGAATATTTTGGTGAACTGATAAGAAGCAAAGGCCGATACCCATTTATATCCAATTCTAAATGTGGCGCCAAAAACAAACTTCTCCATCTGGTAAATATCCTTGGTCTTGGTTTTCACATTTTGATTATCCCCCGGACGGTTGCCTTTGTATTTCTCTTTGCTGTCGATCAGGTAACCCGCTTTGAGTCCAATACCCACTTTGAACCCTTTCTCTGTTCTGAACTTAAATTCGATGGGAAGATCAATGTATACCGGATTGATCTTGGACTTCCTGTAGTCGATATTATCAGGGATGCGTTCATACTTAATGGTGTCGGCTTTAATATCAGTAATTACCGAATTGGAGTAAAGATTATGCGACCTGATCGCGAGTCCGATAGAAAAGGAATTTAATGATTCCCCCAGCGCTAAATTATACATCACAAAAACAGTAGCCCCCTGGTTGATTGTTCGAATCCTGAAGCCCTCCGGAATATAGGGCTCTTCATTTTTGTATATCCAAATATCTGCAAAAACATCAACACCAACGGTGACCTTTCGTTTTGCACTTTCACTGAGCACCTGGGCGTTGAGGTCAATAGAGCTAACAATGATTATCAGAGTGGCTATAATTAAGAGAAACTTTTTCATTGTTTTTTTCTGTTCTGGTGGCAAAGATAACATTAGAATAATTACAGCACTATCATTTAATCAATTCGTCAAGCAGCTTTTTTGTTTTATCGGAATTCCATCGGGCTGCACCCTTCTTATTCAGCATAACCCGGCCTTCCTTACTAAGGACAAATGTTGCAGGTATGCTTTGTGTACTGAAATCCGATGGTGAATAATTTGAATAATAAAAAGGGAGTGATTCATATCCATGTTTTGCTGCAAAAGATACCACAGTTTCAGGATCCTCATTACTGACAAGTATAAAACTGACATTATCACCGAATTGGTCATGCAGCTCTTCAATACCTGGCAATTCGGCAATGCAAGGCGGACACCATGTAGCCCATAGATTGAGGAATACCGGTTTTTCATTCAATTCCTGAAAACTGATCCTGTCGCCATTTAACCGGTAAAGTTGCCACTGCAACGTTTGTTCACTCACAAAATATTGTTCATCTTCATCCAGCGATGATGCGGAAAACGAAGTCCAGCGAATAAAAAAAGCGGCAGTTTCCTTCCTGGTTCCGGGAATAAGCAAAAGCAAGATGATAACTACAAACACCGCATCAAAAAAGATGCTCAGCGGTTTTTTCTTTTTAAAATAGTTGGAAAAATAGCTCTTGGGATTAAACGCCATCAGGGCTAATTATTTAAGGATTTCAAAATACTATGGCTTCAGCAAATTCGCTCTTCGGTCAAGTAACTCGTTAATTTGTTCTTCAGTGAGATCCGGGTTTTTTAAAAGCTCATCAATTTTTGCCATGTCATTGCCCGCTTCGTCAATTACCAGCACAGGAGTTTCTTCTTCTTCAAAAATAAGCATATCATCTTCGCCCAATTCTTCTTTCAGTTGCTGAACAAGTGTTTTTACCATATCCTTTACCGAGTCTCCAAACTGTCCCTGAAGCTGATCTGCAATTTGTTCTTTCATGTTTTCGTAATTGCTGAAGAAAAACTGAAATTGTTGCAGCATCATTTTATTGACTCCCGGAACATCATCCAACGACTTGTTCTCCACCATCTTTTTGAACAACCTGAAGAGCTCGTCTAAATCTTTCTTGAATTGTTCGTCTTCCATGTCCTTTCAAAGTTAATATTTTTCAATTCGCAATAATTGTGCCTTCACTTGTGTTAACTGTCATATTTACTGTTTTATTGCAAAGAGAGCTGTCTAATAAACAGATAATACGAAAATTTGTTCGCCGGGACATTTGTATGTCCGGTTAGATAATTAGCGTGCCGGCTTTTTCTTTTTCCGCAGGTATCCCTGGGTAAAACTGATCAACAAAATCAAAGCGCTGACAAATGCAGCAGCTCTTGCAATGTAGTCGCCATTTTTGACATAATATGTTAATGTATCGTTTTTGTTGAGCTTCGAACGAATAACAGCAGGTTCCCAATATTCTGTTTTCTGAGATATGTCTCCGCGTTGATTGATAAAAGCGGATATTCCGGTATTTGCCGAACGTGCGATACTTCTGCGCGTTTCTATTGCCCTCAATACAGCATACTGATTATGCTGGCGGTGTCCGGGGGTATTACCCCACCACCCGTCATTCGTAATAATGAAAATGAACTGGGCCCCTTCAAGCACAGTTTTAGCGACAAACTCACCATAAATTGATTCGTAGCAAATTACAGGAGAGACTTTGGTATTGGTCAGGTTATTGAAAACAACCGGATATTCATCTGTAGCAAGCGTGCCGGTCATCCCACCCAGATTGATGGCGAAACTTTCAATTGGTTTAAGAATACCCCATGAAGGCATGATCTCCACTCCGGGTGTGAGCTTTGACTTGTGATGGATCTGGATGTAATCGGAAGTATCTATCAGAAATGCTGTGTTGTATGAATAATAATAGCCTTCGCTGTTGGTGAATTTACGGGCAGCATGGTTTCTTTTCTCATTTGACCCGATCAATCGATGAGTAGAAGCTCCAATAACAATTGATACATGGGGGAACTCATTTGCAAAATCCTGCACCCGTGTAATTAATGGTGACCTATCAAGGGCATCCTCCCAAATGCTTCGAACACCGTCATAAAGTGTCGATTCAGGAAATACCAGGAATACGGTGCTATCGGTAATTTTTTCCCTGGCCATTTGGATATTCTTTTCCAATAATTCCCTGGCCGGAGATTCATATTGTTCTGTGTATGGATCGGTGTTGGGTTGTACAACAACTATTTCAATGGGATCTTCAGTCTCAATATAGTTGGTATAAACAGCATATGAATAAATCATTGGGACGATTAAACACAACAAAAGTGCAGCACCATTGATGGCCAGTTTTAAACCGTAACTTTTTGCCAGGAGGAGCTTTATAAAATGAAATGCCAGGATGTTTACCAGGATTACCCATGCAGTACCACCCATGGTCCCTGTAATATCATACCATTGAATCCATTTTGGATTGGAGGCAAAAACATTACCCAGGTTTAACCACGACCAGGTGAGGTCCCAGTTCATATGAAAAAACTCCCAGGCAATCCAGTAGAAAAGTAATATGATAAATCCTCTCTTGTTGCTATAGAGTTTCTTTTTCGATAAATGGAATACATAAAACACAACTGCGACAAAGAGAGAGTTTAACATCATTGCCAGTATGGAGCCAACGTCTGTTGAATACCAGATCCACCAGGTTGTCAATACATTCCAGATCAAAAAAGCAAGCCATGCATACAAGAACACTCCCTTTTTGTTAGTATCACCAAGTTGCTGCTGTATGAAAAAGAGTGGCACAAAGGCAACAAAAATCAGCAGGCTAACACCCCTTTCAGGCCAGGCCAGAGCAAATAAAAGACCCGACAGAATTGACATTAAAAGCAACTGGATACGATTCATTTACAGTAGATATACGTGTGCTGCGAAAATAATAAATTCAATCTTCTATAGCGAAAGGAAAAGCGGGTACAGGGATTATTTAAGTGTTTTCTGAAAGTGTTCGCTAATTCTCAGCCAGAAATCTTCTTCTAAATGACAATCGGAATGGTTTCTGTTTTCAATCAACCACATTGAAGCATTTCCATCTTTTGAAGCATCATAAAGCCTGCGTAAATGTGCTGGAGGAATGGTTTCATCCTTGTCTCCATGAATCAGTAAAAAATCAGCATCGGAGTGGCTAATATGTTTTTCAGGGGCAACATCAGCAAACTTAAAACCTACCCGGCTTTGTAATAATGTTATCACTCCCCATCCTACAGGAATGTAAGGCATATGGTGCTGTTTGAGTTGTTGTTTCATCACGTCCAATGGATTGGCAAATGCGCCAACAGTAACAACGCTGCTTATCCTTGGGTCGTTGGAGGCTGCAAAAATACTGGCTGCTCCGCCTATCGATAATCCTACAAGCCCGATAGATTTGTTTGCGAAATACTTGTCCCGATGAATAAAATCCAAAGTGGCGCTGATGTCTTCAGCAAATTTCACCATCGTTGAGAAGTCATCCCTGTCGCTGCTCCCATGATGTCTTGAATCAAAGGTCAGCAGGTTGAAATCTTTGTCAGAAAGATGCCTGATATAAGGTAAAGTTCGTTCAACATTTCTTCCCCATCCATGTACGAGAATGAGCGTGGGAAAACCGGAATCTCGTTTCATCAGCCAGCCATAAAGTGTACAATTATTTTTAGCAGGGATAGAAACTTCTTCAAATGCAATGCCGAATCTTGCCGGGTTATTCTGATGTTTTGTCTGTTTATTTTGGAAAGACTTCAGTATGAGTCTTAGAACTAAAAAAAGAAACAATAAAATAATGATGAGCAACGCGCTAAGATAAAATGACCCGGACATTTGGCTGGGATTAATATAAAAAATCGTTGTAGGGATATCGGATAGCGTGTATATCTCTGATTTGTCCGTAAAGGAGTTCCTTAAAAGGTTGAAAGTTTTCTTTTGTTTTGGCTGATATAAAAATGCAAGGATGATTGTCTTTTGCCATCCAACTGGATTTAAGATCATTAAGGCTAAGGTTTTCAGCAGTGACAGGGGTGAGGTCATCTTCATCTTTTTCAACAAAAGTGTAGGCATCTATCTTATTAAACACCATCATCACCGGTTTATCGCTAACACCAATTTCTGCCAGGGTTTCATTTACGGTCTTAATCTGGTCTTCGAAATCGGAATGGGAAATATCAACAACATGCACCAGAATATCTGATTCCCTGACTTCATCCAGTGTTGATTTAAAAGATTCTACCAGGTCGTGAGGAAGTTTTCTGATGAAACCGACGGTGTCTGACAGCAGGAAGGGCAGGTTGTCGATCACCACTTTTCTTACAGTCGTATCCAGGGTAGCAAACAGTTTATTCTCAGCAAAAATATCCGACTTGCTGATCAGGTTCATTAAAGTGGATTTTCCCACATTGGTATAACCAACCAGTGCAACGC
This sequence comes from Chlorobiota bacterium, assembly GCA_030618545.1. Taxonomy (GTDB): domain Bacteria; phylum Bacteroidota; class Bacteroidia; order Bacteroidales; family F082; genus JAADID01. The sequence continues at coordinate 20,497 of JAUXDH010000005.1, forward strand.
GTACCATTTTCCCCCTGTTCTTTCGTTGTGTTGCCTTCTGTTTGTCTATTTGAATAAGCTTTTTTTTCAGCAGGCTGATTTTCTCCCGGATGATTCTTCTGTCGGTTTCAATCTCCGTTTCTCCAGGTCCACGCAAACCGATTCCACCGCGCTGCCGTTCCAGGTGGGTCCACATCCTTGTCAGACGGGGTAAAAGGTACTGGTATTGCGCCAGTTCAACCTGGACTTTGGCATGAGCTGTTTTTGCCCGTTTGGCAAATATGTCGAGGATAAGATTGGTGCGGTCAAGGATCCTGCATTCCAATACCTTTTCCAGGTTTCGAATTTGCGATGGACCCAACTCATCATCAAATACAACAATATCTACTTCTGCAGCTTTTACGAATTGACGGATTTCATCAAGTTTACCCGAACCGACGTAAGTTTTGGGGTTTGGATATTCCAGGGATTGAATAAATCTTTTCATGGGAATACCTCCGGCAGTTTCTACCAGAAATGCCAGTTCGTTAAGATATTCATCTACCCTGAACTTATCCTGTTTCCGGGTAATCAAACCAACCAGGACAGCTTTTTCCGGCTCATTCTTCGTATTTACCTGTTGTTCTATCATACCACTCTGTCTTTCGGGCATTTCCCCAATGAGGAGAAAATGTTGTGTTTTATTAAAATTATCACAAGCTGATGATGCTGATATTTAAGATAGGGAAAAACTATTAGTAGATTTTTCTAAAGCCAATAATTTCCCTTACATCCCTCACTGTTTTCATTGCATTGGCGCGGGCTTTTTCCGCACCCTGATTAATCACCCTGCTAATGTATTCATCGTTTGCCGATAACTCCTGAATGCGTTCATAGAATGGCCGGGTAAATGAAACAATATCCTCAGCAAGTTGTTTTTTCAGATCACCATATCTGATAGTGCAGTTGTTGTAATGGTCATCAAAAAACTGAATTGTTTCAGAACTTGATACCACCTCCATTAATGAGAAGAGGTTTTGGATAGCTTCCGGTTTCTCCTGGTTCATTTGTTCTGGTCCGCTATCCGTTACCGCCCTCATCACTTTTTTTCTGATTGATTTGGGATCCTCACAGAGAAAAATGGCATTGCCTTCTCCTTCAGATTTGCCCATTTTACCAGAACCATCCAATCCGGGTATTTTAACGAGCTCATCATCAAAGTTGAAAGCTTTCGGAATAGGGAAATAATCCACTTTATACATCCGGTTGAACCTCCTTGCAAATGTTCTCGTCATTTCCAGGTTTTGTTCCTGGTCTTTCCCAACAGGAACCAGATGCGCCCGTTGAATGATGATGTCGGATGCCATTAATGTTGGGTAGGTCAGCAGGCCGGCATTGATGTTATCAGGTTGCTTGCGTGCTTTTTCTTTAAAAGTTGTTACCCTTTCCAGTTCACCAAGGTAGGCATTCATGTTGAGGAAAAGGTATAATTCGGCTGTTTCCGGAATATCACTCTGAAGATACAGCGTAGCCTTATCCGGGTCGAGTCCTGCTGCCAGATACTCAATAATCACCTGCCGCACATTTCCCTGTAAATCCTTTGGATTCGGATGGGTAGTCAGCATATGGTAGTCAGCAATGAAAAAGTAACATTCATTGGTTTCCTGCATTTTCACAAAATTCCTTACAGCACCGAAATAATTACCCAGGTGCAGGTTCCCGGTAGGGCGAATTCCACTCAGTACAGTCGGCTTTTTTTCCATGCGCGCAAAAGTAGTAAAAAAGGATGCTTGGTAGTGACATGGTTTGAAGGAGAATAAAGTGAAGGAGTAGGAGGTAAAACAAGGTTCCAAAAAACAGTTTCACTTTTCGATTTACTGAAGCTTACCGTCTGGGTTGATAAAATCATACTTTATGTTGCATAAAACATGTTGCATAAAATATGATATCATCGTATATTTGCCATTAAATACTCAGTTATGAATCCTTTTACTTTAAATTATCATCCGAATTATTTCTGTGACAGGGAAAGTGAACTAAATCAATTAAAGGAAAACATAGTAAATGGTCGCAATACATTGTTGCACAGTCCCCGTCGATTGGGGAAGAGCGCATTAATCAGGCATTTTTTTCATAGCCTTGAAAAAGAAAAAACCTTTGAAACACTTTTTATAGACCTGTTTGCCACACAGAGTATGGGTGACCTGATCAAAATATTTGCAGAAAAATTATTGGAAAAATACCACAGCAAAAACATCATTACCGGTATAAAAAAAATCCTGAAAGGGATAAATCCCACTGTATCGTTTTCTCAGGATGGAATTGCAAGCTTAAGATTAAATCTTGATGAAAGTCAGCATGAATCTACCCTGAAAGAACTTTTCTCATATCTGGAAAGCCGCAGGAAAAAAGTTGTTGTAGCCTTCGATGAATTTCAGGTAGTTGCGGGTTATCATCAGAAAGCAGAGGCAATTCTGAGAACGCACATCCAGGAATTGAAAAATATCCAATTTATCTTTTCAGGAAGTTCAAATCATTTGTTAAAAGAAATGTTTTACAGTGCGAAACGACCGTTTTATCAAAGTAGTGAGGTGGTTGTTCTTAACAAAATTAACCGACAGAAATACGCAGACTTTATAGCAAGTCTATTTAATAAGGGAAAAAAGAAAATAGAAGAAACCGCTAGTGATCATCTTTTGGATTTCTCAGAAGTTTACACTTATTACACCCAGGCAATTTGCAATCAGGCATATTACAAAACGCAAGATTTGTTATCAATAGAAGCAGCCAGACAAATCACGAAAACTTACCTTGAAAACAGGAAGGCTGATTACCAGAGTTTGTTAAACCTTTTACCTGCAAACCAAAAAAAGGTGGTGATCGCCATTGCAAATAACGGTAGTGTAAAAGCGCCCACCTCAATAGAATTTATAATGAAGCACAAGTTACCCTCTGTTTCCTCAACCTTACAGGCGGTTAAATCATTGGCTGACAAAGAAATTGTTTACAAAACCAATGAGGGATATACCGTTTATGATGTCTTTTTTAAACGGTTTTTGCAAATGTATTATCAGAAATAGACTTCCGTTTTTATTCCTTTGGTTTTGACCTTTTCTGCAATTTGATTCAACTCCTTTTCTGAAATCTTTTCCAGTTCCTTTACCGGTGTTCCGCGATCAATTGGATAGATCATCACATATTCAGGGCAGATCTTTTTTACAAGCGGCAACCATGCATTAATCTCTTCAGGTGTAGTGTTATCAATGTAATGACCATTGTAATTTCCCCGAACAAAAAGAGTTTGAATAATCAGCTTGCCCTCAAAAGAAACCAATTGCTCAAACAGTTTCTCAATGGTCAGGCTTCCCTGTGATTGGTTAAGCATTTCAAAAGTGGACTGGATGCCTGTATCAAGTTTAAGTATATTCTTTTCCACCTTCTTCAATGCTTCTGTTACTTCTTGCTTATGGAGCATGCTTGCATTGGAAAGCACACCAATCACAGTATGGGGAGAATACTTATCGCGAATGGCGATGGTGTCATCAATGATTCCTGCAAAATCAGGATGAATGGTGGGCTCTCCATTTCCTGCAAATGTGATCGCATCAGGTTCATTTATGGTACCTCTTAGCTCTTGTAATTTTTCCGAAAGAATTTTTACCAGATCCGAACGTTTGGGGAGTATCAGTTTATTCTTTTTCCCGTTTTTCGTCCAGCCGCACTCACAGTAAATACAATTAAAATTGCAATACTTGCTGTCCACCGGCAGCAGATTTATTCCCAGCGAAATGCCGAGTCTCCTGCTGTAAACAGGACCGAAGACAAGCTTATCGAATAAAATGATTGACATACAAAAGATTTGTGCAAAAATAAATTTATTTTTACCCCTCAACAGATATGAACAGCCTGAAAGAAATTAAAAAGCCAGTTGCAGAAGACCTTAAATCTTTTCGCAAAGTATTTCGTAGTTCAGTAAAATCAAAGGTGCCCTTGCTTGATGTGATCATGCGTTACATCCTGAAGTCAAAGGGCAAGCAAATAAGGCCGTTGTTTGTGCTTTACTCTGCAAGCCTGCTGGGAAAAATAAATGATACAACATACAGAGCGGCAACATTGATAGAATTGCTGCATTCAGCCACTCTGGTACATGATGATGTGGTGGACAGCTCTTACCAGCGACGCGGAAGGTTTTCCATTAATTACCTGTGGAAAAATAAAATATCCGTTCTGGCAGGTGATTACCTGTTGTCGAGGGGAATGTTGCTCGCTCTCGAGAACAAAGATTACAACATTCTTGAGATTGTTTCACGGGCCGTTAAAGATATGAGCGAAGGCGAACTTCTTCAGCTTGAAAAAGCGCGCAGACTGGATATTGATGAGGAAATATATTTTCAGATCATCCGTAAAAAAACGGCATCTCTGATCGCTTCATGCATGGCAACCGGGGCAGTCTCGGTCATGAACGATTCGGATGTAATTGAAAAAATGTACGAGATAGGAGAAAATACGGGAATGGCGTTTCAAATCAAGGATGACCTCTTTGACCTGGAGCGCAACAACACTGCCGGCAAACCAAGCGGAATAGATATCAAGGAAAAGAAAATGACCCTGCCCCTGATATATCTTTTAAACAACGCTTCAACAACTGAAAAAAGAAAGATCATAAATGTTGTCAAACGATACAACAATGATGCTGATAAAGTCGAATGGTTGATCAAGCGGATCAATGACTCAGGAGGGATTGAATATGCGCAGAAAAAGATGGAGGAATACAAAATGGCAGCAGTTAATCTCTTAAATGATTTTCCTGACAACCAATCCAGAGCGGCCTTAATTGGATTGATCGATTATGTTACTGACCGAAAAAGATAATTAAGCCTTCTGAAGTGAAAAAGAGAATGTGCTTCCTTTCTCCGGATTATTCCTGACAGTTATTTTTTAGTTAAGAATCAATCGCTGTTTGTCATCTGTTTTTAATAAGGCTTTGTTATCTTTGGCCTGGTTGATGAATAAAATAGATGAAGTTTCTTAAACTCTTATTCTTTTGTTTGATTTTTACATTCCTCGAAAGTAATGTACAGTCCCAGGAGTTTCACGGAGGAGTACAGGCAGGATTAGTGGGATCACAGGTTGCCGGTGACACTTATTCAGGATTTAAAAAAGCCGGCATTTATGCAGGAGGCTATGTAGGCTGGGAGTTTACAACACATTCCGGCCTGCAGATTGAACTTACTTATTTCCAGAAAGGGAGCAGGGAGAACCCAACAGAAAAAAACAATTACGATTCGTATATTTTCAGGGCTAACTATATTGAATTACCCGTATTATACCAGTACAGGATTAAAAAATTCATTGTGCAGGGAGGACCCTCACTTGGCTTTTCAGTCGGGCACTATGAAGAAAAAGATGGCCTGACACTCAGTGATCAGCAAGGTTACAATAAACCGGCTCCGATTACTTTTCAATTAAATATAGGAATGCGTTTATTCTTTAGCAAGAAAGTGGGATTTGATTTCAGATACAATTTCTCCTTATGGGGTATTCGAACCGAACCTCGAAATGGCGATATATGGCGATTGTGGACTTACGGACAGTTTCACGATGCCTTGGTTCTGTCGCTATTTTACCAGTTCAGATAAAACTATTGTTTCCACTTGATGTTGCATCCAATGCTTGGCATCTGATCTTCCGGCACATCTTCACCATGAATAACCTGGTTAAGGGCTTTACGAAGGTCTGAACCTGTTACTTCTACATCATTACCGGGCCGTGCACCATCCAGTTGACCCCGGTAAACACATTTTCCACTCGCATCGAATAAATCGAAATCGGGAGTGCAGACTGCTTCATAAGCCCTGGCAACATCCTGGCTTTCGTCAAACAAATATGGAAATGGGAACTTTTTTTCTTCGGCAAGTTCCTTCATTTTATCCGGATGATCATCAGGATAATTCATCACATCATTCGAATTGATTGCAGCAAAGCCAATTCCTTTATCTTTATAGTCGTTGCCTATTTGAACAAGTTCATCGATAATATGTTTTACAAAAGGACAGTGATTACAGATGAACATCACCAGTGTTCCTTTTTCTCCTTTTACATCTTCCAGGCTGATTGTTTTACCAGTTAATGGCTCGGGTAATTCAAAATATGGAGCTTCAAACCCAAGTGGTATTTGTTTTGTTGGTGTTCTTGCCATTTGAATAATCTTTAGTTATTGCAATGCCAAATGTAGTCATTCACTTTATTTATTTTTGCAGAAACTCATACGCCTTTGAAAAAAGTCCTTCTTATCCGGTTCAGTTCAATTGGGGATATTGTTTTGACAACTCCAGTCATCAGGGCGATAAAGCAACAGTTGAATTGCGAACTGCATGTGCTCACCAAATTGCAATACGCTGACTTAAGCCGTAACAACCCACATGTTGATAAAGTTTATCCATTGGATGATAAGCTGCAGGAAGTTCTAAAAGAACTAAAAGCAGAGGAATACGATCACATCGTTGATTTACAAAAAAACTTCCGTTCTCTTAAAGTCAGGAAACATCTGGGCAAACCTTCAACATCTTTTCCAAAGATGAATAAAGAAAAGTGGATGCTTGTCAATCTTAAAATAAACAGATTGCCCAGGGTACACATTGTTGACAGGTATTTCATGGCGGTGAAGGCTCTTGGAGTTAACAATGACGGCCAGGGTCTTGACTTCTTTATACCGGCAAAGGACGAGATTGAAACAAGTTCACTTGATAAATCACTCCTGAAAGGGTATGTTGGATTTGTCATTGGCAGCAGGCATGAAACCAAAATGCTGCCTGTTCCGAAAGTTGTCGAAATCATTGACAAAATGGACTTTCCTGTTGTTCTTCTTGGCGGTACTGAGGATGAAAAACACGGAGAAGAAATAAAGACTCTTTCGGCTCACAAAACTGTGATCAATGCATGCGGACAATTTTCTATCAACCAGTCTGCCTCGTTGGTACAGCAGGCCGATGTTATCATCACCAACGATACAGGATTGATGCACATTGCAGCGGCTTTTAAAAAACCAATCATCAGCATATGGGGAAATACGGTACCTGATTTTGGGATGTATCCCTATCTTCCCTTAAACGATGACATATCGTTTCTTGCGGAAGTGGAAGGTTTACGATGCCGGCCCTGCAGTAAACTGGGATTTAAAAAATGCCCTAAAACACACTTTAATTGCATGATGCAGCAGGATGTGGATGCCATTGTTAAAATTGTCGATGGTCTGATGGATGAAAAAAAGTAATAGCGGTTAATGAAGAATGCAGGTCACAATTTCACACAATCAACCGATCGCGACGAATGGATTGTTTACCTTCTCAAATCCTATTGAAGTTTCGGGTCCATGGCCAGGGAACGCGACAGTTTCATCCGGCAGAACAAATAATTTATTCCAGATGCTGTACTGCAGCTTTTCATAATCTCCTGTGGGCAAATCTGTACGCCCGATGCTCTGGTTAAACAACACATCCCCCGTAATCACAAAGCCATCTTTCTCAGAATAAAAGCAAAGACTACCATTTGCGTGGCCGGGTGTAAGAAAAATCTGCAGGCTGCTATTACCAAACTTCAGATCCGCACCTTCCTCAAGAAAAGTATCAATTTCTTTCACCGCCTTCAGTTTTATTCCAAATACCATTGCCTGTCCTTTTGCAGATTTGAGGAAATGTTGGCTGTCTTTATGAGCCGCCAGTTTCAAATTATATGTATCAGCTATAAAACTGTTGCCAAGAATATGATCCACATGGGTGTGGGTGTTCACCAACAAAACCGGTTTAAGATTGTTTTCTTCAATGTAGGCTGTTATTTCGTTTTCTTCATCCGTGCTGTCCATTCCGGGATCAACAATTATGCATTCGTTTGATTCGTCACTCAGCACATAGGTGTTTACCTGGAAAGCATTGTAAGCAAAGCGTTTTATGGTAATCATAGGATTAAATCGAATATTATTGCAGTCAAAAGTAGGCTTTTCAATTGTTTCTGTCAACAGCTTACAACCACATCCGCCTTGATGGTGTCTTAAATTAACAGTTGCTGAATGAAATAAATTGGTGTGAATTTTGTTTTAATTTAGCTTTTTACGAGTAAAAACAGTTGTTTCTGAGTTTGTTTAAAACGAGAACATACAGTTTATCCTTTATCAAAGGGTTTGTCATCATAATGGCTTTATTTTCTTTTTTAAGCCTTGATGCCCAGTTTTACAATGGATCGAACATGACTTTTGGCAAAAACAGGGTACAGTTTAACGACTTCCGGTGGACCTTTTACAAATTCGATGATTTCGACGCTTACTTTTACCTGAACGGGAAGGAACTGGCACAATTTACGTCAAGGTATGCAGTAGAACAGATTCCAAAAATGGAAGGTAAGATGGAAAGCCGGCTCGATAAAAAGATCCGGTTCATCATCTTCAATAACCTCACCGATCTGAAGCAAAGCAATATCGGATTGATGACCCAGGAAAGTTACAATACCGGTGGGATCACACACATCATCGGGTCAAAGGTGTTTCTTTATTTTAATGGCAACCACGTTCACTTTGAAGACCAGATAAGGGCAGGTATTGCAGAAGTGCTTTTCAACCAGATGATGTTCGGTGGCAGCCTCGGTCAGCAGGTAAAGACATCCACATTTTTTTCCATGCCGGATTGGTACAAGGTGGGAATCATTTCATACCTGAGCAACGAATGGGACAGCAAATTCGATAACAGGATTCGGGACGGCATACTTTCGGGCAGGTACAAAAAAGTGAACAACCTGAAGGGTGAAGATGCTGTTTATGCCGGTCACTCACTCTGGAGATATATCGCTAACCAATATGGAAAAGCTGCCGTTAGCAACATCATTCACATGACCAGCGTAAGCAACAGTATTGACAAAGGATTTCTTTATGTGATAGGTGTTCCTTTTAAGTCATTGGTTGTAGAATGGAGAAAATATTATGAGAAAGAGTTTGCGACATATGCGGAAAATGAAAATTATCCACTAACCCTGCTCCCTATAAAATACAAAGAGGAAATTACATATGGCCAGCCTCATATCAGTCCTTATGGAAAATACCTGGCCTACACCACCAATGAGATGGGGAAGTACAAGATCTACCTTTACGATATGCTCAAAGGCAAAAAGAAAAAGATTTTCAAAAGGGGTGTGATGATGGAAACCAAAACGGACTACAGCTATCCTTTACTGGCATGGCATCCTACGGGGAAGCTACTTGCTTATATGGTGGAACATAAAGGTAAGCCCTGGATTTATCTGTACAATCTTGAAACAAAAAAAACTGCAAAGCAGCCCATTTATGAGGTCCAAAAAATCACTGATCTTTCCTATGCTGACAATGGGAAATATATGGTAATGTCTGCCGTCAGAAAAGGGCAGAGTGATTTGTATGTGTTCAATATTGCCGCAAGTTCATTCGAACGGATAACGGATGATATATATAGCGTACTTAATCCCAGGTTTATCAATAATTCGAGTCAAATAGTTTTTAGTTCAAACCGTGAGAACGACACGCTGGGCATTGAACCTGAGTTTATGGATGATGTTCCCGATAATTTCGACCTTTTTGTATATGACTATGCAAAACGAAGCCTGATACTGAAGAGAATCACAGAAACACCTCTGGCAGATGAGTTGCAACCCGAGTATGTTGATTTTAACACTATCTCTTACCTGAGTGATGAAAATGGTATCTTCAATTCATACCTTGCAGCGATTGACAGTACCGTCAGCTCTGTTGACACAACAATTCATTATCGATATTTTGTCAATTCAAAGCCTGTAACAGATTACTCAAGAAATATCAGTGACCATCATACCTCCGCCCGTGCCGGAAAGAAAGCATTCATTTTTTACAATGACAATCTTTTCAAGATTTACTATGATGATGTGCCGGATTTTTCCTCCGCACCGGCTTTAAAACTTGATGATACCCATTACAAAGCAACGCTTCGTAAGGAGTATGAAAAGCAACTTGCCCTGCTGCAGAAAGCACTGGCAAAAGAAAAAGCGGTAGAAGCCGAAGAGGCAGTAAAAATAGAGACAACGGGACCTGTCAGGCAGATGAAGCAGTTTAAAATGGTTTACCTTGATTCCAGGGGGAATGAAATAATAGGTAAACCCAAAACAGGCAGGGTTCGAAAAGGCAAGAAGGGTAGAACAGTTTATGAAGTATTTGTGGATGATTACGGAGTGGAAGGCGATGAACTTGAAATCCCCAAACGTCTTAATTACAGGGTAGAATATTTCCTGAACGATGTAATCTCACAGATAGACTTTAACTACATCAATTACAGTTACCAGCCTTTTACGGGTGGAGGAGGCCCCATTTATCTCAATCCGGGATTTAATGTATTTTTTCAGTTTGGCGTGAACGACCTTATGGAAGACCATCGTTTTGTTGGAGGTGTCAGGTTAAATTTCAGCCTTATCAATAACGAATACATTTTCAGTTATGCCAATCTGGCAAAACGACTCGATAAAGAGATAGTTTTCCACCGAAACTCACTGGAAGGATACAATGGATATTCCGTTCGCAGGGTACATACGCATGAGTTGTTTTATATACTGAAGTGGCCATTTAATGAAGCCTTGAGCCTGAGGGGAACTGCCATGTTCAGAAACGATATGTATGTGACTCTGGCGACAGATCAGATCACCCTTGACAGGCCGACTTACCATGATTTCTGGGCTGGGGTAAAAGGCGAATTGGTATTTGATAATACCAGAAGCCCTTCAATGAATATTTATTATGGTACCCGCTGGAAGTTCTTTGCCGAATACCTTCAACTTATAAATGCTACGGAAAGAAACCTTATTGTTCTGGGATTCGATATAAGAAAATATACCCGCATTCACAGGACTTTCATCTGGGCAAACCGCATAGCGGGAAGTACATCCATTGGAAATGAAAACCTGATTTATTATATGGGAGGGGTTGATAATTGGTTATTTCCAAAGTTTAATATCAGTACGCCAATAGATTATACACAAAATTATGCATTCCAAACACTGGCAACAAACATGCGCGGCTTCAACCAGAACATTCGGAACGGTAACAGTTTTCTGGTGTTCAATACCGAATTACGATTTCCCATATTTCAATATTTCGCAAAATCACCTATCAGCTCCAGTTTCCTGAGAAACTTTCAGTTTGTGGCCTTCGGTGATGTAGGGACGGCATGGACAGGACCCACGCCATATTCGCCTGAGAATTCTTTATTTACCAGGTATGTAGACAGTGGGCCTTTGCATATTTCTGTTGAGATACAAAAGGAGCCTATTGTTGGAGGATTCGGTGTAGGTGCAAGGATTCATCTATTGGGATACTTTATCCGGGGTGATGTAGCCTGGGGTGTTGAAGATTACCGTGTGAGAAAACCGGTTTATTACCTGTCATTAAGTCTTGACTTTTAGGCTTAAGATCTGGTAAACGAAATCTTAACTTTTCATTAATTGAAAAGTAGCTTTCCGATCATTTTCAAAATCCAAAGTCAGAGATCAAAAAGGGCTCATATTTTTGGAATAGAAACAGTTAGAAATTATACAGACCTTAGCATGGAAAACTGTGCCAAAAATGACCAAAAAAATATTTAGAAACATTTTTCATATCTAAAAACTTAGTTCCCCGTCAATTACTATTTATACACCTCTCGCTGTTAATAAAAACTAAGGGCTCCTATTTGTTTTCCGTCGTATATTGCAGCACGTTGGGGAGGCTCTCTTCGTTGTTTATATCTACTTAGTTTATAGCAAATTAACCCAGTTAATCACACTTACAACGCTAACTTACATGGAGAATAGTTTATTTATGGAATTCGAAGAAAAGACGATGGAACGCTTGCAAGCCAAAGACAAATCAAAATCAGATGAAAAGAGTTTCTATGATAAGGTTCTTGAGGAAAGAAAAAAGACAGAACCTGATGAAGAAAAAGAAAGCGAATTGACACACACGAAATTAAAAGTCAGTGAGAAAAAACCGACCAAAAAACCGGATATCGAAATAGAGAATCAAGTGCCACAAAAAGAATATTCACATGATGAAGCCATCGAAGCATCCATTAAATATTTTAAAGGGGATAAACTGGCAGCAAATGTATGGGTAAATAAATACGCGTTAAAAGATAGTGCCGGCAAGATTTATGAGCTGACTCCTGATGACATGCATCGCAGGATTGCCAGGGAGGTTGCCCGGATCGAAAAGAAGTATCCAAATCCAATGAGTGAGGAAGAAGTGCTGGGAGTGATCCGCAATTTCAAGTACATTGTTCCGCAGGGTAGTCCGATGGCAGGGATTGGCAACAAGTTCCAGATATCTTCACTGTCAAATTGCTTTGTGATAGGTAACGAGGGAGTCTCGGATTCTTACGGTGGAATTCTTAAAATAGACCAGGAACAGGTACAATTGATGAAACGCAGGGGAGGCGTAGGTCACGACCTGACCCACATCAGGCCCGGAGGCAGCCCGGTAAAGAATTCTGCATTGACATCCACAGGCGTTGTACCGTTCATGGAAAGATATTCCAATTCTACTCGTGAAGTGGCACAGGACGGCCGCAGGGGAGCGCTCATGCTGACCATTAGCGTAAAACATCCGGATGTTGAACACTTTATCGACGCAAAAATGGTGCAGGGAAAAGTAACCGGCGCCAATGTATCTGTCAAGGTGGATGATGAGTTCATGGAAGCGGTTAAGAATGATACTACCTACCGGCAACAGTATCCAGTGAAGTCTGACAACCCCACTGTGGTAAAAGAAATCAAAGCCACAGAGTTATGGAAAAAGATCGTTTACAATGCCTGGGCATCCGCTGAGCCGGGTGTGTTGTTTTGGGATACCGTGTCTCGTGAATCCATTCCCGATCGGTATGCAGAACATGGATTCGAAACCATGGCGACTAATCCATGCGGTGAAATCCCGTTATGTCCATACGACAGTTGCAGACTGCTCGCGATCAATCTTTACAACTATGTTGAGAACCCATTCCTGAAAGAAGCTTTCTTCAACGGAGATCTGTTTATCAAACATGCCCACATTGCCCAGCGGATGATGGATGATATTATCGACATGGAGGTGGAGAAGATTGATGGAATCCTGGAGAAGATAGCTGCTGATCCGGAATCAGAAGAGATCAAGCTTGTGGAAAAAAGGCTTTGGGAAAAGATACGGGAGAAAACAATACAGGGAAGAAGAACCGGGATTGGCATAACTGCTGAAGGAGATATGCTGGCAGCCCTCGGACTCAGATACGGATCGGAAGATGCCATTAAATTCTCAACAGAAGTGCATAAACTATTGGCAATTGAAGTATACCGTTCATCAGTTCATCTTGCCAAAGAAAGAGGTCCTTTTCCTATTTACAATGCAGAAAAAGAAATAGGTAATCCCTTTATTGAAAGAATCAAAGAACATGCACCCCATGTTTATGAAAAAATGGAAAAATATGGCAGGCGCAACATTGCCATGCTAACCATTGCTCCAACAGGTAGTGTCAGTATTTGCACACAAACCAGTTCTGGAATTGAACCTGTATTCCTTGTCTCTTATAAACGTCGCAAGAAAGTTAACCCGAACGATAAAAATGTTAATGTGAGCTTTGTTGATGACCTCGGTGATGCATGGGAAGAATACAATGTCTTTCATCCTAAATTCGAAGTTTGGCTCAGGGTGAATGGCTATAATGTGAATGAGGTTAAAATGTTGAATGATGATGAGCTGAGCAAGATCATCAAGAAATCGCCATACTACAAAGCAACCTCTGCAGATATTGACTGGCTGAATAAGGTGCATATGCAGGGAGTTGTTCAGAAATGGGTAGATCATTCTATCAGCGTAACTGTAAATGTACCAAAAGATGCAACGGAAGAACTGGTTAGTAAAATTTACCTGACAGCATGGGAAAGTGGCTGCAAAGGGATGACCATCTACCGTGATGGTTCCAGGTCGGGTGTTTTGGTAAGCAATGATAATAAAGAGGAATCAAAAAACCTTTTTCAGGAAACCAAAGCGCCAACCAGGCCAAAGAACGTGGAAGCCGATGTGATCCGTTTCCAGAACAACTACGAAAAGTGGCTGGCAGTTATAGGAAAAATTGATGGCAAACCTTATGAAGTATTTACCGGATTGGCTGAGGACTTTTTCCTTCCCCCCTGGGTGGAAGATGGCTGGGTGATCAAAACAAAGGTAAAAGATGAGCCAACCCGCTACGACTTCCAGTTCAGGGATAAGCAGGGATATAAGATCACGTTTGAAGGCTTGTCAAGATCATTTAATGAAGAATACTGGAATTATGCCAAACTAATATCCGGGGTGTTGCGACACGGCATGCCGATACCATATGTTATCGACCTGGTTTCAAACCTGAATGTGATGGAAGACAACATCAACACCTGGAAGAATGGCGTAGTTAGAGCCCTGAAAAGATATATTGAGGACGGGACAGCCGTTGACAGCAAATGTCCGGAATGTGGAGAGTTAGCCATCGTATATGAGGATGGCTGCCTTACCTGCAAATCGTGCGGACATTCCAAATGCGGATAATTCTAAAAATGAATCTTGTGGTAATCGAAGTTCTGCCTTTCGCCAAAACCGCGAATCTTTAAAGCAAGGTGAACGAACATTTCCAGGTTGTTTTCTTTCAACCAAAGGATGGCTTCAGGCTTCTTGTGAACCGCGTCTGCTAAAACTGCAAGGATATCAAAGTTGTGTTCTTTTAACCATTTATAAGCTTCTTCTTTTCCATCGATGGCTCCGTCCAGCGCGGCAAAATGAGTGAATTTGTTTTTCATAAGCCAATCACGGGCTTCCAGGTTTCCCCTGATACAACTGCTCAAAGCTGCAAGCTCAGGATATCCGTTTTCCAGTAACCATTTGAAAAATTCCTCACCATTCTCAACATCAAAGGTCTCTCCAAAGGCAAGCAGTATTTTCGGTTCGTAATTAATCATGATGTAAAAGTACAAGCAAAGTTTCCAAAAATCAAAACCTGACAAAAAAAAAGGGCGTTTACAGAACACCCATTATTAACTGAACATTTTAAACTTTACAGACGATCAATGCAATTGAGATCAGCGAAGGCCTGTTCCATCCGTGTAACCATGGAAACCTCAGATTCACGTAACCACTTTCTAGGATCGTAATATTTTTTGTTTGGTACATCATCACCTTCAGGGTTTCCAATCTGGCCCTGCAGATAATCATGGTATTTGCTTTCATAAGCACGAACACCATCCCATGCAGCCCATTGGGTATCGGTATCGATGTTCATTTTAATTACACCATATGAAATAGCTTCTTTGATCTTTTCAGGTTCAGAGCCAGATCCGCCATGAAAGACGAAATTCACAGGGTTGTCGCCTGTGCCGAATTTTTCCCTTATGAAGCTTTGTGAGTTTTTAAGAATTACAGGTTCCAGCCTAACATTACCGGGCTTATACACACCATGAACATTACCAAATGCAGCAGCGACTGTAAATCGATGACTTACTTCTGAAAGCACTTCGTAGGCTCTTCCCACTTCATCAGGTTGCGTGTAGAGTTTGGAACTGTCAACTTCAGTATTGTCAATACCGTCTTCTTCACCGCCGGTGATTCCAAGCTCTATTTCCAGTGTCATATCCATTTTGCTCATTCTTTCCAGGTAGTTCCTGCAAATCTCTATGTTCTCTTCCAATGGTTCTTCCGAAAGATCAAGCATATGTGAACTGAATAAGGGTTTTCCGTGCTGCTCATAAAACTCTTCTCCGGCATCCAGTAGCCCGTCAATCCAGGGGAGTAATTTCTTTGCTGCATGATCAGTATGCAAAATGACAGGAACACCGTAAAGTTCAGCCATCTGATGTACGTGCATCGCTCCGGATATACTACCGGCTATAGCAGCTTCCATACCTTCGGCTTTAAGTCCTTTACCGGCGTAAAATGCACCGCCACCATTTGAGAACTGAATGATTACCGGGGAATTAACCTTTGCGGCTGCCTCAAGAACTGCATTTATTGAATCTGTTCCTACCACATTTACTGCAGGAAGTGCAAACTGACCTTCTTTTGCTTTTTCGAAAATAAACTGGACATCATCACCGGTTGCAACACCCGCGGCAATTTTTTCAGAAATCTTTG
Source organism: Chlorobiota bacterium (assembly GCA_030618545.1). Classification (GTDB taxonomy): domain Bacteria; phylum Bacteroidota; class Bacteroidia; order Bacteroidales; family F082; genus JAADID01. Next base: position 36,599 of record JAUXDH010000005.1, read on the forward strand.
TCATCGTTATGTTATTATAAATGAATTATTATAGTTGCCAAAAGTAGTGAATAATCACTTTTATCTTTCAATAAGAAATCGTTAAGTTTTCCTTCATTTGAAGGATTGGAAATGAATGCTTGGAGATTCTTTATTCAAACGTTTGTTGAAAAAATAAATCAATTCATGATATCATGACAGGGTGCTTAAGCTAAATCCGAGCTTATTTTTTATCTTTACGCATCCTAAATCTCTTCGTATAACCATTAAATACCTGAAAAATAGATCAATAAAGGATAATCCTTATGATTAAGAAAATACTAGTTGCCAACCGTGGTGAGATTGCTATCAGGGTAATGCGTACCTGCCGTGAAATGGGAATTGAATCAGCAGCGGTTTTTTCAGAGGCTGATCGCAGTTCTATGCATGTCAGGTTTGCCGATGAAGCCTATTTCATAGGAGAAGCTCCATCCAATGAAAGTTATCTTGTCATAGATAAGATCATTGCAGTTGCAAAGAGGTGCAAAGCCGATGCCATACATCCGGGTTATGGCTTTCTTTCTGAGAATGCGGATTTTGCCGATCGTTGTGAAAAAGAGGGAATCATATTTATCGGCCCCTCCTCTTTCGCGATAAACACAATGGGTGACAAGATCACTGCCCGCAAAAATATGCTCAAAGCAGGTGTCCCTGTTGTTCCCGGTACTTCGGAACCTATCAAGGATATTAAAGAAGCTGTTGGGCTGATCATGGATATCGGATTACCTGTGATGGTTAAGGCAAGTGCAGGAGGGGGCGGTAAAGGTATGCGCCTTATCAAGGAAGAAAATGAAATTATTGCGGGAGTGAGCGCTGCCAAATCCGAGGCGAAAGCAGCTTTTGGTAATGATGCCGTCTATATCGAAAAATACATTAACTCTCCGCACCACATTGAATTCCAGGTGCTGGCAGATAAACACGGCAATTGTATTCACCTGTTCGAACGCGAATGCTCAGTGCAAAGAAGGCATCAGAAAGTTGTTGAAGAAACACCATCACCAATTATGACGCCTGAAGTTCGTGCTGAAATGGGTAAATATGCTGTTGCTGCAGCAAAGGCGGTGAATTATGCCAGCGCTGGAACAATCGAGTTCATTGTTGATGATGACCTGAATTATTACTTCCTGGAAATGAATACCAGGCTTCAGGTTGAGCACCCTATTACTGAAAGGGTAGTAGGGGTGGATCTTGTAAAGGAACAAATTAATATTGCCAACGGCAAAAAACTATCCCTGAAGCAGGACGAACTTACACAAAACGGGCATGCCATTGAGGTCAGGATTTATGCCGAAGATCCTGACAATAACTTTATGCCGAGTCCGGGCCTTGTTAAACACATTACGGAACCTTTGGGATTAGGCGTGAGACACGATGGATATATTTACGAGGGATACAACATCCCAATGTATTACGATCCTCTGGTATCCAAACTGATTGTGTGGGCGCCCACAAGAAATGAAGCCATCAGCCGGATGAAAAGGGCGTTGTTTGCTTACAAGATTGTGGGCATAAAAACCACCATCCCATTCCTGAGCAGAATCATGGATGTACCCTCATTCAGAAAAGGAAAATATAACACACACATTATCCAGGATAACCAGAAGTACCTGGAACCAAAAAATACAGCCACCCAAAAAATCAAAGATGTCGTTTCAATCACCGCCTTCGTCGATTATATAAACAAAATCGAGGCGGCAAAAACAAACGGCAAAGCCAATGCTGTAGCCAGTAAATGGAAAATGTGTGGCCGTACTAGAAATATGAATCGCTTATAAATAATGCAAACAGTTTAAAAATGTCATTCGAAATTAGCCTGGACGGAAAAGTTGAATCTATTGAGATTCTAAATCAAAACGGCAATACGATTGAGGTGCTCGTTGGAGGCCGAAAATATAACCTTGATATATTGGAGGTGGAGGAAGGTATTTATTCCATCCTGCTGGAAGGTAAATCCTACAATGTTGAGCTCACTCCTGTTGATAATAAAAAGTATACCGTACATACGCTCTACAACTCTTTTGATGCTGAGATCATCGATGCAGAAAGTCGTTACATGAATAGTCGAAAGGGTGACATTGATGAAGAGCAATCATTCATTTCTACTCCAATGCCAGGCAAAGTGGTTAAAATACTTGTTAAAGAAGGACAGGAGGTAAAAGCCGGAGAAACCCTGGTCACTGTTTCCGCGATGAAGATGGAAAGCGAATACAAAGTTTCTTCCGATAAGAAAGTAAAAGATATCCTGGTAAAAGAGGGTGAAAATATCGATGGGAATCAACCATTGATCACGCTGGAATAATCAATTCGAATTTTAATAAATCAAAACAATCCAAAAAGAAGAAAATGTCGGATCAGCTCAAGAAAAACAAAATACTTGAAGAAAAACATTTATCAGCCGAACTTGGTGGAGGCAAACAGCGAATTGAGAGGCAGCATGCTGCCGGTCGGAAAACTGCCAGAGAGAGAATTCAGGATCTCCTGGATCCAAACACCTTTGTAGAAATCGACAAATTCGTTACCCATACGGCCACCGATTTCGATATGGACAAAAATAAGATTCTCGGCGATGGGGTTGTTGCCGGTTATGGCCGGATTGACGGACGTATTATCTATGTTTTTGCTCAGGATTTTACTGTTTTCGGTGGTTCGCTCTCCAGGGCGAATGCCAACAAGATTACCAAGATCATGGATCTTGCCATGAAAATGGGAGCTCCGGTAATCGGTCTCAATGATTCAGGTGGCGCAAGGATACAGGAAGGCGTTGAAAGCCTCGCAGGCTATGCCGATATCTTTTACCGCAATGTTAGAAGTTCAGGTGTTATTCCACAAATTTCAGCCATCCTCGGACCATGCGCAGGAGGTGCAGTTTACTCCCCGGCGATTACAGATTTTATCCTGATGGTAAAGGAAACATCTTATATGTTTGTCACCGGACCGGATGTAATAAAAACCGTAACCAACGAAGAAGTTACCAAGGAAGAATTAGGTGGCGCCATGACGCACAACAAGAAAAGTGGTGTGGCCCATTTTACCGCGGATGATGATGCCCAGGCCATGATGATGTTGCGTGAACTGATCAGTTTCCTGCCCTCAAACAATATGGAAGATCCGCCAAGAAAGGTCTGTACGGATGAAGTAAACAGAAAGATACCCAAGCTGGATACTATCGTCCCGGATGACCCGAATAAGCCCTACGACATGAAGGAGATCATCCTTGCAGTAATCGATGATGGGCATTTCCTGGAAGTGCAGCCGCATTATGCCCCGAATATCCTTATAGGATTCGCACGTATTTGTGGCAGGCCTATTGGCATTGTTGCCAATCAACCGGCGGTGCTTGCAGGAGTTCTGGATATCAACAGTTCGACAAAAGCTGCCAGGTTTGTTCGTTTCTGTGATGCTTTCAATATCCCCCTCATCACTTTTGAAGATGTGCCAGGATTCCTTCCGGGAACGGCCCAGGAGTTTGGAGGAATCATCAAACATGGCGCTAAACTGCTCTATGCCTTTGCTGAAGCAACTGTACCAAAGATTACCCTGATTACAAGAAAAGCTTATGGTGGCGCCTATGACGTGATGTCGAGTAAGCACATTGGGGCTGACTACAATTTTGCCTATCCTACCGCTGAGATTGCAGTTATGGGACCGGCAGGAGCTGTAAATATTATTTACCGCAACAAGATAGAAAGTGATGAGCATAGAGACAAGATCGTTCAGGAATACCGTGACAACTTTGCCAGTCCTTACAAAGCGGCTGAATTAGGTTATATTGATGAGATCATTTATCCACACAACACACGGATCAAATTGGCGCAGGCGCTGGAAATGACGGAAAACAAATCAGACATCAATCCGCCAAAGAAACATGGGAATATTCCGTTGTAGATTGATCTGCCGGGAGTAGGGTTTTAAAATTTCACGCAACGACGCAGCGAACGCCAGGGATGCTGGTTTTGTAAATCAGCTATTTATCACTGAGATAATTATACCGATAGCCGGGAAAACTATTCTTTGATGTGAAGGTTCTTCCTCTCAAACAATATCAACCAAAAAACCCCAACTGTAATCGATGAATCAGCAATATTAAAAATAGGCCGGAAGAATATAAAACGGCCGTCTAATCCAAAAATAATATCGGGCAACCAGGAGGGTAGATCAGTACGCGAAAGTTCGATAATGGGAAAGTAAAGCATGTCGACTACCCTGCCATGCAGAAATCCGGCATAACCTTCCCCCTGGGCTCCTGCAAA
>JAUXDH010000021.1 GCA_030618545.1 Chlorobiota bacterium
ACAGAGAATAATCTTGAAAAAATTAAGTGCCCGAATTGTGAGAAAGAGCACGATAAAAGTTTCGAACACTGCCCGCATTGCGGGCAGAAAAACAAGAAATTCGATTTACACTTTAAATACTTCATCCAGGATTTTATTTCCAGTTCATTTAACGTTGATTCAAAGATCTTCAGAACACTGAGGTTGCTGGTTTTCTATCCCGGTAAATTAACCAGGGAGTTCCTGGCTGGAAAGCGAACAAAATACATACCACCTGTACGTTTGTACCTTATCATCAGCCTGGTGTATTTTACCCTTCTTTCAATTGTAAATGCAGATGTTGTTAAAATTGAAGAGACTGATAATGTTAACGATACTCTGGCTGATTCCATCCCGTCTCAAATAAATGAAAGTCTTCAGGACTCCTCACACTCTGCAATAAGCATTAACGGAGAGGATACGATAAATCTGAGCAAGCAATCGAAAGAAGATGTGATTATCACATTGGACAATCTGGGTGACATAGATCAACTGATCAACAGCGAAACTGATTCGCTCTCCGAAAATAGCACTGATAAGAATGGCCCTTTTCGCAGATTTGCACAAAAACGACTGAAGAAGCTCGCTACAGAAGAGGGGAGAGAAACTTTTCAGGCATTGATGAGAAAGTATATTTCCATTGGCATATAAAAACAAGTTTCAGAACCCAACGATTTTTAGTAAATTAGCCTGCGAAACAAGTAAAACTACATTTCATGTTAACAACTGAAAAAAGCATAGATATTGATTGGGGTACTTTACCTTTCGGGTATTATCCAACAGATTTTAATGTGCGCTGCACTTTTAAGGATGGAAAGTGGCAGGAGCCTGAGGTAACCGATTCCGAATACATTCCGGTACACATGGCAGCTACCGGACTGCACTATGGTCAGGAGGCCTTTGAAGGTTTGAAGGCCTACAGGGGAGCTGATGGAAAAGTGCGGTTGTTCAGATGGCAGGAGAATGCCAAGCGCATGCAAACCTCAGCCAAAGGCATCATGATGGCAAAAGTTCCGGAAGAACTTTTCGGTGAAGTGGTCAAAAAGGCGGTTAAACTCAACGCCAAATACATTCCGCCCCATGGTACCGGCGCCACACTTTACATTCGTCCGCTTCTTTTTGGAAGCGGCCCCCAGGTAGGTGTAAAACCGGCAGATGAATACATGTTCGTGGTCTTCGTTACCCCGGTTGGTCCATATTTCAAGGAAGGTTTCCATCCGGTTGCCATTGAGGTTGTAAGGGATTACGACCGGGCGGCGCCTCTCGGTACCGGACATATCAAGGTTGGTGGTAATTACGCTGCCAGTATGCAGCCCGCTGACCGTGCGTATAAAGGTGGATTTGCTTCGGTTCTTTTCCTGGATTCAAAGGAAAAAAAATATATCGACGAGGCAGGACCGGCAAACTTCTACGGGATAAAGGACAATACATACATCACTCCACAATCGCAAAGCATCCTTCCTTCAATAACCAACATGAGCATTGAACAAATTGCAAGGGATATTGGTTTGAGCGTTGAGCGCAGACCTGTGCTGCTGGAAGAACTTGGTACATTTGAGGAAACCGGTGCCTGCGGAACAGCAGCGATCATTTCTCCAATACGCAAGATCGTAGATCACGATACCGGTAAGGTTTATAGATATGGTGATGGAGCGGGACCGGTATCTACCAAACTTTACCAGCAACTCAGAGGTATCCAGGAGGGTTTGGTAGAGGATATTCATGGATGGACTGAGGTTATTGATGGTATCTAATAATTGACGGCAGGATTTTCGCCGGTCAGATATTTCCTTTTATATTTTTATTTGTTCTGTTTAATTAATCGAATATTGATAGTACATTTATTGTCAATTAATTTCTTGCCTCATGAAAAATGAAAACCTTGTTGCTTATTTCGAAACCAGTATCAAAAAACATTGGGATCTTCCGGCCTTGAGTGATTATAAGGGCGATGGCCTTACTTATGGTGAAGTTGCACGGAAGATCAAAAAGATCCACATTTTATTAGAGAAGGGAGGAATAAAGAAAGGAGATAAAATCGCGTTAATGGGGAAGAACTCAGTAAATTGGGGGGTGACTTTCATCGCCGTTGTGAGTTACGGGGCAGTGATCGTACCCATACTTCCTGAATTCAAACCCAAGGATGCCCACCACATCATCACCCATTCTGATTCTCGTTTTTTATTTGTCGCTGAATTTATTTGGAATAACCTGGATATAGAAAAGATGAAGCTGATTGAAGGTGCATTCCTTCTGGAGAACTTTTCGCTTGCGCATGCAAGGAAAAAATCTATTGAAAAAGCTGCTCTTTCATTGGAAGACCTGTGTGTGGAACTGTATCCCAAAGGGCTCAATCCTGAAATATTCAACTTGCCGGAGATTGACCTTGATGAATTGGCTGACATCAATTACACCTCCGGTACTACAGGTTTTTCCAAAGGTGTGATGCTGAGCCACAAAAGCCTTTCCTCAAATATTAAGTTTGCGCAGGATAACATGCCTCTGAAGGGTGGTGATTCGATCGTTTCCTTCCTTCCTCTGGCACACGCGTACGGGTTGGCGTTTGAGTTCCTTTTTCCATTTACCATTGGCTGTCATGTTATCTTTCTTACCAAAACACCTTCCCCCCAGATCATCACACAGGCTTTCAAAGAGATTCGTCCCCGCCTGATTCTTTCCGTGCCCCTGGTCATTGAAAAGATCTTCAAAAAACGCATCAAGCCTCAAATCGAAAAACCTGTGGTAAGTTTTATGTTGAAAATTCCTCTGCTGAATAAGCTTGTTCACAAGAAAATACTGGATGGCCTCAATACCGGATTTGGCGGGAATTTTACAGAGGTAGTTATTGGTGGCGCGGCGCTTAACGAAGAAATTGAAAAATTATTCAAGAAAATAGGATTTCCCTTTACCATTGGTTACGGCATGACAGAATGCGGACCCTTGATCGCTTATGCTTCCTGGGATAAAATGCGCCTTGGAGGATGTGGAAAAATAGTGGACGGGATGCAGGTGAAAATAGATTCATCAGATCCCTACAGGGAGGTTGGTGAAATATTGATTAAAGGCGATCATTTGATGCTGGGGTATTACAAAAATCCGGAAGCTACAAAAGAGGCGATTGATGAGGAAGGATGGCTGCATACGGGTGACCTTGGATTGATTGACAGTGATAATTTTATTTATATCAAAGGGCGAAGCAAGAATATGCTGCTTGGAGCATCCGGACAAAACATTTACCCTGAAGAAATTGAATCCATGTTGAATAACAGGGCATTTGTTGGAGAATCACTTGTTATCGAAAAAAGTGGAAAACTGATTGCTCTGGTGTATCCCGATCCTGATCTTATGAAACTAATGAAGCTGGATGATCAGGGGCTGGAAAAAATCCTGGAAAAATACCGTAAACAAACCAATGAAAATCTGCCGGCTTACATGCAGGTATCAAGAATAGTTGTTCACAGCGATGAATTTGAAAAAACCCCGAAACAGAGCGTCAAGCGGTTTTTGTATGAGGATGTTGAGGTGTGATTTGTTAATGGTGTAATGGTGTAATGGGGAATTGGTTAATGGGGAATTGGTTAATGGGGTGTCTTGAATAATTATATCAAGGTAGCAAGATGCTTTTCCATTTCAACCTGCATCTTCTTCGCCTCCGCATTCGCCCTCGCCTCAAAATCCTTATCCGGGGAAGCATAAAGAATTCCCCTTGATGAATTCACCAGCAATCCGCAATGGTCATTCATACCATATTTGGCTACATCTTCAAGACTGCCACCCTGTGCGCCCACGCCAGGAACAAGCAGAAAATGATCAGGAATAAGCTGCCGGATCTCCTGCAATGCCTCAGCCCTGGTTGCGCCAACTACATACATCAACTGGTCGGCTGTGCCCCATTCTTTTGAGGTTTGAAGTACTATTTCAAAAAACTTTTTACCCGTTTGTTTCTCTTCCAGGTATTGAAAGTCAACTGCACTGCTATTGGATGTAAGGGCAAGTATTACCGACCATTTACCTTCATAAGCCAGGAAAGGTGAAACGGTGTCAAGGCCCATATAGGGTGAAAGTGTGACGGCATCAAAATCCATAGTGTCGAAAAATGTCTTAGCATACATGGCGGAGGTGTTGCCGATGTCACCACGTTTGGCGTCGGCAATGAGGAAAATATCATCGGTTTTCGATCGAAGGTAACTGACTGTCTTTTCAAGGCTTTCCCATCCCTTTTGTCCGAGCACCTCGTAAAAGGCAAGGTTTGGTTTGTAGGCTACCGCCAATTCGTGGGTAGCATCAATAATTCCCTTGTTGAATTCAAAAACGGGATCTTCTGATTCAAGCAGATGAGCTGGAATTTTCTTCAGATCAGTATCAAGCCCAACACATAGAAATGATCTTTTCTTTTTTATTAATTCGAATAGTTCCTGTCGGTTCATTTGGTTTGCTTTTAGTTAATGTCCGCAGTCTTTTGTCAGTAGTCGGCAGTTTTCCCGCCTCCGCTCCGCTTCGGACGGGCAGGCAGTCGGCAAGTCTGTCTGTAAGAGTCTTTATTCCTCATTCACCAATCACTAATGACCAACGCCCGAAGGGAGTCCGTACGCCCGAAGGAAGTCCGTATGGATGGATCACCAATCACCAATGACTAATCACCAATGCCTAATCACCAATGACTAATCACTAATGACCAATCACTCCTTAAACTCCTCTTTCAACCTTTCCGCATTTTCAGCGATCTGCAGTTTCTCAATAACCTCAATCAAATCACCGTCAATTATTTGCTGCAGATTGTAAAGCGTCAGACCGATACGGTGGTCAGTTACCCTGCCTTGCGGCCAGTTGTAGGTTCTTATTTTTGCTGAACGGTCTCCACTTGATACCATGGTTTTCCGCTTGGAAGATATTTCCTTGAGGTATTTGTTGTATTCAAGTTCATATAATCTTGTACGCAAAACCTTCATAGCCTTGGCCAGGTTTTTAATCTGTGATTTCTCATCCTGGCAGGAAACGACAATACCTGATGGGATATGTGTCAGCCTGATGGCAGAATAGGTCGTGTTGACAGATTGTCCACCAGGCCCTGAAGAACAAAACGTATCTTTTCTGATATCCTTGTCGTTCAATTCAATGTCAAACTCATCGGCTTCGGGCAGCACAACAACTGAAGCTGCTGATGTATGAACCCTGCCCTGCGTTTCTGTTTTTGGAACGCGCTGTACGCGATGAACACCTGATTCAAACTTGAGGATGCCGTAAGCGCCACCACCTGTCACTTCAATTACTACCTCCTTAAAACCACCAACTGTACCTTCGTTCACATTCACCACATCGAACTTCCACTTTTTGTTTTCGCAAAACTTCTGGTACATCCTGAACAGATCCCCGGCAAAAATACCGGCCTCATCACCACCGGTTCCGGCCCTGATTTCAATTATTGCATTTTTATTATCCTGCGGATCTTTAGGGATGAGCAATAACCGAATCTCTTCTTCCATTTCTTCGCGCTTAGGATAAAGTTCTTCAAGTTCTTCCTTTGCCATGGCGCGGAAATCAGCATCTTTTTCTGTCTCCAGGATCTCTTTTGCATGGTCGATATTGCTCACCACATTGGTATACGCCCTGTAAGCTTTCACCACCGGTTCCAATTCTTTGTAGTCCTTGTTCAGCTTGACATACCTTTTCATGTCTTCCATCACTGAAGGATCGGTCATTTGTCTGGCGATTTCTTCGTACCGGTCGTTAATCGCTTTTAGTTTATCTAATATCTCCACAATTCATATTTTCAGATGGCAAAGATAAAAAAACCCACACGGTAATAGGTGCGGGTCTCCTGGTATCATTAAGGATGATTATTCTCTGACATAACAAACAGCAGTCATTACCGTACCGTCAGGTTGGAGTGCAAGGAGGCGGAAATTACCTTTAAGCATTCCTGAGATTTGCAGCGTAACCGGATTCATGTAAACAAGGCCGGCCTGGCAGTTACCATTATCTTCAATCTTTCCAAAAGTCTGAACACGAAGAGAGTTTTCAGGATCGCTGGCAATGCTTTCTACCTGCTGGAATTTTGAAAACTTATAACAATCATTGGTGCCTATTAATCCATAGAAGTCTACATCCAGTATACTTCCAAAGTCGACGGTATCTGCCATTTTCAGGCTATCGACCTGAATCAGGAATTCATTGGTCTGGTTTTCGTCATCTTTTTTACAACCTGTTGAAAAATATACTACCAACAAAAGTATCGAGGTGATGATAAGAAGATGTTTGCGCATTTTTTTGTTATTATTTATTATCCTATTAATCTTTATTGCAATAATGTTGTCTTTTTGCAAAAGTAGGAATATAACGTGATTTTGTTCAATAAATTATCTGGCTTAGATTTGTGAATATTACCTGGGCAGCACAAGGTGTACAGGGGAGTGGCACGATTACTTTCATTGATCTGAGCGGTATAAAGCTGAAGGGAACATTTGAATTTGTTGATTCAATCAGCAGCAAACGACCAAAACAATTGTAGACGGAGAATTTGATATTAATTTTTAAAGACGTCAATTTTTAGGAGTTCAATTATCAGTTGGATGAATTGAAATAGTGGCAATTAAAAAATCTTGCTATCTTGTCAGCCCCCGGAAATTTATTATCTAGCAATTAAAGTACAGAAACATGAAGCGGTTACTTATTATATTTTTGTTGCTTTTTACTCTCCTGACAGCTTATGCCCAGGGCACGGATTATGATTACGAAAGGGTCAAAATTGGTGAAGCGAGAAACATTATTTGCGGGTTGGCTCTTTCTCCTGACTATGAAAAGCTGGCCATCAGCAGTACCCAAAGTTTCCCGTTTTATCTTTTTGATTGGAAGAAAGAAGAAGTCCTGAGTCAATTCAATGTTGGTAACTGGTATGCAGGTTCTGCAATACATTATTCCTCAGGAGGAAAGTATATCCTTTTAAATCAATTATACTACGTTGATTTTGCTCCCAATAAAGACAGGGAAGTAAACTTTGAGATCATCGATGCCCAGACCGAAACCGTAATAAAGCGCTTTGAAAATTATCATTCTGTTAAAATCACACCTGATGAAAAATATGCAATTGCCCTTACCGGCGACGAAATTTCTTTCTGGCTTTTAGATAATCTGACGGTTGAGAAATCTCTTGTGGTTAAGGATGCATCTAACAGCATCGCCATTAGCCCGGATGGTAAACTGATAGCTGTTTCTCATCACCTGTATGAGGAAGATGTGAAAAAAATCCCTCAATTGCAGCGTGATAAGAAATCGATGAAAGATGCATTGAAGTACAAACAGCAAATATCTGTTTATGATGCCGGTTCATTTAAGAAGCTTTACACTGTTGATGAATTGTATGACATTATTTACAGGCTGGATTTTTCTGATGATGGCAAGAATTTGCTGTGTTTGCAGATACCACACACAAAGATGCAGAATACCGCGGAAAAGCAGATGTACATCAATGTGGTAAATATAGAAACCGCTCAGCCAAAAAGACGTGGATTTACTTCAAAAGCAAATTATGAACCAGACTTTAAGCTGAGCCATGATGGTAAATGGTTTGGTGTGGTTTCCAGAAGTACCCGCTTTATCGAATTGCATATTTATGATTTCGAGACCGGCAAAATGGCACACCGCTTTCAGCAGAGTTCCAGGTTTTTGGAAAAAAATGAGGACGGACTGATAGCTGTAGATTCAAGGTCATCGTTTGTTTTTTTACCTGACAATGAAACAGTAGTAATGACCATGGGAAATCATCTTATCTACTGGAATATTAACAAAAAACGAGAATAAAATGAAAAACATGATTATGATTTTATGCTGTTTTTTAGCATTCAGTACCTATGCCCAGAAGAAGGTGTTGGTGGAAACCCAGGAAGAGGTGGAGGCATTAGCCATCAAAGACCTTGAGAGAGCGATGACCGGACCTGAAGGAGAATTATTCCTCTTTGGTAAGGAAAACACAATCGAGGGTGAGTACACTTTTAAACTATCGCTTGGTGATAAAGGAAAAGTTACATCTATATTTGTCATTGAACGGGTTGGAGGAGATATCCCCATGCAAAACAAGGTGAAGGATGCAGCTAAAGAATTCAGGTTCAGTTTTAAATTACCGAAAGGAAAATATTTTAAGATTCAATATACATTCAAATTCTAAATCCAAAAATTAAAAAATTACTTTCATGAAAAAAATTATATCATTTGTTTTTGTAATTCTCTTTGCTCTGGTAGTATTCGGGCAAAAAGAAATGTCTGCTGTTTGGACCACAGACCTGGGCATAAAGTTTGTACATACCGGTACCGGCACTGAAGAAAGCAATTACAGTTATGTGGCCTCCGAAAAAGAGATGGCCGTTTTCAGTAATAAGGATGGCAGTATTTACTGGACGAAATCCTTTAAAGAGATTGCCCCGAATCTGAAAAAAATTGACGAACTGGTTCCATTCTGGGAATCCAATATTGTTTTTCTTTTCGACAGGAAAGCGGGTAAAGATCAGATTGCCTGCATCGATCTGACCAATGGAGAGTTACTCTGGACAACAAACAAGTATCAGAAAGTAACTGCCGACATGATCGTTTACATTAAAGAAGATCATGGGTTTGCCATCTCATTGAAGAATGAACTGGTCTATATCAAAGCCCATACCGGGGAAGAATTGTGGACCACCAATAAATTCATCGGTGTGGTTGGAAAATATATTTACAATCCTGACGATCACAGTATGGTTATGGTAAACTTCATACCAAGCGGTATTGTTGCTTTCTTCACTATGTTCAAAAACCAGATTGTCAGAATCAATGTTTCCACTGGGGAAGTGATCTGGGAGAACACATTTATTGGCAGAGCCGACAGGAAAGTGATTTCCCGGGATTTTGTCTACGACATGGAACGGGATGGCGATAAACTTATATTACGCCTGGCCGGACTTCAGGTATTTGATTACAATACCGGGGCAAGCCTATGGTCTGCCGCATTTGACTTCACACCTGATGTTGTTAAGGCACCAAAAGGGGTAGTTAAATGGGGCGTGTATGGAACTGTTGCAGATCCGGTTGTGGTTGGGGATGACATTTATGTGCTTGACATGAGCAATAAGAAAAGTCAGTATGTAAAGAAGTATGATTATCATACCGGTAAACTTCTCTGGACCTCACCGGAAATAAAAGGAGCTAAAGCCATACCTGGAATGACAGTAGTGGATGATGCTGTGGCATTGCAAATTGGCGGACTGGTTGAGGTTCAGTATCGCCAAAAAGTCGTGACCCAGTATTACACCATTTTTTATAATATTATTAAATACAGCAATGTAAAACCCAATGGGGTCCAGGCATTCAGCGCTACTGATGGTTCTCTGAAATGGGAAAGTGAAAAGTTCAAAAAAGGTATTACAAATGGTATTGCAATTGGTGGAAATCACATTGTATGCAGTGGTAAATCTCTGTATTCAATCAACATAGAAACCGGCGCCGACAATTATGAAGTACCCGTATCAAAAGGTGGTGTAGGTAATGCACAAATGATTTTACCTTACGGTGACAACACCATCGTTGTTATAGGTGAAAAAGGCTTATCTACCTTTAATGCATCAGACGGTTCCTTTCAGAAGAAGTCAGTGTTTAAGAGTTCAAGTCCTTCGGGTCAGATTGGGGATATCGTCCTGATGAAAACCGACAAAGATGATTTTGCTGCCTTCGATCTTTCGACAATGACCTATACAGAGTACAATGCCAGAAAAGGAGCAATTACCTGGCTTGAGCGCGAAGATGCCAAGTACGTCTATGTTTATGAAAAAGATGAGGTAACCAAACTCAGCACGAAATAACCTGAAATAACTTTCTATGGAAAGATTGTTTTAAAGTGGCCCCCGAAGGCCACTTTTTTTTGTACCAGGCAAAGGCTATTCCGGCAGCAGGATATTTTTCATGCTTTGAATCTGGCCGTTTGTTCCCAGGACAAACAGTTTCGAGCTGGGAACCAGCTTCGTTTCTTTTGTGGGATTGATGATCAGTTCGCCGCCCGCAGTCTTGAACCCGATGATTGTTACTCCGGATTTGGTTCCAATTCCGGTTTCCTTTATGGGCTTGTTATGAAATTCTATCGGTAATTCGTCACACATGATCTCCATAAGTTGTGCAGCTTCGGTATCATGCAGGGTAAGGTGCTCCAGGAATTCAACAACATCGGGTTTGGCAACTAATGTTGCCATGTGGGCGCCTCCAACTCTTTCAGGCATCACTACACTATCCACACCAGCCATACGGAGCTTCTTTTCAGAGCTGTCACTCGAGGCCCGTGAAATGATCTTCAATCCGGGGTTCAAAGCCCTGGCCGTCAAAACCACAAACAAGTTGTCCGCATCATTTGGCAGGGTTGTAATTAATGCACGAGCTGATTTGACATCAGCTTTCATTTACGGTATCATCGGTTTTTAGTAACTGTTGGCCAAAGCTACATTCCAGACAAAGTTTGTGGTCACAGTATTTCTTTTTAAGCCTTATCAATGCCTGGGAATGCATTGCATTTGAAGCATTTATTCCAAGTTGATGAAACTTATTGACAATAACATTCTTTTCTGGTTTGATGGTTTCGAGCCAATCGATCGCCTTGTCCTGCAGTTTTGTGTCGTTTTTATTTTTCGCATAAACAAATAGGAAAGGAATCACTGTATTGATCAGAATGATATCAATAGAAGTCCGGCCAAGTTGTTTGATTACCGGCGCCGACGATTTATCAAAAATATAATGATCGGTCCAGTAAGTTGATGCGCTTACCTGGAAGAAACTTATGACACTGGTCAATTTCTCCGAATCGAGCATGCTGCTGAGAAGACCTGAAGATCTTTCAATAACATGTGCAAATTGGGATATTCGGATCGTTGGAAAGTTGGTTGGTCTCATTCTCATGAATTTCCAATTCCGAATACTAATTGGGTTGAGACCATATTTGCCTCTCAGGTGCAGGTATTCCTCTTTGAGCTTCATGGGGTATTTGTCTTTGAATGCCCGGTTGAGCATCCCCGCCTGACCAAAAAGCAATGACTCCAGTTGAAAAACATCAGTCTTATGTTTGGCAAGGATAGTAAATGGTAAAGATACGGCCATGTGCTCAAATGCCACACCATTGGTATTGAATCCAAAACTTCGAGCCAACTTTCGAAAGAAGATCTCCTGAAAATCACGTCTAATAATACCCAGTTCAGCTTCAATTTGCCCGGCTTTCTCCTTGAGTCGTTCAACCATCAATCTGTCAAGCCATGCCATTTTATTAAAGTGATCAATTACAGATAACTGATTCTCGCATGGAATCCAATTGTCTGATTCAATAAAGGATTGGTATTTCAAGAAGATTTTCTGGTCGAAATAACCATCAAGTTGGAGAGTTGGGACAGGGTCATTGTTTTTTCGAAATACTGTAGCATCGTTTTTGAAAACAACATGCAGTATAATACTGTCATAGGTGGGATCGGAATGGTGATCGTGTTTAAACCAATCGGAACTATTTACATGAATCTCAACATTTCCGGCCCATGTAGTTTTTCCAATCTTAACCAGACTGTTAAAAAAATCAGGCCCGCTATCTGAGTTGTGTGTGCCGGCTTTAAGAACCATCAATTCTTCTCCGGAGGTAGTTTTTAAGGTTTGATCAATTAACTGGTATTTCCACAGGTAGTGAAGGAATTTTTCATTCATTAATTTGGTTTTTCGATGTAATCAGGACTGTTTCAACTAAAACACGTATTGTCCTTTTCCAATAGATTAAGTATATTTGTACCGTAATTTAGTTTTCATAAATGTCCGATGAACAGACTTTAGTTTCCGGTATTGAGTATAAAGTTAGGAAATTGTTGGAAATAAATTCGGAACTTAATGAAGAAAACACTAAATTGCATCAAAATATAGATAACCTTGAAGGACAATTAAGGTTATTGTCAGTGGATTTAAATAAAAAACAAAACGAATTATTTAACATTACACTTGCAAATACGCTTGAAAAAGAGTTTGGTGTTGAGGAAAGTAAAAAAAAGATAGACAGTTTGTTAAAAGAAATAGATAAGTGCATTGAAGTTCTAAGTGATTGAGCAGGTTAATTGTTGTAAAACTTTGGAGACAAATCAAAATATAAAAGTGTTTATTGCCGGCAGACCCTACAGTATAAGTGTGGTAAGAGATGAAGAAGAAGTGGTGCGGAAAGCGGCTGAATTGTTGAATAAATCAATAAAAGACTATTCCAATTCGTATGAATACAAAGACCAGCAAGATTTGTTCGCCATGGTTGCATTGCAACATGTAGCCAATTCGATCGGGATTGAGGAGCTGAAATCGTTTAAAGACGAAGAAATGAAAAACAAATTGTTGGAAATTGACAATATGCTCGCCGAACAGTTGGCATAGCAATTTCTAAAGCGTTCTTAAAAATAATAAGTATTACGCCCGCGTAATTCACAGTTTGTAAACTCAACATTAAATAATTTAGGGACAAGCTCAAAGTATTCAAGGACAGGCCTGTTTACCTAGCTGGAATTCTCCTTAAGGAGGACACTGGAAGCCCAAAAATACTGGCAGCCCTAATCATGTATAGCTGGGGTTTACTATAACTCCTGGATTATAGCGGGCTTTTTTTTCAAGCTGCTGCAAGCTTTTATAAGAGAAGTGACATGGAAATCATTATTTATGTGGTCGTTGCATTACTTGCCCTGATTATTGGAGGTGTATTGACTTCAACAATACTTAGAAAGCAGGTGCTAAGCAAAAGCTACTCATTGCTGGAAGAGGCAAAAGAGAAAGCTGAGGTAATTAAAAAGGAGAAGATATTGCAGGCAAAAGAAAAGTTCCTGCAATTGAAATCAGAGCATGAAAAGGTAATCAATGAGAAGAATGCCAACATTCAAAAAGCGGAAAACAGAATCAATCAGCGAGAGTTAAGCATTTCGCAAAAGCATGAAGATACTCAGCGTAAGCAAAATGAACTGGATGTATTAAGGACCAACCTGAGCAATCAGCTTGGTGTGCTCGAGAAAAAGCAGTTTGAAGTTGATAAGATGCATGGGGAACAGGTAAAACAACTGGAAACCATAAGTCATCTGTCAGCGGACGAAGCCAAAACACAACTTAAAGAATCGTTGAAAGAAGAAGCCAGGGCGGAGGCGATGGTCGTTGTTCGGGAAATCATTGACGAAGCAAAGCTCACCGCCGACAGAAAGGCTAAGAAGGTTGTAATCGAAACCATCCAGCGAACAGCCGCTGAGCATACCATAGAAAATACCGTTACGGTTTTTAACATCGATAGCGATGAAATCAAAGGCCGGATAATCGGACGTGAAGGAAGAAACATCAGGGCCCTGGAGTCAATGACCGGTATTGAGATTATCATCGACGACAGTCCGGATGCCATATTGCTTTCCGGATTTGATCCCATTCGAAGGGAAGTTGCCAGGTTATCTCTTCAGAAACTTGTGTCTGATGGCAGGATTCACCCCGCAAGAATTGAAGAGGTAGTAACTAAAACGAGAAAAGAAGTTGAGCAGGAGATCATGGAGGTTGGTAAAAGAACTGTTATTGACCTTGGCTTGCATAATATGCACCACGAATTGATCAATCTGGTTGGACGGATGAAATATCGTGCATCCTATGGCCAAAACCTGCTGGCACACTCCATCGAAGTGGCCAACCTTAGCGCTACAATGGCATCAGAACTCGGACTTAACCCTAAGAAAGCCAGGCGCGCCGGACTGTTACACGACGTTGGAAAGATAGCCGAAAATGAAGCCGAATTGCCACACGCAATTTTGGGCATGAAACTGGCAGAGAAATTCAAGGAAAAACCGGATGTTTGCAATGCCATCGGGGCCCACCATGATGAAATTGAGATGGACAACCTGATATCTCCGATCGTCCAGGTTTGTGATGCGATCTCAGGTGCCCGACCGGGTGCAAGGCGGGAAGTGGTTGAGGCCTATATCCAGCGCCTTAAGAAGCTGGAAGAATTAGCCCTGACATATCCGGGTGTGGTTAAAACATATGCTATTCAGGCAGGTAGAGAATTGAGGGTGATTGTGGGCGCTGATAAAGTTACTGATGGCGATGCCGACAGGATCTCCATTGAACTATCAAGAAAGATACAGGAAGAGATGACTTATCCAGGCCAAATCAAGATTACAGTTATACGCGAAACCAGATCGATAAGTTATGCCAAGTAAATTTCGAGCAATTTAATCCCGGAAACATAGATTATTCTGATGCTTTATCTTCGAATTCTTTTATCAATTCCTCAGGTGATTTACCAAGATTTTTCAAAGATACTTCAGCATCATCCGCAAATTCACTGTCAGGGAATTTCGATAAGAAGAGCTCATAATTGTACTTTGCATTTTCATAGTCCTGTAACTGGTCCTCGTAAACAAAGGCTTTTAAAAAAAGAGCCGATGAGCTTTTATTATAATCGGGATATTCATTAATAATCCTGTCAAACAACGCAATCGTTGCATGAGGACGTCTCATATTCATCGAAATGTCAGCCGCTTTAAAAAGATATTCAGGGGCCTTTTCGTCCTGGGGATAAATTCTGACAAAATGCTCGTACAGTCCTATCAGCTCTATTGCTTTACGCCTGTCAAGCCTTAGTGACGAGGAGTTAAACAACTTCTCTTCCAGAACGGTAATCGATTCTTCAATACTCATTTCCGCTTTCTCCTCCGTCGTCTTTGATTCAGGACCCTGGCACCCACTGAGCGCAATAACCAAAATGACAAATAGTATGGTAAACTTTTTCATAATCTTCAACTTTTCCAATTAACGGTTTGCTTGTTTATTTATTTTGGTTGCAATAATAAGAACAACCAGCCAATAAATGAAACCCATTTGTATTTTGTTTTGTAATATCAGCATTTTAAAAAATAAATAACGAAAACCTGTTCAATTAATCGAAAGACATTTGATCTCTTAAATAGCTTTCAGCAATTTTTATTTTCTCTTCTGTTCCCAGATCGAACCAGTATTGAGACCTGTCTAAGTAACCAAGAATACGATGTGTGCCAGCCATCTTCAACAAGGCATCAATAATTGAAAACTTACCTGTCATAGGAAGGAGTCTGGCAAATCTTCTGTCAGCAAGATAGATGCCACTGTAGGCAAAATCGAGATAGCTATCGGCCGGGTCACTTACCCATTTGTAACTTTCATCTACCGTATTCTTCCATCCTGTAAGATTCATTTCTTCATCGAATAGCAATACCCTCCCTGATTTTCTCTTTCTTACACATAGCGTGGCCAAAGCCCAGTTTTCTTTATGAAACATTTCCAATTTGCTCAGATCAACTTCAGAGATGATATCCGCATTGTGAACAAGTACCGGTTCATTTCCCTCAAAAAATCTAATGGCCTTTTTGATCGCTCCCCCCGTATCAAGCAGTTCATTTGTTTCATCCGAAATCTCAATCTGAACACCGGAATATTTAATCCGACTTAGGAAATCAATTAATTGCCGTGAAAAATGATGCACATTAACCATAAAGTGATTGATTCCTTTGCCCTTTAGTCTTTCAATAACTAATTCAAGCATGGGTACACCATTCACCTTAACGAGCGCCTTTGGTCTGTCTCCGGTTGCTTTACCCAATCGGGTTCCCATGCCGGCAGCAGGGATGAAGGCTTTTCTAATCATCCAATTGTATATGATTTAACTGAACGCTTATTCTGTCACTGTACTTCTGTAAATGTTTTGCCATCAGTTCCGCATTATAAACTGATCGGTGTTTACCACCGGTGCAACCAAAATTTAGCTGTAAATTATCAAATCCGCGTTCAAGGTAATTATCCACACTTTGATTAACAATTGCGGATATATTGGTAAAAAAGGACCGTACTTCAGCTTTGCTTTCCAGAAATTCAATGATTGGGTTTTCACGGCCCGTAAAATCTCTCAGCTCAGGTATCCTGCCCGGATTGGGCAGAGCCCGGCAATCAAACACAAAACCACCGCCATTTTCTGTGTAATCAAGTGGATACCCTTGTTTCTTGTAGGAGAAGCTATTGATGGTAATGGTTAATTTATTTTCAGACTGTTTCTTTACCTTGTACTGACCCAGAGAAATTATTTGCTCAAAAACTGAATGCAATTCAGGGAATTCATTTTTCAAACTATGATCACCCAGTAGTTGGATCAGGTTGTTTATGGCATAGGGAATACTGGAGAGAAAATGGCCCTTTCGCTGGATGAGGCCCCTGAATCCATAGGCGCCCAGTACCTGCATTAGCCTGAAATAAATGAAATATTCATAGTATGTCATAAACTTCCTGCTTTCTCCCGGAGCTAATTTTTCCAGTTCCTGAAGATAAAAATCCAGCAGTCTTTTCCGCAGCTCATCCCCTAAATTCGCCTTTGCCTGGTAGAGCAAAGAAACCACATCGTACATCAATGGACCTTCTCTCCCTCCCTGAAAATCAATGTACCAGGGCTTATTCTGATGAAGGAGGATATTTCTTGCCTGAAAATCCCTGTACATAAAATAAGTCCGGTCTGTTTCCAGAAGTTTACCGGCAAATGACTGAAAATCATTTTCCAGCTTACTCTCGTTGAAAAAAAGTTCATGAGGTTTTACAAAATAGTATTTGAAATAGTTGAGATCCCATAATACCGAATTCCCGTCAAATGATTTTACCGGGTATGCCACATCCAGATCCAACCCTTTGATTCCTTCAATCTGGAAACGGAGCAGATCACGGAGGACAACTTTATAAATACCTTCAACTTTATTGTCAATACCCTGGCCCGTAAGCGAGAATAAATCAGAGGTGCCAAGATCCTGAATAAGGAAGTACCTGTAATCCTCATCCCTGGCATATATTTCAGGTACATGGAAACCTTTTTCGCGAAAATGAAATGAATAAGAATGCCAGGCAATGTTTTCAGATACATCTGGATTATAGGCTGCAAGTAATGATCCGGTATGCTTAAAAGTAAGCCTGAAATAGATTCTGTTTGAACCTGAAGAAGGCAGCTCTACAATTTCAGTCGCATCCGGATAATTGTTTCTTGAAAGCAAGTTACTGATGTGTTCAATGTGGTTTATCACGTAAATGGGAATTGATCGAATACAAATGTAAACCAATTAGGTTTTCTTTTGTTATCTCGCTGTGCACTGACAATAATTGGCTAAATTTGCGCACGCTAAAAATTAAAATATTATTACTATGGAATCGAATGATAAAGCAGTTGATGTCCTGAAAACGGCTATCTTACTTGAAAGACGAGGCAAGGCATTTTATACCCAGGCAGCACGGCAGAGTGAAAGTAAATCAGCGAAGAAAATATTTGAAATGATGGCTGAAGAAGAAGATGCGCACATTGATTTTCTCACCCGTCAGTTTAAGAATTACCATGAGCATCAGGAATTCCTAAAAAGTGAACCTGCACCTGAAGAAGATGAAAGAGTTGTTGAAATTCTTTCGGAAAAAATTAAGAAGGAGATTAATGCTGCCGGATTTGAAGCGGCTGCTATTTCCGCTGCCATTGATTTTGAGAACAATGCCATCGAAGTATACTCCAAAAGGGCAGTAGAAGCCACCGATCCCAATGAAAAGGAAATGTACCAGATGCTCGCTGACTGGGAAAAGGGGCACCACCACCTGCTCCACAGGTTAAATGAAGACCTCAAGGAGCAAATCTGGAATGACAATAATTTCTGGCCATTTTAACTTTTTGAGGCCAGCCTTTATTGACACACAAAATATTAAACCAGCGAAATATGGCGAATAGCTCTGTTACAGACAGAGTAAGTCGTCATTCAAAATCATACCAAACAAATTATCGAATCATTACTTAGCTAATTGAAAAAATATGGATACATCTGACAAAGGTTTTAATTCCAAGCTGATCCATTCAGGAGGAATAGTGGATGAAAAAGGGAGCGCCATAACACCTATTTACCAGACATCTACTTTTCGTTTTAAAGATGCCGACCAGGGTGCACGATTTTTCTCGGGAGAGGAGAAGGGATACATTTATACCCGCCTTGGAAACCCCACTATCGAAGATCTTGAGAATACCCTGACTGATCTTGAAAATGGGTATGGAAGTCTGGCAACAGCGTCAGGGATGGCGGCAGTAAACACCGTTTACCTGACATTGCTCGGTAAAGGCGACCACATGATTGGTCATCATGCACTCTATGGACCATCCCGCGGGATAATGGAAAAACTTTATCCTAAGTTTGGGATAGAATCTGATTTTATTGATGCCACAAGTATTGAAGAGATTGAAAAGGTGATCAGGCCCAATACCAAACTGCTTTATCTGGAAACACCTGCAAACCCGACAATGGGTATTACTGACCTTACTGCAGCCGTGGAATTGGCGAAGAAACACAACATTCTTACCTGTGTTGACAACACTTTTTGCAGTCCATACCTTCAGAAACCTCTTGACTTTGGTATTGACATTGTCCTGCATTCCATGACGAAATTTATCAATGGACATGCCGACATAGTTGGAGGAATACTTGTAGCAAAAGATAAAGTTCTTTTCGAACAGTTGAAGTATGTGATGATAAACATGGGCTTTAACATAGATCCTCACCAGGCTTTCCTCGCAAGAAGGGGTTTGAAAACATTGGGAATCCGAATTGACAGGGCTCAGGAAAGTTCCATGAAAGTGGCCGAATACCTGGAATCACATCCCAAAGTTGAGTGGGTATTGTATCCCGGTTTGAAATCACATCCACAATATGAACTGGGTGAAAGGCAAATGAATGGACCTGGGGCAATGATCTCATTCGAAGTTAAAGGCGGACTGGAAGCGGGAAAAACTGTAATGAATAATGTAGAGCTTGCAGTACTGGCCGTTTCACTCGGTGGTGTTGAAACCCTGATTCAACATCCTGCATCAATGACCCATTCAAAATTGTCGCGAGAAGCAAGGGATAGCGCTGCCATCAGTGATGGCCTCATCAGGTTATCAGTTGGAATTGAAGAAGTGGAAGATATCATTGCAGATTTGGATCAGGCACTCAAGCTGGTTTAAAAGATTTAAATACTATTTAATCAGTGAGCCTGTTATTAACTTGACGGGCTTCTTTTTTTTATTGAAGTTATTGCTACTTTCGTTATTCTATTAATTACCTTAACCCATCAACCAGTTCTTAAGCAAACCCTTTTATGATAAAAAAGGCCGGCTACATACTTCTGCCACTATTAATACTGGTTTTTTCAAATCTGTCAGCTCAGAAGGTGGCGGTGGTTTTGAGTGGCGGTGGTGCAAAGGGCATGGCACATATCGGGGTATTGGAGGCACTCGAAGAAAATAATATTCCCATTGATTATATAGTAGGGAATTCCATGGGCGCTTTGGTTGGTGGCCTTTATGCAGCAGGCTACACACCTGCACAGATGAAAGCGGTACTTACTAATCCGGATATCTATGATTTCAAAAGAGGAAATACTAAAAAGGAATATTTTTTCTTTCAGCATTTTGAAGAAGATGCCTCCTGGATAACTGTTCCTTTCGCTTTTGATGAGGGTTTGCGCGCACGCATCCCATTCAATGTTTACAACATACAGGATCTTGATTATTTGATCATGGAATACTTTGCCGCGCCGGCAGCAGCTTCCAACTACAATTTTGACAGCCTCATGATACCTTTTCGCTGTGTCGCGACGGATATTGATTCTTCATTGATGATCATCCTTGACAAAGGAGATCTTGCCAAAGCTGTCAGGGCATCACTCACCTTTCCGTTTTTCCTGCGACCTATTAAAGTAAATGACAAACTCCTGTTTGATGGCGGTATGCTCGATAATTTTCCTGTAGATCTTGCTCAATCCACATTTAATCCTGACTTTATCATTGGCAGTCAGGCTGTACAAAATTACGATGCTCCCAAGGCCGATGATGTGTTTTCGCAACTGCAAAACATGCTGATGCGAAAAGCTGACTTTACGGTAGATTCAACACGGGGGATCCTTGTTAATATAAAAACAGGCAATGAAAATGTTTTTCAGTTCCAAAAGGTCAAATCTTATGTTGATAGTGGTTATGCTGCCGCTTTGAGAATTATGCCTGAGTTGAAAGAAAGACTTAAAGTTCGTCGGTCACCGGCAGAACTGGAAGAAATAAGGAAAGAGTTTATTAATAAGGAGCCCGCACTAATAATTGGTGATGTGCTCATTGATGGGGTCACTGAAAAGCAAAGGCATTATTTTAAAAAATCGATCCGGTTTAAGGAGGATGAAACAGTTGACAGTAAAATTTTCAAAAAGCAATATGACAGGCTGCTTGCCAATGAAAATGTGAGAACCGCTTACCCTTCCCTTTGTTTTAATGACAGCTCAGGAAAATACGATATCACACTCACCATCAAGGCTGCTGATCCATTTAACATTAAGTTCGGTGGGTACATCAGTTCGTCAGCAGTAAATCAGGGCTACGTTTACCTTGGTTATCGACACCTGGGAAAGACAAGTAAACAGGTCAATGTGAGCACCTATTTCGGAACCTTTTACAACAGTTTCTCGGTCAATGCAAAGTATGAACAACAGGGCAAAGTGCCTTTCTTTATAATGGCTGATTTTCTTATTTCCCGGCGAAATTATTTCAGCAACGCAAAATACTTCTTTGAAGATCCTGCACCTTCCTTTATAGTCATTGACGAAAACTACCTTGATGTCAATGCAGGGGTGCCTGTGGGCTTATCCCACATACTTAGGCTTGGAGTAGCCAATCTCAATTTGAATACAATATATTATCAGGATAACTATTTCACCAGAACGGATACGGCTGACAGATCCAATTTCTATTTTATCAACCCATATATTGAATTTGAACGCAGCAGGCTAAACCGCAAGCAATTTCCTTCTAAGGGAAGTTCCTTTTACCTAGGGTTTAACTATTACAATGGTGAAGAGCATACTATTCCGGGATCGACAACGGCAGGAGCTGAGGAGTTCAGAAGAAACCTGGACTTTTACCTGGCAAGCCTCCACTATCAGCAGTATTTTCACGTGTGGAAACCTGTCATACTCGGATTGCAGGTGGATGCGGCTTATTCGAATAAACCCTTATTAAGTAATTATGTTTCAAGTCTGCTCATCGCGTCGCCCTATGAGCCTGTGATGCTGATGAGGACAATTTTCCTGGAAAATTACAGGGCTTACAGCTATGGCGGCCTGGGGGTTAAAGCGATATTTGAATTGTACAAAAGGTTAGAGCTAAGGTTTGAAGCATACTATTATGTACCGTATCAAAAGATTCTCCCATCCGAAGGAAGATCCGGGGTACAGCTTAGTAAACCTTTCTCTTACAGCTACCTTGCCGGTACTGCTCAGGTTGTTTACCACACAGCTTTCGGCCCAATTGGTCTGGCGGTTAATTATTTTGAGAAGCCAGGGGATAAAGTCACCTTTCTATTTAATATCGGCTACCTGATCTTCAATAAATCACGCTTCTACAGGTAATTCCCCATCTTGCTAATTCATTTCATTTAATACCTGAATTGCCAGCGGGGTGTTGAATTATTGCTATTTTTGCTCTGCTTGCCTCTTTGAGGAAATGCGAATTGAAGCATCTAATTACCAGACCACTGAAAAGTGGTTAGGACGATAAATAAAAGTTTAAAGAAATGTATTCTGAAGAAATACCCAATCAAAATCCTGATGTAGAAGTCAATGGTTCAACTCAGGAGGAGAATTCCGGTTCTGAAAAGAAAACTCAGAAAAAAAGTAAAACGAAAGAACCAACCAAAAAACCTGTTAAAAAACAAATCAATAAGGCAGGGAAAACGGAAATAATTAATTTACTGCACGACCGACCGGCGAAAGCCAAAAAAAAGGTGAGTAAAGTAAGGGCCCAGCCGGAACTTCAGATTAAGGATGCAGAGAAAAAAAGCATCCAAAGCCTTTTACAGGACCTGACTGATGAGGAACAAGTAATTACCCAACCGGAACTTCAGATTAAAGATGAAGAGAAAAAAAGCATCCAAAATCTTTTGAAGGACCTGGCTGAGGAAGAACAAGTAAGTTCAAAAAAGGAAGAGGTGCAAACCGGACCGGTAATCCAGATTGATGCAAAAGAGCGTAAGAAGATCATCAGCTTATTAAGAGATAAAGCGGTTGAAGTTGAGGAGCCTGGGTTAGTGGAAGAGGTCATCGACTACGAGCACATGAATAAACAGGAGCTGGTAGAACTCCTGGAAGAAGTGGTGGAGGAAAGGGATATCTCCAAAATTAAAAACCAAATAGCCCGGATAAAAACAGCTTTTTATCATTGCAACAAAGAAGAAAAAGATAAGGAATTTCAGGAATTTATCGCATCAGGAGGCATTGCAGAGGAATACAAACACATTGAAGATCCGCTTGAACAAAGATTTAATTCGGCATTTTCTAAATACAGACATAATAAAGCCAGGTTTGCAGAAGAACTTGAAAAAGAAAAACATCATAATCTTGAACTTAAGGTCCAGATTCTTGAAGATCTGAAAGAACTTATTAATTCTGAAGAAACTCTTAAAAAGACCTACGACGAGTTTAAGACATTACAGATACGTTGGAAAGAGATAGGTATGATCCCGGCAACAGAGCTGAGTAACCTATGGCAGAATTACCATTTTCTTGTCGAGCGCTTCTTTGACAAAGTGCGGATCAACAAAGAGTTGAGGGATCTTGATCTTAAAAAGAACCTGGAACTAAAAATCACTTTATGCGAAAAGACTGAAGATTTGCTGATTGAAGAATCGATCATCAAGTCTTTTAAGCTTCTCCAAAAATACCATGATGAATGGCGTGAGATAGGACCTGTACCCATAGATAAAAAAGATGAGATATGGGAGAGATTCAAAACAGCCACTGATAAAATAAACGACATACGAAAAGAGCACTACAAACATATTCAGGAGGATCAACAAAATAACTATGAGGCTAAACTGGCTTTGTGCGAAAAGGCAGAAGAGGTTATTACCGTTTCAACTGAGTCGTTAAAGGACTGGCAAAATAAAACAGATCAGATCAATGAGCTGTTCAAAGTATGGAAAACAATTGGCAGGGCGCCAAAAGCAAAGAATGATGAGATCTGGAACCAGTTCAAAGGTTTGATGGATAGTTTCTTCGGCAGCAAGAGAGAATTTCTCAACAAGTTGAAGGAGCAGCAGATGAATAACCTTAACGTGAAGATCGATCTCTGTATAAAGGCAGAAGCTATCAAAGACAATACTGAGTGGAGGAAAACCACCCAGGAGTTGATTGATATGCAAAAGGAGTGGAAAAGGATTGGCCCTGTTCCGAGAAGGCATTCAGATAAAGTATGGAAACGTTTCAGGTCTGCGTGTGATGAATTCTTTAATAACAAGGCATCTTTCTTTAAAAATATTCATGTTGTTGAAGATCAGAATTTAGAAACCAAGAAAAAACTTGTCGAAGAGATCAGCAAGTTCAAAGTTGGGAAAGATAAAGATAAAAACCTGGATGCACTGAAATCGTTTCAGCGGCAGTGGATGGATATAGGTCATGTCCCGATGAAAGAAAAGGATAAAATCCAACAGCAATACCGTAAGGCCCTCGATGAATTGCTCAGCAAGATGGACATCAATAAGATGGAATTGACTAAATCTGAGTACAAGCACAAGGTGGAGATCATGAAGAATGATCCGGATGCATCCTGGAAATTAAGTAAGGAACGCAACAATCTTTCCATCAAGATCAAGAAGTTGAAGGAGGATCTGGCTGTCTGGGAAAACAATATCGGATTCTTCGCCAGCTCTGCTCAATCAAATGTATTAAAGATAGAGTTTGAGAAAAAGATCGAAAAAGCCAGGAAAGAGATCAGTTCTTTCGAGACCAGGTTGAAGATATTGAATGGGCAGTAGGATAGGTTGATTGTCCTATTGTTACATGGCTCTATTGTTGCATGGCTCTATTGTTACATGGATCGATTGTTACATGGCTCTATTGTTACGGTGGTCAATTGAACCATCAAGCCATCGAACCATCAAGCCATCGAACCATCAAGCCATCGAACCATAGAGCAATCAAACCATCTTTTCCCTATTTTTGCATTTCACATTTTGATCATATGGCAGGCAGTACAATAGGAAAACTTTTACGGCTCACCACCTTTGGCGAATCTCATGGGAGAG
>JAUXDH010000080.1 GCA_030618545.1 Chlorobiota bacterium
AGAAAACTTGCCATTAATTATGCCGGAGAGCAGGCAAGCCAAATGAATATCGTAGCCCCGATGACATTTATTTTTAACGAAATTGAACACTTTAACCGAATTCAAGGGGAAGCCTGTTACGTTGAGTTCAAAAAAAACGATCCTTCCATTTTTGGAAGCGGGTTTCTCAAAAAAGCGAAAACGTTCGAGATAGATCTGCTTATGATCACCCCATTTTATGCTGAATCCCTTGGTGTGTCTGGATTTAGCAGAGGTGATAAAGTGCTTGATTACCTTGTAATAGACAAAACAGATGAACTTCTGGTATTTAAAAGGATTCAAGATTAACATTTCCAGAGTTTTGAATGAGAACAATCATTTTTAAATATTATACTTTTGCCGTTAAATTTGCTTGATCATGAATATTATCATAGCAGGTGATGGAGAGGTAGGATTTCATTTGGCGGAGGCTCTGGTAAATTCGAAACACGATATCACCATTGTTGATCCCCATGAGGAGTTGCTAAAAATGGTTGAATCGCATACCGACCTGATGACGCTTGCAGGCGAATCTAATTCTGTCGGCGTGCTTAAGCAGGCCAATGTTGACAAAGCTGATCTTGTTATCTCGGTTTTACATGATGAACAGACCAACATCCTCACTGCAATCCTGTCAAAAAAACTGGGTGCAAAAACCACCATCGCCAGGGTGAACACACTGGAAAACCTTTCTGAAGAAAACCAGAAAATATATGAGCAGCTTGGCATCGACTTCCTCATTTCCCCTGAAGACATTGCAGGGCTGGAGGTGATCAATTTGCTAAAGCAACCAACAGCAACAGAGATCTACGACCTGTCTGATGGCAAATTATCGGTATTTCTTGTGAGGATAGAAGAACATGCACCTGTTGTTGGAAAATCATTGAATAAAGTAGCTGAAGAATTAGGTCATCTGGACTTCAGGGCTGTTGCCATCCACAGAGGTCAGGATATTTTTATTCCAAAAGGCGAAACCGTTTTCTATCCTGATGACCTTGTGTACACCATTACAAAGCCCGAGGCATGTGATGAATTGATGGAACTGGTAGGGAAAGAAAAGCTGGAGATTAACAATGTGATGCTGGTAGGTGGCGGACGTGTTGGCAAGGTCATCGCAAAGCGGATGGAAAAGGAGTTGAATATCAAGTTAGTGGAAGATGACTACGAACGCTGCCTGATGCTGAATGATTTGCTGGATGAAACATTGATCATTAATGGTGATGCCCGCGACATCAACCTGATGGAAGAAGAGGGAATCGAGAATGTAGATGCTTTTATCGCTGTAACAAATAATTCAGAAACCAATATCCTTACCTGCCTGCATGCCAAAAAGCAGGGGGTGAAAAAAACAATCGCTCTTGTTGAAAACCTGGATTACATAGAGATCTCTCAATCAATAGGCATCGATACAGTAATTAATAAAAAGCTGATTGCCGCCAGTTATATCATTAGGTATTCGATGGGTGATGAAGTTACTTCTGTGAAATGCCTCAGCGGGATCAACTCAGAAGTCGTGGAATTAATTGCCGGCCCCGGATCACCCGTAACAAAAAAACCTATCAAGGACTTGAATATGCCTGCAGACGCAATAATAGGCGGGATAGTCAGGGAGGAACAAGCACATATTGCATTGGGTAGTTTTCAAATCAAGGAAAATGATAAAGTAGTGGTATTTTCTCTGCCAGGGGTTACTTCAAAGCTTGAAAAAATGTTCCACAGATCTTCTATTTCCTTTTAAAGCAAGCTGATGTCTGACAGGCGTTTGATCAACACAGGTATTGTCTTACAAGCACTGAGTTTCATAATAAGGATGGAAGCGCTTTTTATGCTCACAGGTATACCATTCGCCATTTATTATGATGAACCGGTGCAGCCATTATTGTTTTCAGCTTTGATAACAGGAGTCGTTGGTTTTCTTATCTGGTTTTTATTCAGAAAAAAAATAGGTAAAAAGGGAATCGGTAAAAGAGAAGGTTACCTTATTGTTGCACTCAGTTGGGTGGTTATTTCCGCTTTCGGTACACTTCCATATCTGATTAGTGGCGTAATTCCTTCGTTCACCAACGCTTATTTCGAGACCATTTCGGGATTTACAACCACCGGGGCATCTGTACTGAACGACATTGAAGCTCTCCCCAAAAGCCTGCTTTACTGGAGGGCGATGACGCAATGGATTGGAGGCATGGGGATTATTGTGCTGACAGTAGCCATATTACCGTTCCTGGGAATAGGAGGGATGCAGCTTCTTGTTGCCGAAATGCCTGGTATTACACCAGATAAACTCAGACCCAGAATTACAGCTACAGCTAAAAGACTCTGGGCTATCTACCTTCTTTTCACTGTTTTGGAAGTCATCCTTTTATGGTTAGGTGAAATGAACTTTTTTGATTCCATCACCCATTCGCTTGCCACAATGGCCACGGGGGGATTCTCAACAAAGAATGACAGTATTGCCGGCTTTTCTCCTTACACTCAATACATCATCATCCTTTTTATGATACTGGCCGGAACAAACTTTACGGTGCATTACCTCGGGCTGCATAGAAAATTCGCTAAGGTTTGGAAAAACCAGGAATTCAGGGTTTACATTACAATATTCGTTGTTGCTTCCTTGATTATAACTTTTGGCCTGATAATTTTTCAGGAATATCGCTGGGAAGAAGCATTCAGGGATTCCCTGTTTTCTGTTGTTTCCATTCTCACAACAACAGGTTTTGTAACTTCTGATTACCTGCTCTGGCCTTCTTTTCTTTGGATGATCATATTCTTACTGATGTTTGTAGGCGGTAGCGCCGGTTCCACAGGAGGGGGAATGAAAGTGGTCAGGCTGTATCTTTTATTCAAAAATTCATGGATTGAGTTGAAAAGGGCTATGCATCCCAAGGCAATAATTCTTGTGAAATTCAATGGCAAATCCGTTTCACAGGATATTATTTTCAATGTGATGGCCTTTTTCCTTATTTACATGATCATATTTGCTGCCGGCACCCTGATCTTATCTATCGTTGGGATTGATTTTGAAACGTCTGTTGGTGCAACGATTGCTACCCTGGGAAATATAGGCCCCGGAATTGGAGGAGTTGGTCCGGTTGAAAACTATGCATTCTTTTCAGATTTCGCGAAATGGTTCCTCAGTTTTTTAATGTTACTCGGCAGGCTGGAGTTGTTTACCATATTGATCATCCTGTCACCGGCCTTCTGGAAAGCGTAACTCAGAAATTCCCCCTGTAACCTTTCTTATTGCCAAAAATATATCCGATACTGACTTCAGTGCTAAAACCTGTTCCGTAGACGAAATCCAGATAGTTCACCATTGCTTCACTTGGATCACCGCTGACGATTTCGTAGTTGCCGGGATTGGTAAGTATAGAAATTCCAACACAAAACATGAGAAAGAACCCTTTTTTAGCTACATACTCGGCACCACCCACAATCTGCACGAATCTTGAAGGATCCAGCACATACCAGATCTCTTCCCCGGTTTCAGTATCAGAAACTGTTACCGGATAACCATTTGATCCGGTACCATAAATGAAACCAGCTCCGGCGAACGGGGCAAAGTTGGTCTTTGTAAAAATGAATCGGCCTCGTCCTGCAAGATTGTATCCATAATTGGATATTCCAACACCCGCATCGATGGCGATTTTTGGTACCACATAATATTGAATTGTAATACCCAGACCTGTAAGGCTTTTCAACCCGACATTTCCACTGACTCCAAAAGTCCTGGTTAACCTGACAGGCAACTTGAATTCTTCTGAAAAAGTGATCTCCTCCTGGGACAGAAGAGAAAAAGTAAGGATGCAGATAAAGAAAGAAACAATCAGGTGCTTCATTCACCGTGGTTTTTGTTAGGCCAAATTTATTCTTTTTTAATTATTTTATCAGATTAAAGCGATAATTGAAACCCGAACGTTGAATAATAGTAGCCGTAAAACTTTTCTTACTTTTGGCCTTTGCTCTTCCCGATATGGTTAAGCTGTCAGTTGTTGTTATTACCCTGAACGAAGAAAAAAATCTTGAGCGCTGCTTATTGTCAGTTAAAGATATTGCCGATGAAATCGTGATCGTAGATTCCTATTCGACTGATAAGACTGAAGAAATAGCAAAGTCTTTCGGAGCGGTGGTCTTTCAGCATCCATTCAAAGGTTACGTGAACCAGAAGAACTATGCAGACGCCAGGGCAAGCAACAATCATATCCTTTCTCTGGATGCTGATGAGGCGCTATCTGATGAGTTGAAAGTTTCTATTGACGAAGCAAAACAAACCTTTGACTCTGCCGGATATACCATGAACCGTTTAACTAATTATTCAGGAAAATGGATAAGACATTGTGGATGGTATCCTGACAGAAAACTGCGGCTTTTCGACCGGAGAGAAGGCAACTGGGAAGGTTTATTGATTCATGAAGAGTTTAAATTGAAGGGTCAGATTAAACCTGGACATTTGTCGGGAGATTTATTGCATTATTCTTATAATTCTGTTGATGATCATAGAAGGCAATCAAAAAAATTCACCACGCTCGGAGCACAGGCAGATTTTCAGAAAGGTAAAAAAGCTCCGTTGTATAAAATCTGGCTTGGACCGGTTGTAAAGTTCATTCAAAGTTATTTTTTCAGGCTTGGCTTTTTGGATGGAAGAACCGGATTCACGATTTGTTGGCTGTCAGCAGCAGCCACACATCAAAAATATTTAAAGCTTAAAAAACACTATCAACAAAAATGAAGCCCCCGCGAAGGATAATCATCTCTCGTACTGACAGCATCGGTGATGTGGTTTTGACGCTTCCTCTCGCAGGTGCGCTGAAAGATCGTTTTCCCGATTGCACAATTATTTTCCTTGGCAGAAACTATACCAGAGATGTGGTAGCTCTTTCAAAATACGTGGATGAATTTATAAGTTGGGATGATGTTGCCAATGCAGATGATTCAGAAAAAATCGAATTTCTTCGAAAAGTAAATGCGGATACAATCATCCATGTTTTCCCTGACAAGGTAATTGCACGTCTATCGGCAAAGGCAGGTATCCCCATGCGCATTGGAACTACCGGACGCGTGTATCACTACCGCCATTGCAACAAGCTGGTTCCTTTCAGCCGAAAAAAATCTGATCTTCATGAATCCCGGTTGAACTTCAAATTGCTTAAGCCTGTAATAGGGGATTTTATTCCTGAGCTTGGGGAAGTGTATCATTATTATGGTTTCGAAGTGCCAGGGAAACTGGAAAATAAGTGGGCTTCATTAATTGAAAAGGACAGGTTCAACCTGATCCTTCATCCCAAATCAAAAGGCAGTGCCAGGGAATGGCCTCCTGAGAATTATTCAAGGCTCATCAATCTCCTTCCCGCAGAAGCATTTAAGATTTTCGTTTCAGGAACGAAGGAGGAAGGTAATCTCCTCAAAACTTTTTTGCTGGAGAATAAGAATAAAGTTACTGACCTTACAGGAAAGTTTTCACTCAGGGAATTTATTTTATTTATCAGCCAGGCAGACGGACTGGTTGCAGCAAGTACAGGTCCCTTGCACATAGCCTCTGCATTGGGGAAACTGGCTGTTGGAATCTATCCCCCTATTCGACCCATGCATCCCGGTAGGTGGGCCCCGGTTGGTAAAAACGCCCACTATCTGGTGGCTGATAAATCGTGCAACGACTGTAAGGAAACATTGGATTGTCATTGCATGGCAGAAGTGGAGGCAGAACAAGTTTCAAAACTGATCCGGAATTATGCAGAAAAAGATTAATATGGACAACGATTGGTTGGTGGTTGTAAACCTGCACGCGGGAAGCAATAAATGCAGGCGGGATTGGCCCAGGATCAAAAAACTGCTTGAAGAGACAGGGATTAAGCAGCATCATGTATTTACCGAAAGACAATACCATGCCATTGAATTGGTAAAAAAACATATTGAAGAGAATGGTGTAAAGAAAATTATTGTTGTCGGCGGCGATGGAACCCTGAATGAAACTGTAAATGGCATCTTCAAACAAAAGCGTTTCAAAACACAGGAGATCACGCTTGGCCTGATAACAGTTGGGACAGGAAATGACTGGGGACGTATGTACGATATGCCCGAATCATACAAGAAGCAGGTGAAACAATTACTAAAAGGCCATACCCTGTTGCAGGATGTTGGTGAAGTGGATTTCAGTTATTCTAAAGATGAGCAAAAGCGATACTTTATCAACATTGCCGGGATGGGTTATGATGCCCTTGTTGCCCAGAAAACAAATATGATGAAACAGCAGGGAAAAGGAGGCGCCATTGCTTACCTGGTTAATCTGATTTCAGGATTGTTTCAGTACAAAAGTGTTCACCTGGAAATTGATGCTGATGGAAAAAACATTTTCTCAGGAAAGGTTTTCAGTATGAGTATCGGTATTTGCAAATACAATGGCGGTGGTATGATGCAACTGCCAGATGCCATACCGGATGACGGATTATTTGATATCACCATCATCCGTAAAACAACCAAATATCGCATTGTTACCAACATCAAAAACCTGTATGACGGATCTTTTATTAAAATGCCTGAAGTAGATCAGTTTAAAGCCGAAAAGGTAACGATTACCTCCAAACCGGCGCACAGGTTATACCTGGAAACAGACGGTGAATCATTGGGCCATTCCCCTCTCGATTTCAAAGTAATACCAAGAGCCGTCAGGTTGATAGTTAAGAAAAAATACTCGACGGTTATTTAGAGTTTGCTTTTAGGCATCTTTTATTAATTTCGCAGCGTTTTTTCAATGCTGTAAATCAGCACAATTAACGAGGATTGAATTATGGGATACGATTTTGCAAAAATCGAAAGAAAGTGGCAGAAATACTGGAAAGAGCACAAGACTTTCAAGGCTTTTAATGATTCGGAAAAGCCCAAGTATTATGTACTGGATATGTTTCCCTACCCATCAGGAGCCGGTCTGCATGTAGGTCACCCACTTGGGTATATTGCTTCTGACATTTATGCCAGGTATAAAAGACACCAGGGCTTCAACGTTCTGCACCCAATGGGATACGATGCCTATGGTCTTCCCGCCGAGCAATATGCCATTCAAACCGGAACGCATCCCGGGATCACTACCAACAAGAACATTGAAAAATACCGCCAGCAACTCGATCATATTGGTTTCTCCTACGACTGGGACCGGGAGGTGAGGACAAGTGACCCGTTTTATTATAAATGGACACAGTGGACCTTTATTCAATTGTTCAAGTCATGGTATAACAACAAAACTAACAAGGCAGAAAGCATCGACAAACTAATTGATGTTTTTAAACAAGAAGGCAATGCAAATGTCGATGCAGCCTGTGATTTTATAGAGCCCTTCACTGCAAGTGACTGGAAGAACCGGAATGAAGTTGAGCAGCAGCATGTGCTGATGCATTACCGCCTGGCCTATTTATCAGACACCATGGTCAACTGGTGTCCGGCGCTGGGAACAGTTCTGGCTAACGATGAAGTCAAAGATGGCTTCTCTGAACGCGGCGGACATCCTGTTGAAAAGAAACTCATGAGGCAATGGTCGCTCAGGATCACTGCTTATGCCAAGCGTTTACTTGATGGCCTTGAGACAATCGAATGGTCAGATAACATAAAAGAAATGCAGCGCAACTGGATTGGCAGGAGTGAGGGCGCAAGTGTGCTGTTTAGCCTCTCCCCGGCCCTCTCCAAAGGAGAGGGAGCTGACCCGAGATACCAAACTGCGGATAAGAAAGCATGGCCATTCATTAAGGAAAAAATGAGGGAAGGGAGGCATGATCCTACCAAAGCTGAAAAACTGGTCTGGCAAAATTTAAGGAATAAAAAAACAGGTCACAAGATCAGACGACAACATGTCATTGATACTTTCATTGCTGATTTTGTTTGCTTGAATAAAAGAACTGTAATTGAAATTGATGGTGGAATTCACGATAATCCTTATCAGAAAGAACATGATGAATCCAGAACCAAACGTCTTAAAGAATTAGGTTATAGTGTCATAAGATTCAGAAATGAAGAAGTTTTCCATGATATTGGAAACGTGATTGATCGAATTAAAGAGTATCTGGATAGTAAAATCACAGTCAACGAACCAAAAGCTGAATATGAAACTTCTCCCTCCCCACCCGGGGAGGGCCGGGGAGGGGCCATCGAGGTCTTCACCACCCGCCCCGACACCCTTTTCGGAGCCACATTCATGGTACTAGCTCCCGAGCACGAATTGATCGAGCAGATTACCACTCCTGATAGAAAAGAAGAAGTGCAGGAATATGTAGTCTGGGCCAAAAACCGTTCGGAGCGTGAGCGGATGACAGAGGTGAAAAAGATAACCGGTGTGTTTACGGGAGCATATGCTGTCAATCCGTTAAATAATGAGGAAATTCCTATCTGGACTGCAGATTACGTACTCTCAGGTTATGGTACCGGTGCCATCATGGCTGTGCCGGGGCACGACAGCCGGGATTTCGCCTTTGCACGACATTTTAATTTGCCCATCATTCAGGTTGTCACAAAACCTGGCGAAGAGCCTGCCAATCCCTCAACCTGGGAAGACAGTTATGACTCCAAAGAAGGGATCATGATCAATTCCGGTTTTATTAATGAAATGGAGGTGACAGAGGCCATCAGAGAAACGATTGATGAGCTGGAAGATCTGGGGATCGGTTATGGCATGGTGAACTTCCGTCTGCGGGATGCCATCTTCAGCCGACAGCGATACTGGGGAGAACCTTTTCCTATTTACTATAAAGATGGGATGCCTTACCCGCTGGATGAAAGCGACCTGCCACTGAAACTCCCACCTGTTGATAAATACCTGCCAACCGAGAGCGGTGAACCGCCTCTTGCGCGTGCAAAAGACTGGAAAACAAAAGAAGGTTATCCCCTTGAAACCAATACCATGCCCGGCTTTGCCGGATCAAGCGGATATTACCTGCGTTACATGGACCCATGGAACAACGATGAATACTTTTCTAAAGAAGCCAATGAATACTGGCGTGATATTGACCTTTACCTGGGCGGCGATGAGCATTCTACAGGACACCTGATATATTCCCGTTTCTGGAATAAATTCCTTTTTGATCTAGGACTTGTTTGTGAAGATGAACCGTTTAAGAAACTGATCAACCAGGGTAAGATACAGGGCAGATCGAGCCTGATTTACCGTGACAGCAAATCCGGGAAGTTTGTTTCGCACGGACTGAGAAAGCAATACGAAACACAGACCCTTCATGTAGATATTCACCTGGTTGACAATGATGTCCTTGAGATCGAAGCTTTCAGAAAATCCAGGCCGGAATACGCGAATGCTGAATTCATCCTTGAAAATGGAAAATACATCTGTGGCCATGAGGTGGAAAAGATGTCTAAATCCAAATTAAACACCGAAAGCCCTGATCACATCATCCACGAGCACGGCGCCGATACATTGAGGTTGTATGAAATGTTCCTGGGTCCCCTGGAGCAGCATAAGCCCTGGGATACGAAAGGTATCGAAGGAGTGGTGAGGTTTTTAAAGAAACTATGGCGCCTTTATATGGACGAAGATGAAAAAGTGATTGTGAATGATGAACGGGCAAATGATGCCGAACTTAAAGTCATTCATAAGACAATTAAAAAGATCCATGGCGATATCGAACGCTTCTCATTCAATACAGGAGTGAGCGCTTTTATGATCTGTGTGAATGAACTGTCAGAATTGAAATGTCACAAACGTGAAGTTCTTGAATCTTTGTTGGTTCTGCTGGCGCCTTATGCTCCGCACATTGCGGAAGAACTGTGGGAGGCTATCGGACATGAAGGAGGTATCAGCTTTGTACCTAATCCTGTTTATGACGAAAAATATCTGGTTGAGGACACATTTACTTATCCCGTATCTTTCAATGGGAAGATGCGCTTCAAACTTGAACTACCGGTGGATATGCCAACGGAGGAGATCCAAAAACAGGCTGTTGATGCTGAAGATGCGCAAAAATGGATTGAAGGAAAAACTGTGCGTAAAATTGTCGTTGTGCCTAAGCGAATCATCAATGTGGTTGTCAACTAAAGATCCGTCAAGAAAACCTGGCTCAACCACTGAGCAGAAAAAAGGACTTTTGTTCTGTTTCTCGCTACTGCTGTTATTGATAGTGTCTCACAAAACAATTGCCCAAAGTCAACTTCAAAACAATGCTTTTCATGTT
The DNA here is from genome assembly GCA_030618545.1 of Chlorobiota bacterium. GTDB lineage: Bacteria > Bacteroidota > Bacteroidia > Bacteroidales > F082 > JAADID01. The sequence continues at coordinate 10,179 of JAUXDH010000080.1, forward strand.
GGAGAAGAGCTGACCTACCAGGTAAATTACAGTTCTGCACTGGGCGATTTCAATGCAGGTACCGCAACCGTAAAGCTTTCAGCGTCCACTTTCCGGGAACAGCCTGTTCTGCACATTATTGGAATCGGTGAAACCAACAATTTCTTCGATATGTTTTACAAAGTCCGGGACAGGTTTGAGTCGAAAGTCGATCCAGAAACACTCTTACCCTATCATTTCATCAGGCGCACCAGGGAAGGCGATTATGTATTTGATGATGATGTGGAATTCGATCGCAGCAATGGAACAGCCAAAAGCCGGAGAAAAACCAAAACCATTCCCGTCGATGTATATGATATCCTGTCGGGTGTATATTTTATGCGTACATTAAGTATTGAGGATTTTGATGACGACAGCCTTTATTTTATCAATTTTTACCTGGATGATTCCCTTTACAACTCTGTGATTAAGTTTGATGGCCGAGTCATTCTTGAAACAAAATGGGGTTACCTGCCATGTTTGAAAATCACGCCTTTGGTCGTCACCGGGGAAGTTTTTTCGCGTAAGTATCCTATGTCAGTATGGGTCACCGATGATGAAAACCATCTACTTATTCTTGCGGAATCTGAAATTATGATTGGGACGGTTCAAATGGAATTAATGGAATATCGAAACCTTAAAAACTCATTTATCAAACCACTCTCAGAAAAGCAGATCAGGAAAATAAAGAAAGGACAATAGAGTTCCTTGTAAAGGCATTACATTTGACTTAACGTTTCTTAACACAATTCGGCACCATGCTTGCGAGTTAAGTTTTCTAATCCCAAAAATAAACACCCATGAAAAAGCTTCTCGTTTATTTTATATTTTCAATCACTATTCTTGCTATCAGCAGCTTTTTACTTGCTCCCCAAGACATTGATTATGATGAATCCTGGAAACAGGTTGAAGAAAATGTGAAGAAAGGACTGCCAAAATCCGCACTGAAAATCGTGGATGAGATTTATCAATCGGCTAAAAGTGAAAACAATAATCCACAGGTCTTAAAGGCATTGATCTATCGGGTAAGCCTGCAAAGTCGGTTTGAGGAAGAGCATGTTATTAATGCCATCAAAACCTTTGAACTGGAACTGAATGCCGCTTCGTCACCGGAAAAGCAAATCGTTCATTCGCTTTTGGCGGAACTTTACAATTGGTACTACCAGGATAACAGGTGGAAGATCAATGAGCGCAGTGTTGTTACAGGAATTGATTTGGAAGACATCCATACCTGGGATGCGGTTAAGCTTAACAAGACTATTCATGACCATTACCTCACGTCTCTCGAAGACCCTGTTCAGATTCAAAATGTAAAGCTCAAAGTATATGAAGACATTGTAAAAAATGCCGGTGAAGAAAACCTGGAGCTTTATCCTACACTTTATGATTTACTTGGCCACCGTGCCCTGACCTATTTCTCGGCTCCGGAAGCCGGCCTTGCAGATATCAGCAGCCAGGTTAAACTTGAGATGAGTGAGCTGTTGTCGCCTGTGGATGATTTTGTAAATGTAAAGCTGAAAGGAGATTCCGCATCCAATGAATTCATTACGATTTCGCTCTATCAGAGACTATTGAAATTACACCTGGATAATGAAAATAACAAAGCCCTTGTAGATCTTGATCTGAATCGCCTTTCATTCGTTTACAATAACATGCTTCGGTCAGATCAGGTAAATGATTTTTACATTAGTACCTTAACAGATCTA
>JAUXDH010000087.1 GCA_030618545.1 Chlorobiota bacterium
CTCCAAGTACACGAATAGTATTCGTAGCTCCCGCGTTTCCTGACCCTTCATCCCTGACATCTTTGCCATAGAACCACTTTCCAACCCATACACTCGTAGGAATAGACCCAAGGAGGTAGGCAACGAGAAAACCAATAAGAATCAGGAGATAGTCCACAAGCCGAATATACGGTAAAAAATATTACAGTCGCTTCCCGATCTTCTCCATTTTCCTGAGGAAGTCAACCACTTTCCTCCTTGTGGAGATGACATATTCATAATACTTTGTGTCGCTTTCGGGATTCAACACACGTTTGGCAGGCTTGAGTAAAGACACATAATCGTTGAAGGCATTATCGGATGACATCACCTGGAGAATGCCATGCTGGAATGAAAAATAATACCACTGTGCATTGTTCAGTTTCAGATATATTTCGATGCTGCTGGTGCTCCTTCCCTTTTCTATCTGGACGTATCCGTCAACGTATTTATTGACCGGCATTCCAGCGATATACCCAATGCCAATTGCCCCCCTGGAAATGAATGACCTCGATTCTTCATCCCATTTTAATTTCAGGTCACTGAAGATGATGGCATGCTCCAGATCTTTAGGCACTTTTTGCATTTGCCCGTAAAGGCTCAACTCAGTGATCAGCCTGGCGCTGTTTTCAGATCCGAGGACCTTTTTTAAGAACATCGGAAAATATCCTTCTCCAGGATTCTTCACGGTTGAGTTGATCAACCTCAGACTGTCGATCATCATGTTTAAGGCAGCATCGTCGAAGTAGAAATCCAAAAGGGTGGCAGTATTCAAATAAGTTGAATCTGGTATCGTCAAATGCCTGAAATCGCCTGCAGACAACAATTTGAACTGGTTGAAGGTAAGTCCAAATTCGAAAATACCATCACCCTCCAGGATGCACCTCTCCGTATTCAATGCTACAAAATTCTCTTCATGGATGCCATCCATATCAACCTTCCCTGAACCAACCCGGTAAGAAAGTGTAGCGGTATCGTAATCAATCTGACCCACTGCCTCAATTACAACCTCATCTGAAGGGCTGTCAGTTGACTGCAGTATCAAAGGATAAAATTTGCGGGTATCATTCGAATAAGCCATTCCAAACCTGACACTCTGCTGGTTAAGATCCAACGAATTTTTGTTGATATCGAAGAAAATGTTATTGGGATCCAGGTTTTTGTCAAAAGCCACCCATTTATCTTCCTGTCCAATACAATCTTCATTGATCCTGTAACCTCCATGAAACCTGAGGTATTCAACATCAGCTTTGAAGCTTATCTCTCCGGTGAAGAAATATTCAGGACTGAGGAAGAAAATCTCTGTTGGCTCAAGTTGTCCAAACCCGGTTGTAACGCCTTCAATATTAGTTTCTATTCGCATCAGGTAGATGGGTTGCCTGGCTCCATTTCTGTCCACATAATCAACATATCCTTTTGCATAATACCAGTGCCTGTTGATGATATCTACCTCAGCATCATAAATGTAATGGTATTTGTTCAGGGTATCTGCAATAATCCTGGCGTTAAACAATGTATAAATCCCACCATCCCTCAGTATCTTCAGATACTCATCGGAAGGGAAAATTGCCGCATCAGCAGTCTTCAACATTTTAACGTTCTCCACATCAATCGTAAATGTGTTGAGGTCGTAAGTAGCCTTACCTGCAAAGAAGCGGACTATGGAATCAGGGTCTTCATCTATTGAGATGAACTCCGGCCCACTCAATTTGTAGTCTATCAGATCCACGTCGCTTAACGTATCCAATGCCTTGTAATTATTGGCAATATCACTATTCAGCAATATCTTGTCCTGGTCCATTTCCCACTCTACCTCATCGAGGTTGGAGATGTATTTGTTGTAAGGGAATTCTACAAATGAATTCTCATACAGGTTATCGAACCATCCCTTGTTCTGCTCAAAGTCGATGCGGACAAAATAACCATGGGATTTAAAAACCAGGGTATCCACATCTTTTCTAAGGAAGAAATCGGCAGAATCTGCAGTGAGTTCTTTGTACATAAAGTCAAAACCTGCCGACTGAATCTCTGATTCCTCAAAAAAGAACGAGCCGTTGCCCCGCATGCTCTCAGGACTTAAGGTCAGCATGCCATCCAGGGAAGCATTCCTGAAAACACTGAATGAATCTACCGGGTTGTCGACAAACATCACATTTGTATCCACCTGCCAGTTAAGTTTTACGGTATCCGCAAAAGCGTAAGGAAAGTTATATTCTGTCGGACTTTCCCTAACTTTAAATTGCTGTGCATCTGCTTTCAACGAATCGAGGTAAAAAATATAGTCTTGTGAGTTTGAAGATGAGGACAGATAATCCAGTCTGCCTTTCCCCCTAAAACCATCATTACCGAGAAAAATGCTATCAGTAAACGTTCCTTTACCACCGTAAACAGGGTATCCATCCTGTGGTGTCTTGTGAGAAAAACCAAGTGAATAATCCTCCAGCACAACAAGAGGCTCATATATGGGTGGGAAAATCCCTCCCGAATTCAGGGTGCCAGCAAAAGACATTCCCTGGGTTGTGAAAGTCAAAATACTGTCGAGCATAAAGGGCTCTATCCTGTAGTAAAATCTTTCAGGAATAAGCGTGCTGTCCTGGATAAATGGTTCATTGAAATAGACATAACTCGCCTCATCGCTCACAAACATCGGGAACTCCTCAAATTGTTTCAATCCTGATTTATTGAATGGCTGGTCAATGTAAATGGTTCCATTCAATTCTGAGATGATGTTTTTCACTTTTATCACCGAATCAATTCTTTCCAATGAATCGGTCGAATACACTTTAAAGGCAAGTGAATCAATATAATTCAGGTTGATCATGAAGCTGTCGTAGACAAAGGTGTTGCTTCGCGAATAAAAATCAAAGAGGCCCATGTGTACCTGACCATCAAAGGTAAAATCACGGTTCTTTTTAAAGGAGATACTCTGGTCATAAGGATAGATGTAAACGTCCTGCGAATCACTAATGAAAACTTCAGGAACTCCATACACATCAAGACCGAGGCTATTCAGGTTTAATTTGGCATTGGGTGTTCCTGTAACTTTGGATTCCATCCTGATCACATCATAATCTGACAGGCCTGCTTTTGCATTGATAAAATCAAAAAATCTATCCATTACAAGGGCCTTCTTTTCCTGCGCATTGTAAACAAGGAATCCGTTATTTGAAAGTTTGATCAGCAAGGCTGAGACTTGTTCAGGAGGCATATTCATAAACTGAGACAGTGAATTAACGGTAATTTCCTTTTCGTTGTAAGTCTTCAGGTAGTTCTGAACGATATATATAGGATTAATCTCATCCATTCCCTGGATCTCGTAAAAATCACGGTTAGAAAAATAGTTGCTTGAAACAAATGCAGCCACATCCTCACTGTGCACTCCCCTGATCCTTCTGAAAAACATATCGGTGCTGTCGAGCGACCAAAAAAGCGCTGGAGAATAAATGTCGAGCTGATGGTAAGAATCAAAGAAAGGGATAAGGTCAGCACCTTCATTGGTACTGAAAAGTTCGAGTCGTTTATTCTCCGCAAAATACCGCAATTGAAGATTGGGGTGGTAAAGTGAATCTCCTTCAAGGTAGAAAACCACTTCCGTTTTTACGGATTCTACCTTATCATCGTGAAGACGAAAAGTTTCTGCCCTGGCCATTCCTATCATCTCATCATCATACTCCATCGTAATGTATGCATCGTTGGTTTCACCAGCACTACCGAATAGTTTTAAACCATTGAGATAAAAACCACCAAAATAGCTGATGCCTGGATAAACATCCCTCAATTCAAAGTCATCGAGGTAGGAGTTAAACCTGGGATAAGATGTTTTCTTTGAAGGACGGCTGGACATAACCTTTTCGGAAAAACTTCCCAGGACAGGATTTTTAAAGAACCGCTCATAATGCAAAACTGCAGAATCAACTGTATAGGAGGATTTTGTTACATCGATCTGATAATTTCCAAGCTCAACGAATATCTTGTCTTCATAATCTTCCCCGAAACGGTCCCACTTCACTGTACCATTCTTTCCTGTCCAAAGCTGTTTATCATAATTGAATACTCCTTCTGTCTTCAGGATCGTGGAACTATCCTGCTTTGTAGCGACAACAAGCGTTAGTTTTTCAAACCTGAGCAGAAAGTTGGTATCCGGATCAAATCGAAACTTCGAGTTGCGGTGGTACCATGAAAGCGACTTTTTAAAATAAAAGCGTTCGTTTTCAAGCAGCTCGATGGTGAACCTGGCAAATTCGAGAAACTTGTCAGATCGTTTACCATTCAGTTGTTTAATGGCATAAACATGCCAGCCAACAATGCTTTTTGGCAACTGTTTGGATTCAGCAAGCAAGGTAAGGGCATACACATACCGGTATAAATAGGGATAAGTTTTCAGTTTCCGTTGTCTCATCTCCTCCACCATTTGTTTCACTGCATCTTTTTCGGCCCTGTTGAAACGACCAATTGTCCAGCGTGAATAAAGCCTGTCGAGTAAAGCCTGCGATTTTTCCTGGTTAACTTTCGATGGAGTATTCAGAAGAATAGATGAAATCTGCTGAAAAAATTCTTCTGAATTTTGGGATAAAGAATCTGATTCCTGGGCATTCATATACCCGGAAGCAAACAACAGAAAAAAACATAAAGCAGATACAATAGCTATTCCTCGCCTCATAATATCCTACGGACTAACTTAATAACACAGAATTTGTCAAACTATTGTTTTTTAAAAATGGCAACAACCCATTTATTCTTAGCGTCATGACTAACAAAGATTAAGCCTTTCTTGTTCGCCTCCTTCTTGACGTCTTCAAGATCTTCTTCGTAAAAGCCACTGAAATAAATGTGCGCTTTATCGTGGAGGGCATCCGAATACGCTTTCATATCCGCGAGCAAAATGTTTTTATTGATATTCGCCATTATCAAATCATAATTGTCCTTTCCTGATAGTGTGGCATCACCCAGGAGAATCTTTATATCAGAAACAGCATTTATATCCGCATTTTCAATAGCATTTTTATAAGCCCATTCATCGTTGTCAATGGCAGTAACATGTGATGCCCCTTTCTTTGCAGCAAGTATGGCCAGCACAGCCGTGCCACATCCCATATCCAGAACGCTTTTCCCTTCTACATCGGCATCCAGTAGCATCCCGATCATCAATGCTGTAGTTTCATGATGTGCAGTACCGAAGGCCATCTTTGGCTTAAGCACGATATCGAAATCCACATCGGGATCAGGATCATGGAATGGGGCCCTGATAAAACACCTGCCGGCTATCTTTACCGGATGGTAATTGCTTTCCCATACGGCATTCCAGTTCTGGTCTTCGATAAGTGATATTCGCAAACCCGAATTTTCTACCGGTGTTTTTAACAGTTCAACCTCACCAAGTTTTTCCCTGAAAAAGTACTCCTCAGGAATGTAGGCAAGCAGCACATCGTCTTCTTCTAAAAAGCTTTCAAAACCGATGGCAGCAAGTTCGGCTATCAGAATATCCTCTTCTTCGGGATCTGTGGGCCTGTCAATCTTCAGTTCAATATAATTCACCGGGGAATATCCTTAGAAACTATCGGCAATTTTGATAAACTCGTCTGCTTTAAGTGATGCTCCGCCGATAAGGCCACCATCAACATCTTTATTTGAAAAGAGCTCCTTTGCATTGCCTGAGTTGCAGCTTCCTCCGTAAAGGATAGTAGTGTTTTCCGCTACTTCCCTGTTATAGTTTTCTGCGACGAGGTTGCGGATAAAATTATGCATTTCCTGGGCTTGTGCAGGACTGGCAGTTACACCTGTTCCTATTGCCCAGACCGGTTCATACGCGATGATCACATTGCCAAACCCGGCATCCGTCAGATGGAACAATCCATTTTTCAATTGTTGCCGCACCACGTCAAAATGGGTTTTATTCTCCCTTTCTTCAAGCACTTCACCGCAGCAATATATCGGCCTTATTCCATAGTCAAGCAACTTGTTTGCCTTTTCAGCAAGCACTTCATCTTTTTCACCAAAATATTTCCTTCTTTCGCTGTGTCCGATAATGCAGTAGTCAACTTCCAGTGATTCAAGCATTGTAGCTGCAATCTCACCTGTGTAGGCGCCGCTATCTTTATCACTCACGTTTTGGGCTCCAACAAACAAACCAGAAATATCGGCAACATCTGTGGCTAATTCCAGGTAAAGCGCGGGTGGGCAAATAACTACATCACATTTGAATTTCTTTTCATCGAGAGCTGATGCTATTTCAGTGATAAGGTTTTCAGCATCTTCAAATGTATTATTCATTTTCCAGTTACCTGCAACGATCAGTTTTCTCATAGGTAAAATTATTTTGAATTGAAAGGCGCAAAAATAGCATAAAATGATTGACTTGAAAAGCCTAAGCCAGCCGTACTCTCGGATCAAGAAATGCATAGATAATATCAACCATGATATTGATTATGATCAGGATAACTGAAATAAATAAAACGGAGCCCATAATGACAGGCAAATCATATTTATCAAGTGCGTCCACAATAACCACACCTATACCTTTCCAGTCGAAAACATATTCAACAAAAACTGCCCCGGCCATCAGGGAGGCAAACCATCCGCTTACAGCAGTAAGTACAGGATTGAGGGCATTGCGCAACCCATGAAAAACCACCACCCTGTATTTGCTTAATCCTTTCGCGTAAGCAGTGCGGATATAATCCTGAGATAAGACATCCAGCAGGGAAGAACGTGTGAGGCTGACAACAATGGCGAGAGGTCTTATTCCCAGAGTAATTGCCGGAAGGATCAGGTTTTTCAGGTCCAGGTAAACTTCGCCCGTATAATCATCAACGGAATAAAGGCTCCCAAACATTTGCAGGCCGGTATATTCTGCCAGCACAAAGGCAAACAACCATGCAATGAGTATGGCTGCAAAGAATGAAGGCACCGACATACCTATGGATGAAAATACCAAAAGTATCCTGTCAAGAGGACTATCCTTGTAGAGAGCTGCCGGAATCCCGAGCAAAATACCAATGATCATTGCAATAAGAATAGATGTTCCGGCCAGAAGCATGGTTTTTGGAAAGGCTTCGGCAATGATTCCCGAAACCTGCCTTTTGCTCTGGTATGATCTTCTGAGGTAAGGTTTTTTTAATACAAGACCCCTGCTTCCCATTTTCAACACAACCAGAGAAGACGTATATTTTTCACTGTCCAGGTACCAATAACTATCTGATTTTTCCAGTTGGTGCAGGGACAAAGGTGACAGATCATTCAGGAATTTAAGGTATTGAAGCGACACAGGCTTATCCAGACCGAGATCTTTCTTTATTGCTTCCACGGATGAAACGTCGGCGCGCTGTCCCATGATCATACGTGCAGGATCTCCGGGAAGAATATTAAACAAAAGAAAAACCACCGTTACAACACCCCAGAGAACCAGGATACCATAAAACAATCGTCTCAGTATAAATCGCAGCATGATTCTTTAATCAACAGCTTCCAGCCTCGCTTCCCGCCAGGTATCAGGAAAATCGTTGTAATGCCATTTTTTAAGTACCACTCCATCTTTCAACAACAACAGTCCCGGATTTGACCTGATCATTGCCTTAAGTTCAATATCATCTGCAAAGAAAAATGGATAACGCATGGCATAAACCTGGAAATACTTATTTAAGGTTTCCGTATCCGAAGACGTGAGAAAAGCCACTCCAACACCCTGGTTCATTGTACTCTCAAACAGGCTTGAAGCAGTCAGCATCGCCGCCCCGTTCGCGTAGTCAAGGTCATAAGAAACAAGCAGAAACTGGTATGCAGGATTTTCAATGATGACTTTTGTAAAATCGGTGCCCTTCAAATTTTCAATCATCAGGTGATGTTTTTTTACAACTTCTGAATCATCATACCGCTGATCCACAAATTCCCACTGCTCTCTCCATACCGTATCTCTCCATGGCAGATTTTCAGAAGTGTATTCCTGGATGTCGCCAGACTCTTTGTTTTTATAGATCAGGTAGGTCTTTGCGGCATCCTCATTTTCAGTTTTCATGTCTCTTCCCTCTTTCCAATCACGAAAATCAAGCAGAGGAAGGTGGTTGTAATTGTAAAACATAAACCAGATAAAACCTCCGGTAATGACAAACAGCACTACCATCTGTGTCCATACCGGCATTTTTACCGACAGTGTTTTTCTTTTTATGAAAACGATGACAGCAAGGATGATTAATACGATATTTTTATAGAAGGTCTCCCAGTTATCAAGCTTTACCGCATCACCGAAACAACCGCAGTCAGGAACCAGGTTATATCTGGCATCGTAATAAGTAACAACTGTAAAGAAGGCCATGATCAAAAGCACACCCACAATGGCCAGCTTTCCTTTCAATTTCAGCACAAGGGCAATACCAAGCAGGAATTCCACAGTTATCAGAAAGAAAGATATCAGGAGTGAATAGGCGCTCAGCCAATCCATCGCATAGACTCCAAGATAATCTTCCACCCTGTAGGCAGTGCCAACCGGATCGACTCCCTTCATAACGGATGAAAAAATAAAAACCAATCCAAGAACGATCCTGACAATTGCCAGCCAGGTTTTTTCTCCATGAATGGCAGTGCTTTTCTTTTTCTTTTTATTCATTTTCCCCTTCTAACATTAATTTGATCAAAGCAAATACCGAATAATTGATGATATCGAAATAATTGGCATCCAGCCCTTCCGACACAAGTGTCTTTCCTTCATTATTTTCGATCTGTTTAATTCGCAACAGCTTCATCAGGATGATATCATCCAGCGAAGAAATCCGCATGTTTCGCCAGGCTTCATCGTAATCATGGTTTTTATCCAGCATGAGGTCACGCGCCGCGTACAAATATTTATTGTATAGTTCCAGTACCTTTTTCTCATCGAGGTCAGGTTCTTCCGCTACGCCCAAATCCAGTTGAATGAGCGCCATGACTGAATAGTTAATAATGCCTGTGAATTCGGGAATCACTCCTTCGTCTACTTTTTGCTGCTCTTTGGTTTGAATACTCCTTATCCTGCTGGCCTTAATATAAATCTGGTCCGTCAGGCTGGGCAGCCGGAGTATTCTCCAGGAGGTGCCGTAGTCTTTCTGCTTTTTAGAAAAAATGTCGCGACAATGCTTTGCGACTTCTTCAAACTGAGTAGTTGTTTTCTCACTCATTATCAATAAACTTCATTATCATTACCTTTGCAGGAATTGCAAAATCCGTACTGAAAATATGGGCGATAAAGATACATTTTTTGATATAAAAACAAGGCCGGTCAATTGTGCAGGCAGGCAACTTGATTTTCAGAGCCCGCGAATCATGGGTGTACTTAATCTCAGCCCGGATTCGTTTTACGATGGAGGAAAATTCCAGCAGGAAAAAATACGTGTTAAAAAGGTGGAGCAGATGCTGCAGGATGGGGCAGATATCATTGATATCGGGGCCGTGAGCACTCAACCTGGTGCGAAAGAAGTAAGCTTGGAGGACGAAACAAACAGGATTGTATGGCCATTGCAAAGGCTTGCAAAGCTATTTCCGGATGCCATTTTTTCTATTGACACCTGGCGATCTGAAGTAGCCAGGGAGTGTGTTTTAAACGGCGCGCACATCATCAATGACATTTCGGGTGGCAACTTTGATGAAAAAATGTTTGAAACTGTCGCCGAACTGAAAGTGCCCTATATCCTGATGCATATTCATGGGACTCCCGAAAATATGCAGTCAGAGCCGATTGATGTCAACATCATCAATACCATACATGATTTCTTTAAAGAGAAGGTGAGCAAGCTGAGTAGCTTTGGTATTGAAGATATTATTCTGGACCCTGGATTTGGATTTGGCAAAACACTCAAGTGTAATTATACTATTCTGAAGAACCTGGAAAAACTCAGGATCGATGATTTGCCATTGCTGGGTGGCATTTCCAGAAAATCCATGATCAACAAAGTGATCAATTCAAGCCCATCGGATGCGCTCAACGGGACCACCGCTCTAAACACTATTGCTTTAATGAATGGTGCGAATTTACTCAGGGTACATGACGTAAAAGAGGCTGCGGAAGCTATTCAGATCGTAGAATTCTATACCCACTTTAGTAATTGTGATGAATACTGAACCGCCACCATTACCAGATTTTGTGGGTTCAATTGTTTTGTTATTCTTTTTTTCGGGCAGATAAATTATACTTAACCTCTTCAAGTACCAATCCTTCTGCCGGCACTGAAAAACCAGCCTGAGTCCGGTCGCCGGATGCGATGATACGTTCCATGTCTTCAGGCCTTAATTTACCTTTGCCAATTTCCAGCAAGGTACCTACAATTGCCCTGACCATATTTCTCAAAAACCGATCTGCAGTAATAGTAAATATCAGTTTAGATCCATCTTCCTTCCATTTTGCCTTTAGTACATTGCAGATGTTTGTGTGGGTTTGTGTATGCAGTTTTGAAAAACTGGTAAAATCATCCTGAAGTAATAAATATTTGCAGGCAGATTGCATTCCATCCAGGTCTAATAATCCATGGTAGTAATAACTGAATTCGGCTGCGAAGGGATCTTTTTTTCGAGTGATATAGTATTTATACGTTCTGCTGAGTGCACTGAACCTGGCATGAGTGTCAGGTGATACTTTGAATAAATCCAACACCACGATATCCCTGGGAAGAAAGTGGTCCAGTTTGTAACTTAACTGGTTCTCATCCATACCCAGGCTTGCCACATCAAAATGAGCAAAGAAGTTTCTTGCGTGAACACCGGTATCGGTCCTTCCACAACCAACTACATTTATCGACTTCCCAACGAGGGTTGATAGTTTATCATTAATCTCTGCCTGCACAGTGCGCGCGTTCTCCTGGATTTGCCATCCATGGTAGTTTCTGCCGTTGTAAGCAATCTTGATGAAATAGCGATTCATTTCAGGTTCAAATATAGTTAATCTCCACCCTCTAAGAAGATGGCTTTGAATTACACCGTTCGTGCATTTTTTTAATAAATGATTCCAGCACTCCAACATTATTGAGTTTACACTTAACAAAAAAAGGTCAACCTTATTTAGGCATGGACACACTGGTCACTGGTCACCGGTCACTGGTCATTAGTCAATAGTCTTCCACTCTTGAGTCCACTCT
>JAUXDH010000055.1 GCA_030618545.1 Chlorobiota bacterium
TTGAAGTCCTCCAAAAAAGCGGTGTGCTGTTTGGCCCCGGTAAAGCTGTTAATGCCGGTGGTGTGGCAACCTCAGGATTGGAAATGACGCAAAACTCCATGAAACTGGCCTGGACCCGCGAAGAAGTGGATGCCAAACTGCAGCACATCATGGTAAGTATCCATGATGCATGTGTGAAACATGGAACGAAAGATGACGGATCAGTGGATTACGTAAAAGGCGCCAACGTTGCCGGATTCCTGAAAGTAGCGAACGCGATGCTGGATCAGGGGATAATTTAGTTCGGTCTCCGCCCGCCGAAGCCTTGGCGGAGGAGGGTGTCAGAGGTAATCAGTCATTGGTCGTTGGTCACTGGTCATTGGTGAGTCAGTCAATGTATGATTAAACTTTTTTCACAATTCAACAATGACTAATGGCTGCTGGAAGTTAGTATTCACATTTGTTTTTCATCTGGATTAAACGCTTTTAACCTCGTCAACCCCTCCGTCCGCCTTCGGCGTCCACCCTGCCCGTCCGGTCAGGCGGGCTCCCCTTAAGAGGGGGAGGAGGAGTTACAGTTTCATCACACAATAGGTGATCGTAAGAAACAGCAGAGATGTTTTCATCGATACTCCCCTCCTTTCGAAGGAGGGGTGGCCGTATGGCCGGGGTGGTTCAAACCAATCCTATTTCCCAAACCCCATAACCTATAGCACCTAACCCGCGCCCTGCAACTTGAAACCCGTAACCTGCAACACACCCCATCTTTTCCTTACTTTTGCCTGCTAAAATCCATTCGCATCCATGAGCTTTAAGCATCCAGAATTTCTTTACGCTTTATTTGCTGTCCTGATCCCTATCCTGATCCATCTGTTTAATTTCAGGAGGTACAAAAAGCTTTGGTTCAGTAATATTGAATTCCTGAAGAATATCACGCTTCAGACAAGGAAGCAAAATAAACTGAAACATCTGCTGGTGCTGTTGTCGAGGATACTGGCCATCATCTTTATCGTACTTGCCTTTGCCGGACCACAGTTTGATAAAGATGGCAACGGTCAGACTGCCTCCTCTGTTTTATCTGCCATCTATGTGGACAACTCTTTCAGCATGATGGCTGAAGGAGAAAATGGCCGGCTGTTCGACCAGTCACTGAACCTTGCACGGGAGATCATAGTGCAGTCGCCAAGGGATGCGCGGTTTATCCTGATGAACAATGAAAGCTCATTTACCAACAGGGTGACCACGAGGGAAGCAGCTCTTTCCAGCCTGGATGATTTTGGTATAACAGCATCCTCAAGAAAGATCTCATCTGTGGTTTCCTCCGGACAGCGGACGGCAGAAGAAAAGGATTACCGGTCATTGGAGTTGTACCTGTTATCTGATTTTCAAAAGTATTCCACTGATCTCGAAAATCTTTCGCGGGATACTGTTTCGAATTATTATTTATTGCCTCTTGACCATGCGCAAAACAGAAACATCTATGTGGATTCATGCTGGGCAACCCGGCCTGTGATCCTTCCCGGTAAACCCATTCCTTTTGTCATTCGGATCAGAAATGCCTCCGAAAGCGATGTGGAAAAGATTCCACTTAAAGTAAGCCTCAATGGCCGGCAGAAAGCGGTGGCAGGTGTCGATATTGCCGCCGGCAGTTTTATCGATGAAACAATCACACTTACACCCACTGCCTCAGGCTGGCAGCGTGGATTGATTGAGATCGAGGATTACCCGATCACCTTTGATGACCGCTATTATTTTTCTTTTATGGTTAACAAAACCATTGATGTACTTGAAATAACGGGTGACGAATCCAACACTGTGCTTGAACAGTTTTATGGAAGCGACAGCGTTTTTAGTTTTGAAAGGGTTAATTACCGCCAGGTTAATTACAACCGCCTGAGCAACTACCACCTGGTTGTTCTGAATGCGATACCATCAATTTCCACAGGGCTTTCCAACCAGATCAGGTTGTATATTGAGCAGGGTGGAAATGTGGTTTTTATTCCTTTCCCCGAAGCTGACTTTAATGACGAGAATGCATTTTTACGAAACCTTCAATCCGGTAGAATATCAATACTCGATACTGCCTATACGAGGGTTATCAGAATAAAGGAAGACCACGAGTTGTTTAAGGAATCTGTGTTAGGCCTGCCTGAGAACGCTGACCTGCCTGATGTTCATAATCACTTTCGCTACAGCTATTCGATAAGTTCCGGACTTGAAAGTCTCATCTCATTGCTGAATGGTGATGATTTGCTTTTGACAAAGAATATCGGGAATGGCCGCCTTTATCTTCTCGGAGTGACTTTATCTGAAGAATCCGGAAACTTTCATACACATCCATTGTTTGTTCCGGTGATGTATGGAGCTGCGTTGGGAGCCGGATCAATGAACAATCTAGCGTTTACAATTGGTGACGATGAATTAATCGAGACTTTTCTTTCAGGAGCAGAACCGTCGGAAAAACCTTTTATTTTACAAAACAACGAAACCCAATATTCATTCATCCCGGAACAAAAACTGATCAGGGGTAATCTGATGATCAATGTGCGTGATGGTGTGGGCCAGGCGGGCTATTATGACCTGGCTTTGAATGATTCGGTTTACCATGTTTTTTCATTCAATTTCAACCGCGAGGAGTCGGAGCTTCAATTCCTTGATCAGGATCAATTGACAGATGGATTGCTGTCCGGTGGAATTAAGAATTATCAGGTGCTGGACATTAGCCAAACAGGCACTTCAGAAGTGATAGATACCATGCAAAAAGAGAGCGAATTATGGAAGCTATTTATTATCTTCGCACTTTTAATGCTGCTTGCTGAAGTACTGATGCTGCGCTTGTGGAAATAAGTTTCAACTGGACAAACCTTAGTGGGATCCCACAAATATTGACAGACATTCATGATTATCATCAAATAGATAACACATTGCTTTTTTAAATATGAACGAACCGGAGGAAACCAACGAATTAGAGGATCAACAGTCTGCTGGTAAAGATGAGAAATACCAAACGGTGCCTATCAAAGGAATGTATGAAAACTGGTTTCTGGATTATGCATCCTATGTGATTCTGGAAAGGGCCGTTCCTGAGATTGATGATGGATTGAAACCGGTTCAGCGCAGAATTCTCCATGCCATGTATCGTCTTGATGACGGGCGCTTCAACAAGGTGGCCAACATCATCGGTCATACCATGCAGTTTCATCCGCATGGAGATGCCTCCATCGGAGATGCACTGGTGCAGCTTGGTCAGAAAGAAATTCTGGTTGATACCCAGGGCAACTGGGGAAATGTGCTGACAGGTGACAGATCCGCGGCTCCAAGATACATTGAATCCCGATTGTCCGGTTTTGCCAAAGAGGTGGTATTTAACCCCAAAACTACAGAGTGGAAATCATCTTACGATGGCCGGAATAAAGAACCGATGACATTACCGGTTAAGTTTCCATTGCTTCTTGCCCAGGGTGTTGAAGGCATTGCTGTAGGTCTTGCCTCAAAAATCCTTCCCCACAACTTTCTCGAATTGATCGATGCCTCCATTAAATATCTTCAGGGAAAAAGTTTTGACATCGTTCCTGATTTTCCAACGGGAGGAATGGCTGATTTTGCCAGATACAACGAGGGACTGCGTGGAGGAAAAGTAAGGGTTAGGGCAAAGATTTCCCAGCTTGATAAAAGGACACTGGTAATAAATGAAATACCATTCACCACCACCACCACCAGCCTGATTGATTCGATTGTTTCAGCCAATGACAAGGGCAAGATCAAGATTAAAAAGATTGATGACAATACCGCGGAAAATGTAGAGATCGTCATACAACTGGCAACCAATGTATCCCCTGACCAAACGATGGATGCGCTGTACGCGTTTACAAATTGCGAAGTATCTGTCTCTCCCAACAGTTGTGTGATATTTAATGAAAAACCCGCTTTTCTCTCTGTTAAATATATATTAAAACACAACACAGATCATACAGTTCATTTGCTGAAGACCGAGTTGGAGATACGCCTGAGTGAATTGGAAAGCCAATGGCATAATTCTTCACTGGAGAAAATATTCATCGAGAATAGGATCTACCTTGATATAGAGAATTGTGAAACATGGGACAGTGTTCTGGAAACCATCGACAAAGGATTAAAGCCATTTAAGAAGAATCTAAAACGGAAAATAATCCGGGAAGATATTGTCAGACTTACCGAGATAAAAATAAAACGTATCTCAAAGTACAATGCTTTCAAGGCCGTTGAGCAAATCCAATCCATTGAAGACGAGATTGAGGAGGTGAAGAACCACCTGGCAAACCTGATCGACTATTCGATAAACTACTACAGGCAGATAAAAAAGAAATACGGAAAGGGCCGGCAGAGAAAGACTGAGATCAGGAATTTCGATACCATTTCAGCCACACTGGCAGCAGTTGCCAACCAGAAACTGTACATAAACCGCAAGGAAGGATTTGCAGGGACATCGCTGAGGAAAGATGAATATGTGGGAGAGTGTTCGGATATTGACGATATCGTTGTATTCAGGGATGATGGAACATTAACCATTATGAAGATTGCCCCGAAGGTTTTTATTGGAAAGAATGTGATCCACATGGAAGTATTTAAAAAGAATGACGACCGTACGATCTACAATTTGATATACCGTGATGGCCGGCGCGGTAAATACTATGTCAAACGATTCCCTGTAAAAGGAATTACCAGGGATAAAGGGTATAACATCACGGCCGGAACAGAGGGGAGCAAAGTAATCTATTTCACTGCGAACCCTAACGGAGAAGCTGAGGTGATAAAGGTAAACCTGCGGCCAAAACCACGAATGAAAAAAACATCCTTCGATTTTGATTTCAGCCAATTGGCTATTAAAGGGAGAAGTGCAAGAGGAAATATCCTTTCTAGATTCACCATTAAAAATATCCTGCAAAGGGAGCAGGGTGTTTCTACTCTCGGCGCCAGGGGTATCTGGTATGACGATACAGTTCGCAGGCTGAATACAGAAGAAAGGGGAGAATACCTCGGCGCTTTTAAGGGCGACGACAAACTGTTGATCATCCTTTCATCCGGTGAGTTCCGGCTTACCAGTTATGACCTGAACACTTACTTTGATGATGAGATGATCCATCTTTCCAAGTATGATCCTGAAAAAATTATTACCGCTGTTTATGTTGATGGAGAACGGGAGAAGTATTATGCAAAGCGATTCCAGATATCGATCCATACCGTCATCGATAAAAAATATATGTTTATTCCGGAGAGTAAGGGATCGAAGATGATTCTTTACTCAATGGATTATCTGCCAAGGGTTGAGTTGGAAGTGAACCCAAAAAAGGGTAACGAGATAGAATTTGAAGTTGTACCACTGGCAGATTTCATTGGCATTAAAAGTTATCGGGCCAAAGGAAAACGACTGTCCAATAAAGATGTCAAAAAGATAACCCTCATGGATCCCTTACCTTACGATTCACCGGAAAAAGAAGAACTGCCGGCAGAAGAAGATCGGCTTGAAAATGCTGAGGTAGAAGAACCACAATCTATTGCTGAACCGGAAAACGCGGAGGATAAACAGGAAGAGAAGGAGATTCCGGAAGCAAAGAAAAAATCAGAAAAGAAGAAAAAGCCAGAATTGAAAGAAAAGCAAAAGTTGAAGGAAAATCCGGACGAAACAAAAGGGGATGGACCGGAAACACAGATGGAACTTGAATTTTAGTTGGGACAAAGGTTATTTCCAGCGCGTCAGACCGTGCGGAAAGTTTACTCTTCTAACATTGAACCTACTACATGGATAACCACCCTGTTAGTGATACCTCTTTTGGTTATCGGACTGCTGGCAACAACGATAACCTGCTCTCCTCTTTTTGCCCAGTTCTTTTTCAGCAGGAGTTTATTCACCGCCTCGATAAACTTACTTCCCGATTCAGGCTGCTTCATGAAAACAGGGGTGATGCTGTAAAGAAGTGACATCTGGTTTAAACGCTCTTCGTTTTCTCCGCAGGCGATAATCGGTATTTCCATCCGCTGCTGACTGAGATAGACCGTGCTCCCCCCTGAATGCGCCCATGTGATGATGAATTTTGCCTGGATATCGCGGGCCATCAAATGGACACTTCTCGCCATAGCAGCTTTATTGTTAAGGACACCTTCGTACGGCATGAATTTACCTCGTTTTGAGAATTCCTGTTTTTTATATTCACCGGTCTTTAGAGCCACCCTGTTCATCATTTTGACAGTTTCCACAGGGTACTTGCCAACTGCTGTTTCCCCGCTCAACATCACGGCGTCAGCCCCATCCATGATGGCATTGGCCACATCCGAGACTTCGGCCCGGGTAGGAACCGGCTCGTTGATCATGCTTTGCAGCATCTGGGTTGCCACTATCACCGGTTTCATGTGACTGAGGCACATCTTAATAATTTTTTTCTGAAGCAGTGCCACCTCGGCCAAATCCATTTCCACACCCAGATCCCCTCGGGCAACCATAACCCCGTCTGTTTCCATGATAATTTCCTCCAGGTTATCAATAGCCTGCGGTTTTTCAATTTTGGAAATGATGGGTATGTAATCCGCTTCATAGCTGGTAGAAAAGCCCAGATCCCCTCCGGTAACCTCCAGGCCTTCAGGCCTGACTTTAAGCTCGAAAAGCTTTTTCTTTAAAATTTTTATGTCTTCCGCAGTTCTTACGAAACTCAAGGCCAAAAAGTCAAAATCCCTTTCTACGGCATATTCAACACATGTAAAATCTTTTTCTGTCATGGCAGGCATAGAAAGCTTTGTGTCCGGCAGGTTTACACCTTTGGATTTGGTTAATAATCTACCGTCGATCACCTGGCACTTCAGTTGCTTATTCGCGCCTGAACCTGATTTATTTAATGGTTTGAGTTCGATGTTTCCATCATCCAACAGGATGCGTTCTCCGGGTTTTACTTCATCAATAAATTGTGGGTAGGTTGTCGAGAAAACATATTCATTTCCCGGAGTACCACCTACAACTTCGTGCTTGACGAATGTGATTTCCTGTCCGTCCTCAAGCATGACACCCTTCTCAATCACATTGCCTACCCTGATTTTAGGACCTGAAAGGTCTCCAATAATACCTACGTGGCTATCGGTTTCCTTGCTGGCAAGCCTGATGTTTTTTACCAGTTGATCATACTCATCAAAGGTACCGTGAGAAAAGTTTATCCGAAATACCCTCACTCCTGACAGGATCAACTGTTTTATGATCTCAAGTTCGGATGTTGCAGGACCAAGTGTGGCAATTATTTTGGTCATTAAAAAAGGAGAGGTTTCCATGCCATTTAGAGATTTGAAGATTCACAAATTTATATCAGATTGCTGAAATGATGGTTGCTAATTTGCAAAGATGCTAACAAAACAGTACTTGCCGGTTTCAATCTCTGATGATGGTTAGTAATTCACCCAGCATCATGGCCGTGGCGCCCCAGATGATTTCGCCTTCAATAAAGAAGCAGGGTACATCAACAAGTTTTCCCAAACGGTGGTGAATGGTTTTGGTGGTTTTTGTTTTAGGATCCAACAACTCTTTTACACTCACTTCCAGCAAGCTGTCTACTTCATGGTTTCCTTTAAAATCGGGCTTGATCACCGAATAACCAATGATGGGAAATACATCAAAATTACTTGGTGGTATATGCAATTTTGATAATGAACCGATGATAATCACATCTGCAGGATTGACATTTACCTCTTCCTTTGCTTCTCTTAAAGCTGTATCAATGAAGTCTCTGTCCTCATCCTCCACACCACCGCCCGGAAATGCGATCTGTCCGCTGTGGACCGTATCATCAACAGGTCTTTTCATGAAGATGATGTTAATATTTCCATTGTCAGGATAGAAAAGTACCAGCACCGCGCTTTGCTTTGGATCGCTGCCTGATTTCATTCTGCTGATTTCTTCCAGCCGTGTGATGGGCGCCATGCTTAGCTGGGCATTCAATCCCGGGAGTTGCGACCCATTGAGCGATTGCTTAAGCTTATCTATGAAAAGGTTGAATTCCTGCATGAGGCTGCAAAAATAGTAAGAGTTGACAGATGGTGGTAAAAGTTTGATTGCGCACCTATGGTGCTTAGAAATTTTTGATTTAATTAACCCCAGGCTGGCGCCTGGGGCTATTGATAGTCGCCCCTTTGGGGCTCTACAGCACCAAAGGCGCGAAACCATTAGCCCCGGGCGAAGCCCGGGGACTCAAAAGCGAAAACAAATAAAACCCCAACGGGGTGAAATCAAAAATCATTGTACCATATTAATTTTTTGGATTAATGCTTAAAGTAAAGATTGACCTGAACATCCGTTCTTTTAAAGTGAAACTGAATGTAAATTATAGTAAATTTGACACTTTGTGTTAACCCACAAGAAGATGACATGAGCACCGAAGAACAGAAATCACCGGTATCAGAAACAGAAGAGAAAGAAAGTGAGGTTCACTCTCTGGTTCTTTACAATGACGATTTCAATACGTTCGATTTTGTCATCGAAACGTTGATTGATGTCTGTGAGCATGATTTCATGCAAGCCGAAAACTGTGCCTGGATTACTCACTACAGGGGTAAATGTGCGGTAAAAAAAGGTCCTTTGAATGATCTGAAACCTCGGCACGATGAAATGACCAACAGGATGCTCACTGTTGAAATAAAATGAGAGGAAAGGCGATGAGCATATTAAGTGAAATGACACCAGAATATATTACTGATTCCAAAGGGAAAAAGAAATCAGTAGTGCTTCCCATAAATGAATTTGAGGAACTTATAGAAGATATTGAAGATCTTGCTATTGTTGCCGAAAGAAGAGAAGAACCTACTATCTCTCATGAAGATTTACTTGAAAGACTGAAAAAGGATGGTCTCTTATAGGATTATCTGGAGAAATTCTGCTTCCAAAGAATTATATGGGCTTGAAAGAAAAATAATTTGTAAAATCATTTCGAAAGTTGAGGAGTTGGCAGTTGAACCATTTCCTTACGGAATTAAAAAGTTAAAAGGCACTAAACATACATATCGTCTGCGAATAGAACAATACCGCATCATATATTCAGTAATTAGCAAAGTTTTGGTTGTAGAAGTAATTCATGTAGGACATAGAAAAGATATTTATAAAAAGTTTTATAGAAGTAAAAAGTGAGTATTTTTATTTGATTAAAAATGTGGACAGTAATAATCATATTAATCCTGGTAGGCATACTGATGATGCTGATCGAGATACTGGTAATCCCGGGATCTGGTGTGGCAGGAATCATCGGCTTTGGCCTGATGGTGGCAGGAATCTGGCTGGCTTATGTTGAGGAAGGATCTATGTCAGGGCATATTACCCTTGTCATAACTCTGGGTGCAAGCCTGATAGGATTGCTGATTTCTCTTCGGTCAAAGACCTGGAAGAAGGCAATGCTCAGTACTGAGATTAACAGTAAGGTAAGAACGATCGATCCGGAAAAACTTTTAGTGGGAGATAAAGGTACTACCGTCTCCAGGTGCGCCCCAATGGGTAAGGCTTTGTTCCACGACAAGTTTTACGAAGTCAGCGCTTATTCTGATTTTATTGACCAGGAAAAAGAAATTGAGATCATCAAGATTTCAGGAAACAAAATATTTATTAAACCGATAAAAGAATAATTATGAGTAACATTTATGTCATTATTGCAACCGGAATCGGCGCCATCTTTTTGTTATGGCTGCTGTTTTATTTTATCCCGGTAGGCCTCTGGTTCACAGCGCTTGTTTCAGGGGTACGTATTTCGCTGCTGCAATTGATCCTGATGCGCTGGAGGAAAGTCCCTCCGGGCGTGATTGTCAACAGTATGATCGCTGCAACAAAAGCAGGGCTGCATTTAAAACGCGATGACCTTGAAGCCCATTTCCTGGCAGGTGGTCACGTGCAATCAGTGGTAAATGCACTGATATCTGCTGATAAGGCCAACATAGAACTGGACTTTAAAACTGCCACCGCCATCGACCTTGCCGGCCGTAATGTGTTGGAAGCAGTTCAGATGTCGGTAAACCCGAAAGTGATCGATACCAAAAAAGTAGCTGCCGTTGCTAAAGACGGTATCCAGTTGATTTCCATGGCTCGTGTAACGGTCCGTGCCAATATCCGGCAACTTGTTGGTGGTGCCGGAGAAGATACTGTGCTGGCCCGTGTTGGTGAAGGAATTGTTTCTTCTATTGGTTCTGCTGATTCTCACAAGGCTGTGTTGGAGAATCCTGACAGCATTTCCAAAGTTGTTCTTCAGAAGGGACTTGACTCCGGAACAGCGTTTGAGATCCTTTCCATTGATATCGCCGACATCGACATTGGTAAGAACATTGGAGCGGTATTGCAAATGGATCAGGCCAATGCCGACAAGAATATTGCCCAGGCCAAAGCCGAGGAACGCAGGGCAATGGCTGTTGCTGCTGAGCAGGAGATGAAAGCCAAAGCTCAGGAAGCCCGCGCCAATGTGATCCAGGCGGAAGCGGAGATTCCCAAGGCAATTGCTGAGTCATTCAGAACAGGAAACCTGGGTATCATGGATTATTATAAATTCCAGAATATCCAGGCGGATACGCGGATGAGGGACTCCATTGCTGAAGACCCACCTGTGTCCAATCCGGAAGGGTAAAAAGCTAATCAGCACATACTAAGCAAGCTAAAACAGCGTTAGCGTATCGTCGCCAACGCTGTTTTTTGGAATAGCATTATTCCTGACTATCTTTGTTAAAGAGCATCAATGTTTACAGTGGATCAAGGAGAATTGGTAGAAAGAAAATTTGCAGAGTTACTTGAATGCAGTATCTCTCCTTTAAGTGATGCCGATAAAGAAAGTATCGGCCGGGCTTTTGATTTTGCCTGTGAATTGCACAAAAATGAATTCCTGCCAAACGGAGCCCCTTTCATTATCCATAACCTGAATGTGGCTATTACAGCGATGAAAGAAATAGGCCTGGGACCCACTTCAGCTATTTGCTCTTTACTACATGGTGATCAAACAAAACCTAAACAACTGGTAAAACAGATTAAAAAGGAATTTGGTGACCAGGTTGCCGAAATCATTGAAGGTTTTAATAAAATCTCAGAGCTCAGGACTGACCGTATTTCCTTTCAGTCAGAAGCTTTTCGAACATTGTTCCTCTCCATGGTAAACGATATGCGGGTGATCCTCATCAAACTGGCACACCGGCTGATTGATATGCGCAACATTGATCTTAGAGGTGACAAAGCGCTAATGTTTATCGATGAAGTAAAGCATATTTATACGCCCATTGCACACCGTCTTGGTCTTTATGATGTAAAAACCGAGCTGGAAGAAAGGGTGATGAAATATGAAAACCTTGACCTTTACAATTCCATTAACCAGAAGATCAGGGAAAGCAAAACCAAACGCGAAGTTTTTATCAAAGAGTTTGTTTGGCCTATTGAGCGCGAAATGATGGTGCAAGAAGTAGATTTCGAAGTTCGATGGAGGACCAAATCCGTGCCTTCCATTTACAATAAGATGAGAAGGCAAAATGTGGAATTTGAAGAGGTGTACGACCTTTTTGCCATTCGGATTATCATTGATTCCAAACCTAAAAAAGAAAAAGAACTTTGTTGGAAAGTCTATTCCATTGTCACCAATATTTACAAGCCCAATCCCAAACGTTTAAGAGACTGGATCAGTGCACCCAAGGCAAGTGGTTATGAGTCGCTGCATAGTACAGTGCTGGGTATGAATAAAAAGTGGGTCGAAGTGCAGATCAGAACAAGACGTATGGACGAGGAGGCAGAAAAGGGACAGGCTGCTCACTGGCAGTACAAGGGAGTAAAGAATAAAAAGGATACCGAAGATTGGCTGTCACAGGTTCGTGATATTCTCGAAAACCCCGATCAGATTACCCACGACTTTGCTTATAAATCAAATGGAAACGGACATGCTGAGAGAATCTTTGTCTTTACACCCAGGGGTGATCTGAAGCAGTTTGGGGTAGGGGCTACTATTCTGGATTTTGCTTTTGAAATACATACTGATGTCGGAGCCAAATGCCAGGGGGCCAGGGTGAATAATAAAGTTGTGCCTATCCGGTATATGCTGAAAAATGGTGATAAAGTTGACATCATCACAGGAAAGAACCAGAAACCCAAACTCGACTGGCTTGCATTTGTAAAAACGGAAAAGGCCAGAACCCGGATCAGAAAGCAACTGAAAGAAGAAAAGTTTCGGGAAGCTGAGGTTGGTAAAGAAATTCTGAACAGGAAACTGAAAAACTGGAAGATAAAAAGCACAGAAGACCTTATTAACTTCCTGGTAAAAAGCTATAAAGTAGATACCGGCACTGACCTTTATTACCTGATAGCAGAGGAGAAGATCGACATGCAGGATGTAAAAAAACGCCTGCTGGAATTTGTGGATGCTGATCATGCTAAAAGAAAACCGGAAGTCCTTGCAAAGGAAGAGATAAAGACAGAAACAAAACCTGTAAGAGAAGAATCTCAGGAGACAGTTTATATAGGTGAGAACCTTAAAAACGTAAATTACCGGCTGGCAAAATGCTGTAGTCCGATTCAAGGGGACAAAGTTTTTGGCTTTGTGACAACAACAGGCGGGATCACCATTCACAGGAAAAACTGCCCCAATGCGAAAAGCCTGATCTCAAAATATCCTTATAGGGTGATGGCCATTAAATGGCTGAAAGGAGGCGAAGAAAGTTATTCCACAACCAGCCTGAGGATTACAGGTACCGATGAACTGGGGCTGGTCAGTTCTATCACCAGAACCATCTCCGACGATCTGCGTGTAAATATGCGATCCATTAATTTCCAGAGAAAAGGCCGGCACTTTGAAGGCCGAGTAACTGTAATGGTAAAAGACCATGAACACCTCGACCAGCTTATTGCCAAACTCAACCAGGTTAAAGGGGTTGAGAGGATCGCAAGGGTGAAATGAGGGACTGGTAATTAGTTAATTGGTAATTAGTTAATTGGTCATTGGATAATCAGTCATTGGTAAATAGTCATTGGATAACTGGTCATCCATGCAGACTCCCTTCGGTCATTGGGTAATTAGTTATCCTTACGGATTCCCTCCGGTCATACGGGCAAGCTTTGTGTCTTGTATCCAAACTCAAGACTTCAAACTCATAATCATCATTTCTAAAAGGTGCCACTTCCAAAGGAATGCCCGCCTGAACGTATTCAGGCAGGCCTGTGGTAGAATGCACGAATTGAAGACGAATGGTTTATTTGCCGCGGATTCGCGAATGATTCCTGTTCAATTAGCGAATCCGCTGCTGCCTTGGCTCTGTCTTGCGTCTTAAGTCTTCTGTCCTAGGTCTCTAAAACTAATTCAAATCCCTTTTCTTCAAAATATAAAAGATCGACGAAAGATAGAATACAAACCATCCTGTCGCAATGAAGATCGCTGTGATTGAAACATTGTCCTCTATCTCTAAAAACACATACCTGCCATAAGGTACAGGGATCAGCTTGTTTAAGGCTTCAATAGGAAAGAATTGTGCAATGTCCCTGACAATTGTGCCTTCAAAATAAGGAGCATGAAGCATGACGGCAGTCGCTATTGGTTCAAACATGAAGGTGTAAAGAAACATGGCGACGATAACAAAGCCGGCTTTCTTGATAATGAGAGACAGCAGAAAAGCAAGCGTGCAATAAATAACCACCTCGTAAAGGAATACAATAAGAAATTCCATTTCATCAAAAATGTATTCCCATCCCCACACCTGCGAATAAATTGATCCATTGATAAATCCAATTACAAAAAGAAAGAGCACACTGGCAGCAGCCATGGTTATGATAAATAACAGTTTGCTCAGTAAATATTCTTTTTTGCTGATGCCATCGATGATATTCTGTCGTAAGGTGCTGTAAGTAATATCATTATTCACAGAGATAATTACTATAAAAGCGAGCAGTACTTTAACGAAAGTGGCAAGGTAAGTGGTGTTTTGCCAGATGTCAGGGAAATCGTAGATGGGTATGATGGTTGGATTAATACCCTTGAAATCGGCACCTTGGTTTTTCAACCACTCCAGCAAAAACATCCCTCCTGAAGCAATAATTAGCAGAGCCAGAAAATACATGCCTGTCAGTATCCAGAATACCCGGTAGTTTCTGATTTTCAACCATTCCAATGTCAGTGACCTAATCATTTTCCCTCAGTATTTTTAAAAATTCCTTTTCCAGTGTGTTGGTGTGTGTTAAAAGTTTTTTCAGAGTAATACCATTTTCAAAACAGTAATTGTTTACAGCGATGGCATTCACATCATCTTTGAGGATCAGTTCGATGGCAGAACCATTCGACTGATAAGATACCATTCCCTTGAAATCCTGAATCACAGCCTCCAGTTTGGCCATATCCTCACTTGAAACTTCTACCTTGTTGATCTCACCAAGCGTATCGCTTACGCTGCCTTCATGTAGTTTAAAACCCTTACGAAGAACACAGAAGTGTGTACAAACTTTCTGCACTTCATCCAGAAGGTGGCTTGCCATAATAATTGTCTTCCCTTCGCCGGCAATTTTCCGGATCAGTTCCCTCACCTCTGCAATTCCTTCCGGATCCAGGCCGTTAGTGGGTTCATCAAGGATGAGTACAGGCGGATCAGACAGCAGGGCAGCGCCTATGGAAAGGCGTTGCTTCATGCCCAGGCTGTAAGTCTTGAACCTGTCATTTCTGCGATCGTACAAACCAACCTGCTTTAATACAGCATCAATGTTTTGGGTGCCGCATTGTTTGATATGAGCTGTGATTCTCAGGTTCTGTACTGCAGTCAAGTAGGGATAAAAGCAGGGAGTCTCAAGTATCGACCCGATCTTTTTCCTTGCCTCAACTGTACATCCGTCATCAAACCATCGAAAAGTTCCGGAAGTAGGCGCCACCACATCCAGGATCATTCCCAAAGTGGTCGTTTTTCCACTGCCGTTTGGCCCAAGAATTCCAAATACCTGACCCTTAAAAACCTCGAGTTCCAGGTTGTTCACAGCATGAATTCTGCCAAAATGCTTGGTCAGGCTATTGATCTTCAGTATTCTTTCCAAAATCGTCCAGATTAAAATCGAATGGGTTTATAAAATCTCCCTCATTCATTGATTGAATCAGGTCAGGAAACTTGTTCATTGCAACAAATCCTTTCAGGTAGAAGACACTGACATTTTCTGCCTGAGCGATGATTCCTATGTACTGGTTGATTTTGCTGCCATCTTTACCATAAATGAAAAAACTCAAACCGTCTCCATATGCAGAGATGTATTCTTCATACCCAAGTTCTGTATAGGTTTCAATAAGACCTTTGTAGGATTTATCAGCACGTGCAGCCGAATCAAGATTGTAGATCAGTAGTTTTTCGATTCCTCCTACCATCTCGTTCAAATCAGGATTGTTGCTGAGGTTGATCATCCGAAGTGTGCTCGGATAAAAGCATAATTTCAATTCCTTGCGCGAATCAGCAAAATCCTTGAGCGGGTCTTCCTGGGCATTCAGGGGCTGAAAGATCAGCCCCATAAACGCCAGAAGGCTAATAAGTATCGTTATTTTCTTCGTGTTCTCCATGCTCGTCATGCATTTTACCCAGGCGTTCCATGCCTTCGATCCTCATTTCCTGTGCAATTTTAGAAATATTTTTTAAATCGATCTCACCATAAAGGCTAAGCATGACAAAACGTTTCTTCCCGCCGGCTACCATGATCAGCTCTTCAATGATACCATCTTTTTCCTTAATGGAGAATTTCAGATTTTCTTCAGCGTCTTTTACTGACATCAATTCTTCATATCCAGCTTTATCTACGTCAGTAACGGCTTGCTTATAAATCTTTGCTGCATCACCAATGCTGTCAGCCATGATCATTTTCATGCCTTTCAATTTGCTGACTGCCTCAAGAAATTCTTTTTCAGCCTCGCTTCCTGCTTCCAGTTCAGTAAACATGGAGAACATTTTCTGGCTGACAGATACTTTTGTGTAGTCTTCATTATCCTCAAGCAGATTGAAATACTTGGTGACTACGGTTCCCTGTGCCATAACGGCCATCGACAGGAACGCTAACCCGATAATTAAAAGTGTTTTTTTCATGATTTATTGTTTTACGATTTCTTTCGCTTTGTTTATTTTTTTCAATTCAGTAGAGTAGGTCTTTCCTTTATTCAGGCCTTCGGAAACCATCATGAGAGAAGCCCTGGTAATTTCTAATGCCCTCTCCGGATCGTCAACTGCATACGTTTGCTGGTTGCTGTTGTTATGAAAAAAGAATATGCCAACAGTAAACAACACAAGAATAACCGCTGCAATCGACCACCAGTAAGGTTTGTTTTTCCTTCCGGGATGTGTAAATGAATGATCAGGATTTTGACCTTTTGATTCATTTAAAAATCTGAAATAAGTACCATCCTTTGTTAGTGAAGGATTTTGCCGGTAAAAGGATTTCAACTCCTTCTCCTCAGCCTGCGAGGTTTCACCGGCCCAATACTTTTGTTGTAGTTTCTCAATTCGCAAGTCCATAGCTATCAATTTTTTCCATTGTTGATCTGATCCGCTGACGTGTCCTGTGCAAAGTCACTTTTACCTCACTGAGGCTGAGTGACAGTATTTCAGCAATATCCTGGTACGTCAATCCCTCAACTTCACGTAAATGAAATATTTCACGATGTTTCCGGGGAAGCGCATTGACTACCTTATCGAAAAACATCTTCTGGTCATTAATCAACAACTGTTCATCTGCCCCGGAAGAGTCAGTTCTCGCGAGATCGTCTCTGTTGATATCCCGGTCTGTTTCCAAAATATACCGGTTAACCTTTACCCAATCATAGCATTGGTTCCTTGTGATCCGCATTGTCCATGATTCGATGTTCTTCACTTCTGGTAGTTTTTTTCTGTTTTTCCAAATCTTCATCAAACATTCCTGAACGACGTCATGTGCTGTTTCCCGGTCATTAAGGATTGAGACCGCGTACCGGTACATTTTTCCGGTGACAGGCATGACTTTCGTATCAAACAATGTTCTCGACATTTCAGAAAGGTGACGATGGGTAGAGGCCAAAGTTACAAAGGTTCATGCATTTTTATGAAAGAGGGGTGGAGGGAAGGAGGGAAGAATGGAAGAGTGGAAG
>JAUXDH010000218.1 GCA_030618545.1 Chlorobiota bacterium
TTGGCAAAGCTTATGGGTTAGAGATCATAAGTGAGCACTGGGAACCTGGTGAATATCCTACTGATAAACAATGGGAAGCTTTCAAGGA
The DNA here is from genome assembly GCA_030618545.1 of Chlorobiota bacterium. GTDB lineage: Bacteria > Bacteroidota > Bacteroidia > Bacteroidales > F082 > JAADID01. The sequence goes on from JAUXDH010000218.1 coordinate 89, forward strand.
CAACCTGGATCATCATCCTGCAAACCTGATGTTGTGGGAAGGTGAACCGTCAGATGAGGTAAAGAACAAATTGAAAGAAGCAGGAGTGTCATCAGTTGTTTTCAACCCATGCGGCAATAAGCCGGAAAAGGGAGACTTCATAAGTATCATGTTTCAGAATATCAGAAACATTGAAGAGTACATTGCTGAATTTTGCTAAAACATCTGCCTGGGTTTGAACAAGTCCTGGTATTTGTACACATCATCACCAAAAAGATCCGCAAAGTCACCAATCATGGTTATCGTACTTTGTTCACCTACAATTTGGGAGAAAAAGACTTCAAATTCCTGCCTCTTTTCATCTGTTGCAATAAGCATCGCAAGGTTGATGTGTTTGGACGAGGCAAGGTTCTGGTGGCACACAGGGCAGAAGAGATTCAGTAAATCTCCTGATTTGTGGTTTATTGTGGAGGGGAAGTTTACGGTGTAATTACCAATCTCGGGACTTAAAGATATTAATCCTTCCGAACCATCTTTTGCTTTAGCTGAAATGATGATTCTCCCCTCAACCTTTAGGTGACTTCGGCATTTTGGACACAAATACTTATTGGGCATGATATTCTCCTTTATTTAAATTAATTTTTCAAAAACCTGCTTTTTTAATAATTCTGGCTGAGGCTGAAAAAATCAAGGTACTCTCCCGAATGCTCGCCAAATATTTCCATATGCTCGCCAATCATTTTTAAAGTGCTGTATTCTCCAGCCACTTTCGAAAAGTAAATGTCATAGTCTTTGCCTGACTCATCAGTCATAATTAGCATGGCCAGATTCATGTGTTTTTTTGAATCCAGATTGTGGTGGCAGATCGGGCAGAAGAACTCTACCAGATCTCCTTTTTCATAATTAAAGGTTGAATGCCTTATTACAGCATAATTGCCGGGTTCCGGATGTAAAAGGATAAGCCCTCCAGGCAGGTCCTTGTTTTTAGCCGACAAAATGATATGCTCTCCAATCCTGATATACCCATGGCATTTGGGGCAACGGTACTCATAGTTCATGGCAGTGGATTTAGGTAATTAATGAATAAACCAAAGATAAAGTAATTATGAAAAGAATACAAGAAGCATATATATTATTTAATCTCCTTGTGTCAATTGGATGCTTTTCCTGATCTGATAGTAGACTGCCTGATACATCATGGTGTAACGTTCTGTAAATTGATGTACACGAACCATTCTGCGGCATCTGCGCATAACTCCGCGGTCATCTGCGAGAACTCTTTTTTTTCTCACTGATAAAAAATCTGATAAAATTCCCTTTGTTAACTTAACAAGTTATATCTTTGATTTATCGGCAGACACTAAAGCTGTGGATTAATGGTGCGACTTTTAATCCTAAAAATTAAAACCTGCCCCTGTAAAAAGATATTTACTATTTCAAAAAATAAACTAACGATGCGGCAATCCATTTACAGAAAAATAGTCTTGAAGTTATTGGGCAAAATGAAGCTGGGTAAACTTCATTTTACAATTATGAATAATGAAACGCATGTTTTTGGCGAAGGGGATGAAGTAGTTGCCGATATCAGGGTGAATGACGAATCGTTTTTCAAAAGAATTGTGTTGTATGGGGATGTTGGCCTTGGTGAAGCTTTCATGGATAAGCTATGGGAAACATCTGATATCACAAAGGTTGCATCCTGGTTCATTCTTAATATCAGCCACCTTCCGGACATGTCTGGATCAACAGGATCACCCAATCCCATCAACTTACTGAAAATTTCCAACCGCATTTTACATGCACTCAGGCCAAACAGCTTAAAAGGAGCGAGAAAAAACATTACCGCGCATTATGACTTGAGCAATGAGTTCTTCAGTCATTTTCTGGATCCGACTATGACCTATTCGAGCGCCTTGTTTCCTGAAGAAAATATTTCGCTTCAGCAAGCTCAAAAACAAAAGTATGATAGTTTGTGCCAGTCAATCAAATTATCAAAGGAAGACCATGTTTTCGAAATCGGTTGCGGATGGGGAGGCTTTGCAATTCATGCGGCACAAAACTACGGATGTAAGGTGACAGGAATTACTATCTCGGAAAAACAGTTCAAATTGGCGACTGAGCGGGTAAAAGCTGAACAACTGGAGGGACAGGTTGACATTGTCCTGGAAGACTATCGTCGAGTAAAGGGTAAATACGATAAAGTGGTTTCGATTGAAATGATCGAAGCGGTGGGACATAAATATTTCAAGCAATATTTTGAAAAGATCAATGAACTACTTAAACCTCAAGGCGTTTTTGGATTACAAGCTATCATTATTCCTGACTCCCGATACGATGCATACCGAAAAAGTATTGGCTGGATTCAGAAACATATTTTTCCGGGTGGATTGCTGCCTTCTGTTGGTAAGATCAATCAGTCGGTCAACCTGACGAGCGACCTCAGTCTTTACAGTTTGAAGGAGATGGGTAACAGTTATGCACAGACGCTCCGGAACTGGTATAAAAATTTTCAGGATAACCTGAGTTCGGTTAAAGAACTTGGGTTCGATGAAACGTTTATCAGAAAGTGGGAGTATTATCTCTGTTGCTGCGAAGCTTCTTTTCTTCAAAGGAATATCAACGTAGTGCAAATGGTCTATGCGAGGCCAAACAATTCTTCATTTTAATTGTTTGATGATGTAAGGTTTCTTAATGTTTAACGACAAATTCCTTAAATCACAAACATGAAAAAAAATATACTTTACTTCCTGCTTCTTGTTATTGCAATACCTGGCCTGGCCCAGGTTGAACGAAAAGTAATCATAGAGCATTTTACCAATACAAGGTGTGGCATTTGTTCTTCCAGGAATCCTGCATTTTATCAAACACTTGCAGATTATCCCCAGGTACAGCATATCTCTTATCATCCGAGCGCCCCATATTCTAGCTGTATTTTTCACCAGCACAATCCTGAAGAAAATGACAGCAGGGCCGACTTTTACAGTGTTTACGGAGCTACCCCAAGAGTTGTGATTCAGGGTGATGTGATCAGCCCGCAGAATCCTTTGATCCAGGCGGAACAAATCGAGGCAAAGCTGGGAGCTCAGTCTGACTATCAATTAGGAGTAACCAAAACACCTGTCTCAGGTGATACCTACAAAGTTAATTTAACGATCACGCGTGTCAGTGGAAATCCCGGTATTGAAACGGTTCTTGTTTTTGCCGGATTGGCTGAAGAAACAATCGACTATGATGCACCCAACGGTGAAAAGGTTCACTATGATGTATTTCGGAAATGGGTGTTTAACGATACGGTGAAGATGCATCAAGTAGGTGATACCAGGGAAATAGAGGTAGAATACAATGCACATCAGGATTGGGATGTGGATGAGATTTATGCTTACGGCATCATCCACGACATGATTACCAGCGAAATAAAGCAAACAGCTACATCTATGGAATCACCGTCTTTTATCAATAATCGTAGAGCAGAGGAGATAAGCAGCATCTTTTACCCAAATCCTGCTTCTTCAACCATTACTATCCTACCTGAATACCAGGACAGGTTCAGTAATGTAGAGTTATATTCTTTCATTGGTAACCGAGTGGCTGAATTCGGCAATGCCAGAGAGCTAAACATTTCCGAACTTCCCGGCGG
>JAUXDH010000031.1 GCA_030618545.1 Chlorobiota bacterium
TTTAAAGCAGCCTGATCCTTAACCGGAATTTTATCATCAATGCCATAACCAAGATCTATCCAGTAGTCGAGGTCTTTAATACGAACCAATACTTCGTGTCTGACTTCGTAAGGATCAATGTAGAGAAATGAAAGCAAAGAAGAACTATGATGCCTTTTCAGATTCCTGTTGTCAAATTTTGAATACCATGGATCTGTCCAGTCCAGGTGCAGGGTTTCTTTAGCGCCAAGATATCTTAAGTCGTTAACAGGAATATTTTTGTGGTAAACAATAAATCCAATATTCGCCAGTGTAGATGTGTAGCCTTCATCAATAGGAGGTGTAATTGTGATTACTTTTGGGCGTTTATTTATTGGATATTCTACTTCGGTAAACAAAACGTAAGGACTTATGGAAGCTGTGGTGTCAACAACTCCTGTGTACAATGAAGCACGGTAAACCCTTGGTAGCATCTCTTGCTTTAAGATTTGCCCGCTTAAAATTTTACCATCGGCAGTGATGATGAACCTTTCTTTAAAAAAAGCCCTGAGCATTTTATCCCTATCCAGACCTTTCATTTCGGGAGGCATCATTTCATTGGGAATGATCTCTTTGAAATAGATCATATCGTTCAGACCTATTTCAAAAGTGATCCTTATACGGTCTTCTTCGACAAACATTTCGATAATTGTTTCGCACTGATCGGCACGGATAAGAGAGATGAAGTCAGCACGGAGGGTGAAGAAAAGAAAAGTAAACAGGATAAAAAGAATCTGCTTCTTCAAGGATGTAAGTTTTTGTCAAAAATAGCAAAGCAATGGATTAGATGGTAAGTGTTGGCTGCTATTTAGACAACGTAAGCATATTTGAACCGCACTTCAATTCATAATTCATTAATCATCATTCAACATTCAAGAAGGCCAAGAATGTGCGAATTAAAAACGAATACTGGTATTGGAGGTTGCTTCGCCTTTGGCTCGCAAGGTCGGGTTTAATAAGGTTGTTTGGCCAGGCCTGAACTTGCTCAGATCAAACTACTGAAACACGTATTTTGCGAGCCGCAGGCGAAGCAACCTCAAACTGCCAAGCTCAATCAGTACAACAGGACATCTGCACCCTGCCTCATGACTCTGCATTTCAGATCCCATACGGGCAAGCTTTCTGTCTTAGGTCTTAAGTCTACTTCCCCGGATGCTTTACCCTACCATCATAAAACACTTCGCATTCTGTTCCTGCCATTTTATCGACCATGTTGGTAATTGGAGCGAGCAGGGATTTAACTACTTTCACCTTGCCCATATCTGGTTCTTCGATCTTGCCGGATATGCTCTGGCTGAAGACACTGCAGCCTTGTGGATTCAACAGGGCAATTTGTATGCTTAAGGTATCTGTTACTAAATCAATAGAACCCCTGGCTGCCATCCGGTTCTCTTCTGTTGTAAATGCCACATCGGCAAGTGAGATAACACCTTTGCTAAACTCCCAATCGGATGACAGTTCAAATACCCTGCTTGAATCTCCGCGATTCAGGATTGCAATACTGGCATAATCTGATCCCTTGGTTACGAGGATGCCTGCAGGTCCCATAAGCAGAACAGCACCGAGATCAGCGAAAGTAAACCGCTGACTGCGTTTGAACCGGTCGATCACCTTATCAAGGTCCAGCCCATAAAGGGTTAAATCTTTACCATTTAAAAGTAGATAACCATCAAGGTTACTTTTGATCTCATCCCAATCCTCACCGAAGAACTTCATATCCAGGTCCAGATCCATTTTGCCTGTCAGGACCGTATCTTCCAAAAAAGTGTCAAACAATCTAGCTACATCGAACTGACTTACTTTGTATTTTATTTCATAAGATGGAGTCTCTGCATGAGGCCGAAGTATAACGTAGCCCTCCCCAACCTGATCAAAGAATTGGCTATTTTGAGGCTGAATGTGATAAACTCCCTTTTCAGCATTGATATCGTAATCTGCATCATCCAATTCGAAATGATTGGTCACGAAAGATCTGGCGATCAGTTTGGATTCAAGAGATAATGTTTCCCAGATGTTTGATGTTTTCGACAGATCATAGCTGATATCCTTTGAATCAAACCTCAAATTGTTTACCTGGAAGGTATCAATCGCATTGACGTAATCCAGCCTGGCTGCAGTAAAATCGAGTTTGTCAAAGTTAAGAAGGGAATTACGAGAGAGGATCAAATCCAGGTGCATTTTCCCATCCAGCTTTCCATCAAAATATTCGCCAATGGAATCATTGAACCAGTACGCAAATGTTTTCTTTGGATTAATGCCTGTGGCATCGAGGTCAATGCGCAGCCAATCCGGATCAACAGGTGGTGAATAAAAATCCATTTCTGTTTTAAGCTTGCTTCCTGCCATTTCTATCGCGAACCTGTCAAAGTCAAGGTGGAGTGTACTGTCCTTATCGGCAAGGGTGAATAATCCGGTTTTAATTGAAACCGGCGGCAGGAAATCTTCGATCTCTGCATCAAGATGCCGGATACTGAAGATGATCTTCGGTACTTTGATAAAGTTTTTCAAATCATTTGTAGAGGTATGGAGATTCACAGAAAGGTTGATATTCTTGATACGATAGGGAAAGCCGGTGGCTATTTTTTGATCCCAGGAGAAAAAATCCGGGAAATCGTACACCGCCGATTTAATTCGCAGATCGGCCTCTATTTCTTTTTCCACATCGAGAAATGTGTACAGTACGTTTGTCGCCCTGCCATTGATCTTGAAATCACTTGTACCAAACCAGAAGTCAAAATCACTAAAGAAAACAGTGTCTTTTTCAATTTCAATTCTTCCATGCATTTTCCTCACCCTGTTAATGTCCGGAATGACAAAGGAGATGCTATCAAAACGGACTACTGAATTGTGCATGAAATCATCAAATGTTTCATCATCAAGATTTATCTTCCCTTTAATTTCTGACTTTATCTCCAACCCTCCTACCAAGCTGTCTATTTCACCAAGGTCAAATATCTCATGAAAACCATCCACTTTGCTTTTCAGATAGAAGCTGAGATCGATGTTCGGAGAGACAAAATCCCGTACTTTTAATTTTCCATCAAGCTTTCCACCTGGCAACAGAGCTTTCATTTGCCGGATATCCAAACTTGCCCCTGACAGGTCTTTTCTTATACCCGATTTAAATGATCCGTTAAGAGACAACTGTCTGATACTTTTATTCGTATTTGGAATTTGAATCTCCACCTCATTAAATCCAAAAGAACAATCAATCATCGGTATACCACTATAGAGTTTTCCTTTGATTGTCCCTTCGAAGAACAGGTCGCCGTTCCGGATATTCTCAATTCCTGCATTGGTGAGGAATAGATCAAGAATTCTGAAATCCCTGTCGTCGCCTTTAACACCAAGATTGATAAACCCATTCTTATCGAGCCCAAGGGAGCCCTCAATTGTAAAACTGGATTTTTCGAACATTAACCGGCTTGGCTCGATGATTAATTTATTGGTTTTTCTGCCTAAGGCAAATGAGGTGCCTAAGACTACTTTTTTATCTTCCAGGATCAAACCATCAGTAATTTTTACCTTTCTCAGAATGAGGTCGGCATTCAACGAGCATTTGATCGTATCGGGCCAGTAATTGAGAGAGGCCTTAAGCGAAGGGATCTCATAAAAATAGCTTACTGAGTTCGGGATATAATGATGTGAAATAGTGATGTTTCGAAGGGCGATCCTCTCAAGGTTCAATTCAAATTCGTCTGTAGAAGCTTCTATTGAATCAGCCTCAATTTGAATGCTGTCAGCAGACGAACCAAAGGCATTCATTAGATTCAGTGTGTTATCAGCATAAGTAATAAGGTTCAGACTGCCATTTTCAAGAAGGATTTTTGAAACATTGATATCTCCTTTGAGCAAGTCAACCAGATCGAAAGCCATGTAGAGGCGATTGAGTGCAATTATGGGGATGCTGTCCTCTTCCCTGTTTTCAGCAGGTTGTTCATAATACAAGGCAGAATCCAATTCGATGGAGACATTAGGGAAATGTACAAATGGATTGAAAGAAACATCCTTAAAAGTTAATTCTCCATGTTGGATGGTATTGGCCTTAAGCAGTACCGTCCGCGCTATGTCGTCTCTGTAGTATTTGAAAAGTATTGTTGAAAGGATCAAAAGAAAAATAATTATTGCCGTTGAGACGAGGATGAATCGTTTAAAAAGTCTGAGCAGTCTGTTGGATTTTGGGGTCATTGGCAGTGAGGAATAACTTTTTCGAAGGTAGGAAAAACCACACTATACTGATATTGTATCAGACCTGATGTTCCTTGTAGTTTTTAAAAGACCAGGTAGAGCGAGTAAATCGAACAATCAATTCATACCACCATTAAATATCCACAACAAAAAACACTTATCAAGTTGCAAGAATCATAATCAAAAGACGAATTGCTGGAAATGTTTGGCCTGAATAAGTGACACCAATTATTATTATTTGCCCACCAATACTCAACTCATACTTATTTCAACTCAAACGAATTCCAGGGGTTGGTATTAATCCTGTTTCTCATTCAGACCATATTTCTTGTTGATCGCATCATACGTTGGCTGAATCACATCATGCATGTCGTATTTGCCATCTATAATCATTTTCGAATAAGGAATCCTCTGGCTGGGATCTGGAAGTTGAGGCTTCATGGTTGCTTCGGGTGGCCAGATGTCCTCGTCAACAACTGCCATTCGAACCCGAATATTATCCTTGGTGATATTCCAAACCATATAGTCAATGGACAGACTCAACGGACCATCGTAGGTTGACCGGATACGATCATTAATGGCTGGTTGTGTGTCGTAGTCATTAAAGAAATGGTAGGCTACTGCCATCCGCGGCTTGATGATTGACATCATTTTACCAAACGCTTCAGGTGCGGTGTGGATCTGAGTACCCACTGCCAGCGCACTTTGTGGTGTGAATTTGAACTTCGTAATCATGTCCGGTACGGTAATAAAACACTCGTGTATCGCAATATCAGCATCCTTTGCATATTCAGCATACCATTTATTAGGATAAGTATCACCTCCAAAAACAAATTTGAGACCATTCCATTCGAGGATGAAACTCACGGGACCGTCCAAAGAATGAATTGCGGGGAATGAACGAATCGTCACGCCATTCTCCTGATAGACAATTTCATTTATAGCTTTGTAGTCAAACTCGTGAGCTTCTATATGATATCCACGAGGATCAGTGATTCCAGCTCGTCCGTCAATATCCCATGTAAGTGCTTTTCTCAAATGTTCAACAGCATATTTGGTTCCTCGTTCCGGAGTATCTCCGCTTGGACCATAAACCTGCAATGGTTTTTGACGACCTGCAAGTGCTCCTCCGATAAATAATGCATCCAGGTCACCGAAATGATCAGTATGGAGGTGACTAAGGAAAACCTTATCAATATAATTATAAGGAATCTGTAGGGCCGAAATACGCTCTGCCGATCCAGTTCCAACATCAAAGATGAATTTATCACCATTTCCCAACTCAACTAACCAGCATGAGGCTGCTTGCTTTGGACGTGCTGTTGGCATACCTGTTCCACAGGCAACTAACCGCATTTCGTCAGGAGCTAAATCTTCCGTATTTGGGAAATAGCTATCTCTGTCAGCAGTTGCATTTACAGGTGAGGATTTCTCTTCTGGTGCTGTTTTGTAGGCCATTAGCGTAATACCGGTGATGGCGAATCCTAGTCCAATCAGGATTCCGATAAATAGGACTTTGGTTGTTTTCATAAGCTTAGTTTTATCTTCAAAGAATTTAATTTGTGCTCGAAAGTACATTTTTTTAAATTTCAATCATGCGCAAAACCATAAGTCACACCAAAGAACAGGCTGATTTCGTTGTAGCTTATCTTCATGTTATTCTGACGAGTTCCTTGTAAAGCAAGATTGGTAGCAGGAATATACTCAACCGGATCGGAAAAATTGATAAGGTTGTATAATTCGTTTTTTCTTCCCCAGGTATATTGAATCCCAAGAACAATACCGAATTTTTCACACGCGAAATTCAACATTGCCGTTAATCAGCATAATCATCCTCTTTACTTTTTTCTCCCCTTGCGAAACCATAGCGACCATGGCGGTTTAATCTTTTCTTAACCGCAATGACGCATAAGAATCCGCAATGGGCGCAGAGTTAATTCCCAATTAATAATTTCTGGAAGTTAAAACTTCGTATTAAGTGCTTCCTCCCCCTACTTGGAAATGCCCGGATGGACCACTGAATGTATAAATAACAAATCTATTTCTCCCCCTCGGGGAGATGCCGAAGGCAGAGGGGCTAGTTCATCGCTACCGCAGCCCGCATCACCCTGTTGGCTACTTCCTGGTTGTATTCGAAAGCCAGCGAACGGTAATTCACCAGGTCGATAATTGTGCCGATGTAGCAAAGTCCAAATGTCAGCAGGTACAAAATACCCATCCCTATCTGGTTGACCATAAACCTCTGGATTCCTCCAACGCCCAGAAGTCCGACGACTCCTCCAATGAGGATCATGTCTGATTTTCTTCTTTCGCCATTGTATAGTGCAGCGAATGTTCTCAACTGATCTTCATTCAGATCTTTGGTAAGAGCATTAAGGTAAGCCAGCTCGTTTGCGTCAACGCCCGGAATGAGTTGTAAAAGTGTAGTGTTCATGATTATTTGTTTTAATAAGTTTTACAGTTAAAATGAATATTCTGTGTAAAATAATGATCAATCCGAAAATACCAACCGGATGAAGATTGAAAGATGCTTTGAAGTCAAGCCACATCGCATAATGAATGGATCGTCCAAGGCCGCAGCCCGGGCAGAAATCAAATCCCAGGTTACTTATGGGACAGAGAGTGAAATGCACCTGATCAGGCTCTATAACAAACAATAAGATCAAAGCAATTATCCAAAAAAACAACTCCAGGTTAAACCAGATAAAATTCAGGATTTTGTTAGCCATTGTTGATACTGTTAAAGAGTTTCTAAAATTAACACATAAAAGAATAAATAACATTATTTTTTGATAATTGTCAAATCCTATTTCTTTTCTATTAATTAAGGGAGGTTATAACTAATTTATAAACCAGTCATTAACACGTTGTATAACGTGATATTTCCGATTAATAACTTTCCAGGATTGAGAAAAGTCAACCTATTTCGTACAAAATATCATTAATTTCAACGGCGGCTAACAACAATATAAAATTATTTTTGCCTCAATCAGAATAGATTAACCTGATTTTGACTATTAGCTTATTGATTGATTTACTAGGGATAACCTAAAGAGCGATATCTCATTTTACTACAATCGCTTTTATGTCCTATCAGGCTTGTATGTTTCGTACATAGTTGAACGCCATATAATATTAAGTATTACATGAAAATGACCAGTTAATTAACCAAAATAAATTAGTAACAAAACCAAATCTTTTAAACATGAAAACTCAGACACAAACAAAAAACAGATTTCTTCACAAGCCTGTTTTTTATTTTCTTATCGGTATGTTTTTGTCCATGAATCTTAACGGACAATCTGATTGTGAAGTTGCAAAAGAACATGGGCAGGGGTATACTACCGCGATCACATCTGTTATTGATAATGGAGACGATAGTTATACTATCACTCTTTCTGTCAGGCACGATGGATGTGCAGGCCCAACCTGCAAGGCTTTAAACCATTATTCGGTTGAGGCTGATGCAGGAACTTACTCCGATGTTTTTATAACCATAATTGATGGTAATTTCAATTATAATAATATCGACCTCGGACCAGGTTTAGGTGGTGATCCATTTGATGGATTCAGGGTAACCGGTACCGGTGGATTTGGAAATGGTGAATCAGGTGAATTCACTTTTACCTATACGCTTTCCGGTGGTCTTCAGGAACAGCAAACACTTGTAAAAACAGCTGGTCAACAGTTGATTGAGACTTTTACAATAGATGAATTTCAAACCGTTCTGGATGGATGCCAACAAGCAATAAAACCCTATTACCTTCCCCCGGTAAATGGAAAAGTTGATGCCACTTCTTTGATAGGAGCCGAATTGCAAGGATTATACTATACTTACGATGCTGGAAATAATGTAGTGACTGATGATATTTTTGTCATCAGCGATGCTGGTACCGAAGTATTGATTAAAGTAGAGGCTATTGCGGAAGAATATGATAATCTAAAAACGGAGATTGGCCTTTTGGGGTTTACTTTATTGGATGAACTTCCCGCTGAATTTGTAGCCACAGGATGGTTCCCAATAGAAAATCTTTTACTGTTAAATGATTTGACATCTGTGCTTAAAATAGCCCGGCCTGTTAATTCTGCTGTGCTGAAAGTAGGAAATGTTGATACACAGGGTGACCTTGGGATGAACTCATTCATTTCACGTTATATTTTTAATGTTTATGGTGAAGGCGTTAAAGTGGGTGTTTTATCTGATAGTTATGATGCTTCACGCAATGACGCGGCCAATAACGTTTTACAAAGAGACTTGCCCGGCATCGGTAATACTGACAACTCTTTACCGGTAGATGTTTTGCTTGACCTCGCTCCAGGCAGGGGCACAGATGAAGGAAGGGCCATGTTACAGATCATACATGACGTTGCGCCCCAGGCTGAGTTGGCATTTAGAACAGGTTTTGTGAGTGCGCTGGATTTTGCTGAAGGCATAAAAGAACTTCACTATGTGGCAGGTTGTGATGTGATAGTTGACGATATTTCTTACATCACAGAACCATTTTTCAGAGATGGTGTGGTAGCTCAGGCTGTTGACGAAGTGACCGGCCAGGGTGTTGCCTATTTTTCAGCGGCCGGTAATTATGGTACCAAAGCTTTCGATGCGGATTTTTCAGCATATTCCGAAAGTGTGCCAGGTATAACAGGTGACGCCCACGATTTTGGAGGAGGTGACTATTTGCAAAGTATAACACTCCATCAGGGTAGTTACACCGTCGTACTTCAATGGGATGATTACACTTCAGGGGACTTTCTAACCAATACGGACATGGATATTTTTATCGCTGACGCCGGTGGTAATATCCTTTTTGGATATAACAGTGTGAATACCGGAAGTCAGCCAATAGAGATTCTACCCTTTATCGTTACTGAGGATCCGGTGGATGCTAACATTATCATTTCGAAAGCGAGTGGTGAATCCGCAATACATTTTAAATATATCGTCTTCAGAGGTGATTTAACAATAAATGAATACGGTGATCCCAATGCATCTACTCTGGTAGGACAGGCAAATGCGGATGGCGCTATATCGGTTGGAGCACTTCTTTATACGAATACACCCGCCTATGGTGCAGATATGGATACTGTTTCTGTAGCAAGTTTTTCTTCCAGAGGAGGGACTCCGGTAAATGGAGTTGTGAGGGAAAGGCCGGATTTTGTTGCACCCAATGGTGTCAATACTACTGTTCAAATGGGTGGAGTGGATTATGAGGGAGACGGATTCCCTAATTTCTTTGGCACTTCAGCGGCTGCACCACATGCTGCCGGGGTTGCCGCTTTGCTTTTATCGGCACATCAAAAATATTATTCTGTTGGAGAAGACCCCCCTGTTGAATCATTTGATCCCGAAGATGTGCGGCAAACATTGCGCAGTACTGCAATTGACCTGCATGAAGAGTTCTTTGATTATTCTTCAGGTGAAGGGCTTATTCAGGCTGATCAGGCCTTATTGGCGCTGGCCAACCCATCCCCTATTATAAGTACATTTACGTATTCCGATGATTCAATTCCCGGTATTCATCACGTTGAGATTACAGTTGTAGGTGATTACCTGGCCGATGGAGCAGAAATCTATTTTAATAATACTCCCGTTGAAACCACGGTTACCGGAAACCAGCTTAGCGCTACAATAGGCCCTTTCACTGAGCGGTATTCACCTATTCAGCTTAATAACCCTGCATCTGCTTTGACTAACGGCACCGACGGGGGTTTATCAGATCCGGTATTTTTCACAACAAAACCAACTATCGTAACCATCATCCATGAAAAATCTAAACTTTATGGAGAAATATTGCCCGAATATACCGCTGACTATTATTACGAAACCCTGGAAGGTGGCATGATACCATTGTCAGAAGCAGGATTAACCTACCTTACCGGGGGAGATATATTCAACAGGGTTGAAAGTATAGAATTAGTTACTGTTGGAGATGCAAACTCATTAACTGATGTAGGGCTATGGAAAATTGTCCCTTCAGAGGATGACCCGTTGAACCCAATAAGTGGAGTTGACCCCTCAACCGATCTGGATATCTACCTTCTTGAGAACTATGAATTTGTGTTTGAGACGGAATTTCTGACGATTGATAAAATGGGTCTTACCATTATCCCGCATGATACGGTCTTTATATATGGAGAAGAAATAATAATTTCAAACTTTGATTACATTTATAATGATGACCCCAATCCTGTTGTAATTGATCCGGATGATGATGAAGCAATACATGATGCAATCCAACAAACACATGCGACCGCGTTGGTCAATGCCACGGCGCTGGTTAATGCCACAGCCCTGGTGAACGAATATGGTGAACCTTTGCTTGACGCGACGGCTCTTGTGAACAAAAGCTTTATGGTATCAGCCACAGCCCTGGTGAACGCGACTGCCCTGGTGAATGGATCACGACTGGATCCTCAGGCAGTATTGAATGCAACAGCATTAGTCAATGCCACAGCCCTGGTAAACGCGACTGCTTTGGTGAATGCCACAGCACTTGTGAATGCCACTGCCCTGGTCAATGACTACCCTGCTGAATCGCAAGCCACCGCACTTGTTAATGCAACAGCCCTGGTAAATGCTACAGCCCTGGTCAATACCAGCATGTTTAATGTGAATAGCAACACCGGAACTATCGTCATCTTAGACGAAGATGACATCGAAGTTCTGGCTGAAGGAGGTTCAGGAGATGTAGATTTAAATTCCATTAACCTGATTACAGGTAACACAGTGGGAGTGCATTTAATAGTTCCGGGAACATTCTTGTCAAACACCTTTGATATTTCCAATTTCAATGTAGAGTATGGCTTAGGCGCTATTACAATAACACCTGCAACGGCAGATATTGAAATATCAAATACATCACAAACCTATGACGGATCGGGAAAAGCAGTGACGGTAACCTCTAATCCGGATTATTTAGTTGTTGATGTTACCTATGACGGTTCTTCAACACTTCCTGTTGACGCCGGTGAATATTCAGTTAGCGCGATTGTTAACGACCTGAATTACGTTGGCAGCGCGACTGCTTATTTAAATATAGATCCGTTCAGCACAACAGTTGCCATTTCACCAGATACCTATGTCATCTTTAAGGGAGACAATGAGCCTGTGTATACTTATGAATTTGGGGATTTTGCAGGTGATGAAGAAGAAGGTGATGTTAATCCAACTGTCTCGATTTCTTATAGTCCCTCTTACAACGGAGATGCAGGGGATTATGAACTTACCCCTACCGCGACGGCTGATAATTACACCTTTGCAGCTTCTAATACGGGGACATTATACGTGAACCCATTTGGCCCGGGCACAAAGCACATTATTCCAAAACTGGATTGTGTTGAGGAAGTGGACCCTCCTGTAGAAGGATTTGATTATGTTGTCTATTTTTCTTATGAAAATAAGAACGACGTACATGTTTATATTTTCAAAGGGCCGGATAATGAGTTATCAAGTGACAATGGAGATGATACTTTCTATGGTGAGAATCAACCTGAATTATTCCTGTCAGGAGGAGGAGCATTTAGCGTACCATTCGATGGAGTTGATTTAAATTGGGTACTTGCCAGTTATAACCATAAAGGCCAGAAGACATCCAATTCAGTTAAAGTAAGTTCCAACTCGGGCAACTGTAATAAATCAGCTTCAGCCGGTAGTGAAACGGAAGAAATATATGCTTATCCGAATCCTGTATCAGGTATTCTGTATGTGCAACTAAGTGCATTGCTTACTACTGATTATGTATCGGTGTATGATTTGAAAGGACATCATTATCGATTAAGTATTAAGCACATTAATTTAAATCTAATTGAGCTTGATTTTTCCGGCCTGGATCAAGGTATGTACTTGATTAAATTAGATTTGGAAGATGAGGTTAAGATATTGAGAGTTATTAAAAAGTGATACTTTAATTGACCAACAAATAGTGAATGCCAGGTTCGCTGTTTGTTGGTTGATTTAATTGATAATCATTGATGATTTACAACACTTGAAATTATTTGTATTTTTATTCACATATCGTACTGAGCATAAAATGATGAAAATACAAATATTGTTTTCACTGTTTATTTTATCTTTTTTTTCTCTCTCCCTTTGTGCACAGGATTCGCAAATTGACAGCCTGAAGATTGTTATTGAACAATCACCACCTGACACATCCAAAGTAAATACTATGCTCGCGCTTTCAGGAAAATTATGCAGGACCAATCCATTAGAAGCTATCAGCATTGCAAGTGATGCCAGAGACCTTGCCGGGCAGATTGAATACCAGAAGGGTCAGGCTTTTGCCTTGAAAAGCATCGGCATGGCTTATTATTTTCAGGGTGATTATACAAATGTGCTGGTGTTTTGGCAGCAATCCATGGAAAAATTTGAAATGATAGGTGATAAACTTGGAGTAGCCAATATGCTTAACAACCTTGGCGCTGTTTATTTTAACGGCGGTGATGATAATAAAGCAGTTGGATATTACATTCAGTCTCTTCGTGTATCTGAACAAATTGGCGATACTCTGCGAATCGCTACCGCACTTGTAAATATTGGCGCTGTTTATTATAACAAAGAAGCGACACATTCAAGGGCTCTTGAATATTATAAAAGAGCCTTACCTCTCAGTGAAGCTCTGGGAGATAATGATGCTATAGGGACTACAGCGGTAAATATGGGTGAAATTTATTTTGAAAGAGATGATACAGATTCTGCTTTGATGTATTTTGAACAATCACTTGAAGCTTATAGAAAATCAGAAACCGGCAATGTGCAATATACACTCAACAATATTGGTAAAGTGTATGCTAAGAAGGGTGATAAAGACCAGGCTATTAAATATCAGAAAGAGGCTTTGAGAATTGCAACTGAAAGAAAGGCCAAACTGGAAATTGCACAGGCTTTAATAGGAATGGCCGAAACTTATTTGATATTCGGTGATATTCAATCGTCTATTAAATATTTTAAACAGGCTGAGCCTATTGCAGAAGAAATAAATGTTAGTGCAGAGCTAAGTAAAATCTACGGTGGATTGGCCTATAACTATGAAACCGTTTCAGATTTCAAAAAAGCATTTGAATATCACACAGCATATGAACGTATAAAGGAAACCCTTTACAATGCCGAAATGGATAAAAGAATCACTGCGGCAACTTTAAGCTATGATATTGAAAAAAAGCAGGGCCAGATTGATTTGATAACCAAAGAGAAGGAGTTGCATGAGCTTACTATTCAGAAACAGAAGTTTACCCGGAATGCATTGATCGTTGGTATCGTGTTGGTTTTGGTGATTGCATTCATCACATTCAGAAACTACCTGAACAAAGTTAAGATCAACAAAATCCTTGATAAACAGAAAGCACAGATTGAAAACCTTTTACTGAATATATTGCCCGCCAAAGTAGCCGAAGAGTTGCAATTAAAGGGTAAGGCAACACCAAGAGACTATGAAAGTGTAACGGTTTTATTCACCGATTTCAAAGGTTTTACTAAAATAGCTGAAGGACTTACCCCTAATGATTTGGTAGCAGAGTTGAATACTTTTTTTCAGGCCTTTGATTCGATTGTTGATAAATACCAACTTGAAAAGATAAAAACCATAGGAGATGCATACATGTGCGCCGGGGGAATTCCAACCGAAACGGATGATCACTTTTTTAAGACAGTAGAAGTGGGCCTGGAGATGCAGAATTTTATGATGAATGAGAACGAAAAAAGGAAACAACAGGGATTGATTCCATGGGAATTGAGAGTTGGAATTCATACCGGTCCTGTTGTGGCCGGTGTTGTAGGAAAAAAGAAATACGCTTACGATATCTGGGGTAATACCGTAAACATTGCCAGCAGGATGGAATCGAATGGAGAAGCAGGAAAAGTAAATATTTCGGATGCAACATTTCAGCTAATAAAAGAGCGCTTTAAATGCCATCATCGGGGAAAAATTTCAGCTAAGAATGTTGGCGAAATAGATATGTATTTTATCGAACATGAAATCATAAATTAGCAAACCATAACTGAATTAATTAGAAAAAAACCTTATGAAAGATGAAAGTACCGGCACCCTCGAATTAAAAGACGGATCGAACATAGCTGTAATAGGCGGCGGACCTGCCGGGAGTTTTTTTACCTATTTTGCTCTTGACTTTGCAGAAAGGTATGGTCTGGACATCGACATCGATATCATCGAGGCGAAAGATTTCAATTGTACCGGACCTCCTGGTTGCAACCGCTGTGGCGGTATAGTGTCTGAATCGCTTATTCAAAGCCTTTCGGCAGAAGGCATCGTCCTTCCTTCGAATGTCATTAGCAGGGGAATAGAATCATATACCCTCCACCTGGAACAAGGAACAACAGTCATTGAAACACCCCTTCATGAACAGCGCATTGCTTCGATGTTCAGAGGCTCTGGTCCACTGGGATCAGAAGATACCGAACAACTTAGTTTCGACAATTATTTACTTGAATTGTGTAAAGAAAGAGGTGCGAAAACAATTTCAGGAAGAGTGATCGAAGCAGAGCGCGAAACCGACGGCATCTCCATCAAAACAAAAGAGGGCTTGGAAAAAAAATATGATTTGGTCATTGGTGCAATTGGCCTGAATGCAAGGACACTTAAATTATTTGAAAATATTTGCCCCTCATTTAAACCACCGAAAACTACCAAAACACATATTTGCGAATTTTATCTTGGTGAAGAAAGGGTCGATGAATATTTTGGAGATTCGATGCATGTTTTCTTATTGAACTTACCAAATATTAAATTTGGGGCCCTGATTCCAAAAGGTCCTTACGTAACCCTCGTATTGTTGGGATCCAACATAAACAAAGAGATTGTTTCAGCGTTTCTAAATGCCAAACCTGTAAAGGAATGCTTTCCGGAAGATCTTGACCTGAAAAGCGCAATGCCCTGCCAGTGCTATCCATCGATCAACATGGATGGAGCCAAATCAGCCTATGGTGACCGGGTAATATTGATTGGGGATTCCGCTTCCTCAAAATTATACAAAAACGGGATCGGCGCAGCCTACATCACTGCAAAAGCTGCGGCAAAGACTGCCATTTTTGAAGGTATCTCAGAAAGTGATTTAAAACGTCATTACCAACCGGTTTGTCATGACCTTGATCGCGATAACCTGGTCGGCAAGCTTATTTTTATTACGACTACAGTTATTCAGAAATCTGCCATTCTGAAGAAAGGACTCTTAAGCATGGTGATTAATGAACAATCAAAAGCGAACCACAAAAGGCTGATGAGTTCTATACTCTGGGATACTTTTACGGGCAGCGCTACATATACAGATATCCTGAGACGCACTTTAAATCCATTATTTAGTATAAACCTGATTGGCCATACTTTAAAGACATTATTAACCAGAACCAATAATAAAAAAAATGAAAAGCAAAAAGTTAGGACGACCATATAAAGATGGAGAAGTAGTAATTAAACAGGGAGATCCAGGCGATTGCCTCTATGTAATTCAGGAAGGCAAAGTTGAGGTAATTGATGAATCAGGTGAGACAGAAATAAAGCTTGCCGAACTGGGCGAAACTGAATTTTTTGGTGAGATGGGTTTGTTTGAAAAGGATGTTCGTTCCTGCACAATTAAAGCCATGGGTGACGCGAAAATAATGACCATTGATAAAAGGAACTTTTATAAAACCATCCAAAAAGATCCATCCCTGGCATACAGACTTTTAGAAAAAATGTCGAACAGACTCCGGGAAACAAATAAAAAACTTAGAGACCGGTAATAGGTTATTGAGAATCTAATTATCCTTAATATTTGTAATGAAAAAGATAGATGATAAAATGGTGGTGGAAGCAAAGATTTATGTATTAAATCTGCTCGATAAAAATCTGCCTGAAAATTGTCTCTATCACGACCAAAGGCATACGTTAGACGTGTTAAAAAATGTAGATATAATTGGCAAATACGTTCAGTTAGGTGAGGAAGATCTGAATCTGTTACGAATTTGTGCATTGTTTCACGATATTGGATTTATCGAATCGTACGATGAGCATGAGGTAAAAAGCACAATATATGCTACTGATTTTCTAAAATCTAAAAATGTTGATGATTCAATTATTAAACAAGTTGTTGATGCGATATTAGCTACAAAAGTGCCTCAAAATCCAAAAGACAAAATTTCTGAAATATTGTGTGATGCTGATCTTATGTATTTGTCTTCGAAAGCGGAATATTTTGATTATGCCGAATTATTACGTCTGGAATGGTTGAAAACAGAAAGAAGAAGATTCAATAAAGAAGAATTTTATCTTTACTCTTTGGATTTTTTCGCTACTCACCAATACCATACTAGTTATGGGAAACGTGTGCTTAACCCAAGGAAAGAAGAAACAGCAGCAATGATCAGAAACAAAATATCAGATTTGAGTATAAATGTGATGAAGTGAGCATATTTTCAAACTTTCATTATAATCCTTTTTTAGGTTATTATGGCAGATCATGACGAAAATATTAGAGTTAGAAATGAATTAACACAACCTCCTGAAAAGAGCAAAAATATTGTTTCTGACTACAGGAATTTCTTTCTCAATATTCCGGGAAATACAACATTTGTTGAGACTAAATCTGAGGACGAGCGTAAGATATATAGCGATCTAATCTTTCAAAGAACCGGTATCGGTGTTGATAAATACAGGATGTTGAATATCCACCGTATTCATGTTGATGCTCCCGCGGAATTTATATTTGATGAGTTGATGACCTGGAATGGAGATTCGAGCTGGTGGCCAAATCACATTGCAAAAGCAAACGTAGTTAACGGCAGCCTGGAAAAGATAAAAATAACACTGTTTGGTTTGTCAAGCAACCTGTTTAAATTAAAAAATGGCATATTCGGGTATCACTTGCTACATCTGTTTAATCTGAATGCCATAAAGATTCAAAAAGATCCTGACAGTAACAATGGCCGGCTTCTCTTATATAGATGCAGTGGTGGCTACCCTATCGGGGTTTTCGCAATGTACGTACGTGATTCAATTGCTGAACAGGATGAAATTGGAAAGTCGCAGCTTTTTATTGTCGTTGGGTTCAACTTTTATGGAAATAAAAACCTTTCAAATCTGAATATTTTGAACAGAACATGGGAGCGGATCCACAATAGGGTTACAGCAAATATTATAGACAGGATAAAACTTATATGTGAATGGGATTACAAAAACTTCCAAAGTGACAAAAAAGATTAATCATCGGTATAAATCTCCCGATTTGCTATATTTGAAGAAATTTCTAAATCAATTCTAAACGCTTCCTTACTCTACTGGATTTTAATGAATAGTTACTGGTTCGATATAATTTTGAACGAGTAAATATAAACTGAGGTGTTGAATTATGAACGAACCGTTTGATAAAAACAGGTCTTGTCTGGATTGTCAGTTTAAATCCATATTGTTTAAGCTTTTATCTGAACAGGAACTGGAGATGCTCGATAAAAACAAGACAGCCGTTTATTTTAAAAAAGGAGAAACAATCAGAAAACAAGGGGCTGTATTAACACATGTAATATCCTTAAATTCCGGTTTGGCGAAAGTATACCTCGAAGGAACAAGCAATAAAAATCTAATGCTGGGCATTATAAGTCCTACCTCGTTTATTGGAGGACCGGGAATGTTTGTCGATCGCAAGAACCACTTTACTGTTACTTCATTGACGGACTCATGTGCCTGTTATATTGAACTCAGTTCATTCCGGGAATTATTGCATCTAAATATGGCTTTCGCCGACGAATATTTTAAGCACTTAAGTAAAGTCACCTTATCGGCCTATAACAGGCTTATAAATTTTACCCAGAAACAAATGGCAGGGAGATTGGCAGACACCTTAATTTATCTTTCGGAAGAAATATTCGAGAGTAGAAAATTTCAAATGCTGCTTTCGAAAAACGACCTGGCCGAACTCTCAGGAATGTCAAAAGACAATGTTGTCAGAACTTTAAAGAACTTTTGCATTGACGGTCATATCGCTTACTCAGGTAATGACATTGAAATTAAAGATTTCAACTCACTCCAAAACATCAGCAGGTTAGGGTAATTTTTTTGAACAGCTTATTCATTAATTTCTATTAATACTTACTTCCTCATTTTGTACTTTCGTCAAAAAGATATTAAACCATGTCAAAAGAACCCTTAAAACTTGTAAAAGACGATCCATGGCTTCAACCAAGCGCGCAGGATGTCCAGGACAGACACGACAGGTATTTGCAGAAACTCAAATTGATTGAACAGGACTTCGGAAGCCTGGATGATTTTGCTGATGGCTACAAATACCTCGGATTGAATTTCGATACTGACAGAAATGGCTGGGTTTACCGTGAGTGGGCTCCACAGGCCAAAGCGCTTTACCTGATGGGTGACTTTAACAATTGGGAACAGTTTACGCATCCGCTTGAAAGAAATGAATTCGGGGTCTGGGAATTGTTTGTCGATTTTGAATCGAACAAAGACACCTTCAAACATGGAACCAAGATCAAGGTTTTAGTGGATTCTGATATGGGCCTGAATTACAGGATCCCAGCATTTATAAACCGGGTAATCCAGGATGAAGACACCAAGAATTTCAGCGCTCAGCTCTGGTTTCAGGAACCATTCGATTGGGAGGATGATCAGTTCATATTGGGCAAAAATGATGAGTTGTTCATTTATGAATGCCATGTGGGTATGGCCCAGGAAAAGGAAGGAGTGGGATCATATCATGAGTTTGAAGAGAATATTCTTCCCCGTGTTAAAGCCGGAGGTTACAATGTAATCCAGATGATGGCCATACAGGAACATCCCTATTACGGCTCATTCGGCTACCATGTAAGCAACTTCTTTGCGGCATCCTCACGTTTTGGAACACCGGAGGAGTTAAAGTCACTGATCAAAGCAGCACACTCAATGGGCATTGCTGTTATACTGGATATTGTTCACTCCCACACTGTCAAAAATACAGTAGAAGGGATCAACCGGTTTGATGGATCCGACGGACAATACTTTCATCCCGGCAGCCGGGGCGACCATCCTGAGTGGGATTCCAAGCTTTTTGATTATGGTAAAACCGAGGTGCTGCGCTTTCTGCTTTCCAATGTCAAATACTGGTTGAAAGAATTCCATTTTGATGGATTCAGGTTTGATGGTGTTGGCTCGATGATGTATTACCACCATGGATTGGAAACCATTGATGAGCGCGAAAAGTATTTTCGACAGGGTGTGGAATGGGATGCGGTTACTTACCTTCAACTGGCTAACGACCTGATTCATCGTATTAACTCAAATGCAGTGTCAATAGCTGAAGACGTTACCGGAATGCCTGGCCTCACCTCCCCTATTCAGGACGGCGGGCTTGGATTTGATTACCGCCTGGGTATGGGCATTCCTGATTTCTGGATCAAATTATTGAAAGAGTACAGTGATGAAAACTGGAACCTGAACCAAGTATGGCAGGTGCTCAACGACCGTCTGCCTCATGTAAAAACTGTGGCTTATGCCGAATCGCACGACCAGGCGCTTGTAGGCGACAAAACCCTTGCATTTCGCCTGATGGACAAAGAGATGTACTGGCATATGCATAAGGACGATCAGGACCTGACCATCGACCGGGGTATGGCGCTCCATAAAATGATACGGCTTTTTACTATTTCTCTGGGAGGTCAGTCGTACATGACATTCATGGGAAACGAATTCGGGCATCCTGAATGGATCGATTTCCCCAGGGAAGGCAATGGCTGGAGTTATAAACACTGTCGCAGACAATGGTCGCTGGTTGACAATCCCGATCTCAAATACCAATACCTTGACGCATTTGATAAGGCAATGATAAAAGTGATTAAGGAAAACAGGATCATCACATCACTTTTTGGCAACCAGCTAAACGTGGACGACGGCAATAAGACCATAATATTTGAAAGAAACCACCTGATCTTTGTTTTCAATTTCCATACTTCCAACTCAATCCCGAATTACCGGTTCCCTGTTCCCAAACCTGGAGAATACGAGATCATCCTCAATTCTGACGATCATCAATTTGGTGGTCATGGAAGAATAAACAACATGATCAGATACCAGACGTTCTCTGAAGGGTCAACTCCTTTTCTTAGCCTTTACAATACCAACCGTACTGCGCTGGTATTGAAAAGGGTTGTGTAATAACTTTCATAGCAAAGAAGGTAGCGGAATTCCATCAGAGCTTCCAGGCGATCATAAAATCTGTTTCTCCGGTATTCCCAACCATGACATTTATTCCTTACCCTGAATTCATGGGGTATTTCCATCTCCGTCAACAAAATATGCGACATTTTATTTCATACTCGGTATTACTCTGCAATGATGATGTACTGATTAGGCAGCAAATCAACATCGACTTTAAAATTCCTGAAGCCTGCATCAATCAATTCACCTATCACCTGCTTTTCATCCAGTTTCATGGATACAGGAGGACCAAAGTCGAGTTCTTTTTTGAAGAAATCAATAACATACAACTTACCGCTGTCTTTTAGTCCGGATTTCACTTTGGCAAAATAGGCTTCTCTTTCTTCGATGTGGTGGTAGGTATTGACGATGATCACTTTCTCCACCTCATTTTCTTTCAGTTCAGGAGAATCGAAGGGGACTTTTCGCAACTGGATTTGTTCGTCTGAATAGCCGTCTGCAGCTTTTTTATTTTTG
>JAUXDH010000078.1 GCA_030618545.1 Chlorobiota bacterium
AACATCAGTGAGAGGATCAGGAACAGGGCGGAGATTTGTGTTTTTGTTTTCATGACTTGTTGATTTATTGTTCGTTTCATGAAGCAAAACTATAGTGAATAAGGGCGCTGGCAAAGGGTTTATCAGCGAATAGAGAAGGTTGGTCGGTGAAGTGGGGAACCGGTGCAGAGGAGAGAGGTTGCATTGGGTACAGAGAGGGAGGTTTAGAAGAATAGAATAGAGGAAGAATGGAATAGATCTTGTTTTTGAAAATCTAACAATTTCAATAGTTGCCACGAATGCACGAATTGAAGACTAATGGCTTATTAGCCGCGGATTCGCGGATGATCATGTTTTATTGGCGAATCCGCGGCCTATCCAAAAGTATTCGAAGAAGCTAACCCAACGACTGCAGGGAGTCCGAATGGATGAATAAATTATCAGTAAAAAAATCGCGAAATGAGTTGTTTTTTAACTAAATAAGAAAAAATAACGGGACTTTAAATAAAAGAGTACCTTTGCCGCAGTTTTGATTTGAAAATTTGCGCTTCAGTTTACTAATTACCAACTAACTATTAGTTTATCACAGCTCTCCTTTTTAAATCCGTAATTAAAAATATTTGATAACACACTTACAAAGAATCCGGTTTTGGACTGCTGAAAGTACCTGGTCAATAATTTTTCACCTGGTATAATAACTTATAAACAGCATACCTCTAATTGGAGGAAAGGATTGTGTTATTAAAGAAAATAACTTAATTTTTTTAACAATGAACATTTATGTAGGAAATCTTGACTACAAGGTTGATGAGAAAACCCTCGAAACCGTTTTCTCCGAGTATGGAACTGTAAGTTCCGCAAAAATTATTACTGACAAATACAATGGCAGAAGCAAAGGCTTCGGCTTTGTCGTAATGGATGATGATGAAGAAGCCAGGAAAGCGATAAGCGAACTGAACGGAGCAGCATTGGAAAGCAGAGATATTGTTGTCAATGAAGCCCGACCAAAAAGAAGTGATTTCAACAGATATTAGAGTAACGACATGGCAAAAGGTAAAGTAAAATGGTACGATGAAGTCAAAGGATTTGGCTTTATTGAAACACAAGATAGTGGTGATGTATTTGTACACCGCTCAGGTTTATTAAGTCCATACGGTGGACTGGAAGCAGAACAGGAAGTTCAATTTGAAATAAAAAAAGGCGACAAAGGCCTTGTGGCAATTAATGTGAAGTCAGCAGATTAATTTATCTGTAAGAATTCACATCATATCACAGATCTTTACATACCCGTTCCAACCACCAAGGGAGGAATGGGTATTTTTATATAAGGACATTCATGAGTGCCTGAGGTGATGGAAAATATTTCGATTTGCATTGACAAATTGAATGAGCATCAATAAACAGGCATCAACAAGCAAAACTTGACAGCCAGTGCGGCAACTCAAAATCATACAACAAATAACCCAGCGTTCCGATGAATCTATCAGCCGTTATTTTCAGGAGGTAAACAAATATCCTATGATTACCGCCGATGAAGAAGTTGAATTGTCTATTCGGATTCGGGAAGGTGATGAAGTTGCTTTGCAAAAACTGGTGGTAGCCAATCTTCGCTTTGTGATCTCAGTTGCAAAACAATACCAAAATAAGGGTTTGTCGTTTTCCGATTTAATTAACGAAGGAAACTTTGGCCTGGTCAAGGCAGCTAAAAGGTTTGATGAAACCCGCGGGTTTAAATTCATCTCTTATGCGGTTTGGTGGATTCGGCAGTCAATTATGCAGGCGATTTCAGAGCAAACCAGGATAGTGCGTTTACCCTTGAACAGGCTTTCATCGATTAAGAAGATCAGCAAAGCAGGATCGCATCTTGAACAGGAATATGAGCGGGAGCCTACCGAAACGGAAATTGCAGATTTTCTCAATTTATCTGAAGATGAAGTGAACGTTGCCAATAAGATTAAAAGCCGGCAGGTATCGTTTGACAAGCCGCTTACCAGTGCAAACGATAATGATTTCAGCCTGTATGATCTTGTCCAGACCGGAAATATTCCAGCGCCCGATAATGATATCATGAAAGAATCGCTCGATATCAATATCCACAGGGCACTGAACAAACTCAATCCAAAAGAAGCTGCGATATTGACTATGTATTACGGCCTGTTTAGCTCTCCTGTCTATTCTCTCAGTGATATTGCCCTGGTATACGATACTTCTAAAGAACGAGTCAAACAGATAAGGAACAGGGGGCTAAATAAACTCAAAGTCATATTGAAAGGAAAATATATCTTGTGGGAAGATTAGTGATTGAAAAGTAAAACATTTTAAAAACAAAAAGAAAATTAATTTATGGGCAGATCAAAAGAAACATTTAACAAGAAAGAAGTTCAAAAGAAAAAAGAAAAAAGAAGACAGGACAAAGAAAAGAAGAGACTAGCTAAAAAAGAAAGCGAGAAAAAAGGTGGTCTTGATGATATGATCGCGTATGTTGACGAATTTGGCAGGTTCACTTCTACTCCTCCGGAACATAAAAAACAGGAAATAAAAGCAGAGGAAATTGAGATTGGGATACCCAAAAAGAGCGATGATGACGAGGAAGACAAAATCAGAAAGGGTACAGTTAGTTTTTTCAATGATTCAAAAGGTTATGGGTTTATAAAAGATGCTGAAAACGGACAGAGTGTTTTTGTTCATATCAATAATACTCTTGAAGATATTAAAGAGGGCAACCTGGTCAGTTTTGAAGTTGAGAAAGGGAAACAGGGACCTGCAGCTACTAATGTAAAAGTAGTAAGATAAACAGCCTTTCGATATGATTCAGGTCATATCATAAACTTCACAACACATTACAAATTTATTATTTAGTGAAACTATTCAGCCATGGATTTAAAGCTTGCAGTATTAATTGATGGCGATAACATTCCATCTGCCTACATCAAGGAGATGATGGAAGAGATTGCAAAGTATGGGAATCCAACCATAAAAAGAATTTATGGAGACTGGACAAAGCCCAATCTTTCAAAATGGAAAAATATTCTGCTTGAAAATGCCATCACACCAATTCAGCAATATGGGTATACAACCGGTAAGAATGCGACAGATTCTTCCATGATCATAGATGCGATGGATATCCTGTACTCCGGAAAAGCAGATGGATTTTGTCTGGTTTCAAGTGACAGTGATTTCACCCGCCTGGCAACCAGGCTGCGGGAAGCAGGGATGAAAGTTATTGGAATCGGTGAAAAGAAGACTCCGAATCCCTTTATTGTTGCCTGCGACAAATTCGTTTACATCGAAATCCTGAAAAACCAGTCTGAGGGTCGTGCTGCTGATGCCAGCGGATCTAAAACAAAGACAAAAAGCGATATTGATAAAATTACTCCAAAGGAGATCAAACTCATTTCATCCACGATATCCGACCTGGCAGATGATGAGGGTTGGGCTTTCCTTGGAGATGTTGGCAACCTGCTGCAGAAAAAACAACCTAACTTCGACTCAAGGAACTATGGCTTCGAAAAGCTTACACCACTAATCCATTCTATTGATAGATTCGAAATCGAACAGCGTGAAAGTCCTAAAGGAAGAGCTAAATTAATCTTCGTCAGAATCAAAAAGAAACAAAATCAACCGGCCTTAACACGCAATTCCCGGAAAGAAACAATTCTTTGATTTTTCTCATCCCACAAACGCAATTTAAGCGCACCAAAGCTTTTTAACAGTGTAATGGGCTTTATCTGTTGAAATATTTCATTTTCATTGTGACATTTCACCAGGTTATAATTAGGGATTGTTGGTCCCAGGTGATGAATGTGGTGAAAGCCAATATTACCGGTAAACCAGCGCAATATGACAGGTAGTTTAAAGAAAGAACTGCCATGCAAAGCCATCATATGGTAATCCCATTCTTCATTCCTGCTCCAGGTAACATCCTCATACTGGTGCTGCAGGTAAAACAGGTAGACCCCGCCAATGGCAGAGAAATACATTATCGGTAGTTGTATCATCAAAAATGTCTGCCAGCCGATCAACCAGCTCATACCTGCCACAAGTAAAGCAAGGATTACATTGGTAAAATAAACATTCAGCTTCTGTTTCCTGGTCATCCGTCGGTTAGAAAACCTGTGTAAAACGAGAAAACTTAACGGCGCTCCAATTCCAAACATAAATAACGGATGACGGAAAAGCCTATACAAGAACCTTTTCCACGGTCCTTTTTCCAGGTATTCATCTACAGTCAGGGTCCAGACATCTCCAAAACCCCGCTTATCCAGGTTGCCGACAGTTTGATGGTGCTGCCTGTGGCTGTCAGTCCATTTGTCGTATGGGGTAAATGCAAGTATTCCGCAGATTTTACCAACGGTAAGATTAAGTTTTTTCGATTTAAAAAATGATCCATGGCCACAGTCATGAAATATGATAAACACCCTGATGAGAAAACCCGCGGACAAAATGATCAATGGGAGTGTCAACCAGAATGATACTTTCATTGTTTGAACCATGAGCACCCAAAGCAACAGATAAGCTCCTGCAGAATTTATAATTTGCCAGATACTTTGCGATATCCTGGGCTTATTATATTTCAAAACAATGTTATGCCACGATTTTGAAGATGGCTTTTTTTCGTTTTTTGTCATGATGATTTTTTATATTTTTTGAATTTTTTATACCCTTTTTGATCCGGATGGTCTTTTGCTATTTTAATCGGGATATCTTCATAGCTTGTATTCCTGAAGGCCCGGAAAATGTTTTTCATGGAGCTCTCTTCTACTTCAAAGATGGTTGACTTTGATTGGATATCAATTCGGCCAATGCGAATGCTGCCCCTGGGTGTTTGCTGGTTGATTAAGGCAATCAGGAATGTGGGATCCATACCATGCTTCCGTCCAAGATTTATATTCAGTTTGGTGAATTGAGACGGCTTTCCCCTTCCTCCTGACTTATTTCCCTTTTCAGGTTTTGCAACATTCAAATCAGGCCTGTTTTTATAATAGGAGAGGAACCTGTTGAATTCGACCGACACAAAATGTTTGATCAATTCTTCACGTTCCAACCATTCCAGTTTTTTATAAATAACCGGCATAAACTGCCCGATCTGCTCATTATCCACTTCCACATTTTCGACATTGTCGATCAGGTTGAAAAGCTGTTTTTCACACACTTCCCCCCCGGTAGGAACTGGTTTGGGAGTAAACTTTTTACCTGCCATCTTTTCTATTTCCCTGATCTTTCTTTGTTCACGGGTATGGATAATGGAGATGGCAACACCACTTTTACCTGCCCTTGCCGTGCGTCCTGTTCTATGAATATATACCTCATTGTCATCAGGCAGATCATAGTTGATGATATGGGTTAAATCATTTACATCCAGTCCACGTGCTGCCACATCGGTGGCTATCAACAATTGTATTTGTTTTTGCCTGAAGCGATTCATTACATGATCACGCTGTGATTGGGACAGTTCACCATGCAACGCGTCAGTATTGTAGCCGTCGTCAATGAGTTTCTGTGCAATCTCCCTGGTAATTTTCCTGGTTCTGCAGAATACTATTCCATAAATATTCGGGTAGATATCAGCGATCCGCTTAAGGGCAGCATAACGGTCTTTCGCATGTACGGTATAATACTCGTGTCGCACATTTTCAGCGCCCTGGTTGCGGCCTCCTATGGAAATCTCCTGAGGGTCATTCATATATTTCCTGGCAATTGCATTTACCTCTTTCGCCATGGTTGCAGAGAAGAGCAAAACCCGCTTTTCTTTAGGAGTTTCTGATAGTATTGTGTTGAGGTCCTCTTTGAAACCCATGTTCAGCATTTCATCTGCTTCGTCAAGTACAACCCATCGGATACGCGATAATTTCAACACCTTGCGGCGGATAAGATCCAATACCCTCCCTGGAGTGCCAACTACAACCTGGCAACCGCTATTAAGGGATTTGATCTGTTTACTGATATCCGCGCCTCCATAAACAGCAACAGTTTTGAATCCTGGCATGTGCTTTGAAAAGCTTGACATATCAGCCGATATCTGCATGCAGAGCTCCCGCGTTGGACACAGCACTATTGTTTGAATATACTTGCCGGTCATTTCGGTAAGCTGTATCAAAGGGAGTCCGAAGGCAGCCGTTTTGCCGGTTCCGGTCTGGGCCAGGGCAATAATATCCCTGTCTGTATTCAAAATAGTGGGGATAGTCGCTTCCTGTATATTAGTTGGCTGTTCATAGCCTAGTTCGTTAGTTGCACTTAGAATTTCTTCGCGCAACCCCATTTCCTCAAATGTCATCTTATTGTTCCTTGGTTCTGCCAGTATCTGGTTTTAAGAAATCCCTTGCGGCACTTCATTTCTTATCAGCAATGCCAAAGAATGATGGTGAATCGAGCGGGTCTGCGAAATTTTCCGAATCTTCTGAGGAATTTGCGGCTGCAAAAGTAAGCCTATTTTATTGATAATTAGCATATTTTCAATAGGAGCATCACCTTTTAACATTTGTTATAAGTATATATTAGCACAGCAAACTGCTGTTAACCGGATACTCTTTAAATAATTTGACTTGATGAAAAATATTTGGATGACATATTAAATACAAGAACTATCTTCGGTGTCATGACACAGAACCATCGGATCTCTAAAGAAAAACGATCTTATGTACGAGCAACTCATCATATACTATTTTTCAGGGACCGGCAATGCCAGAAATGCCGCAATGTGGATTATCCGGGTAGCTGAGGGTAGTGGCTTAAAAACGCGGTTAATCAACATTGACAATTTCGACAACATCGAGGTGCCGGTAGTAAATGATAAAACTTTGGTCGGATTTTGTTCTCCTACCCATGGTTTTAACTTACCTCCAATTGTACTCAAATTAATATGGAAGTTTCCGCGACTAAAAAACACTGATGCATTCATATTGAATACCCGTGGCGGCCTGAAACTATCCCGATTGTTCCTCCCGGGCATCAGTGGTGCAGCGCAGATTTTACCGGCTATCATTCTCCGGATTAAAGGATTCAGGATTGTAGGTATGCAACCCCTGGATTTACCCTCAAACTGGTTACTACTCCATCCCGGATTAAGACAAAAAGTGATTACCTCAATGTACACCCGCTGCAATAGAATTGTGAATGATTTTGCTTCCGGATTGTTTGAGGGAAAAAAAAGGTTTAAAGCCTTACTCTCATTACCGATAGATTTAGCTTTACTGCCCATTGCGGCAGGATACTATTTTATTGGTCGGTTTTTTCTGGCAAAAACATTGATCGCCACGGATGCCTGCAACAACTGCGAAAAGTGTGTTACGGAATGCCCTGTAAGGGCAATCAAAATGATCGATAACCGGCCATATTGGACCTATCGCTGTGAAAGTTGTATGCGGTGTGTGAATGCCTGTCCACAGAGGGCAATTGAAACAGCCCATGCTTTTTCTATCTCACTGCTCATCATCTCATCTCTTTTAATTTCTCCGGTATTGTTAGCAGGATTAAAGTTATTGGGATTGCTGGAATTGGTAAATCAATCTGTTTTCTCAAGGAACGTATGGTCAATCGTTGATTGGGTTATTTTCCTGTTGTTTGTTTTTCTAAGCTACCGTATTTTGCATTATTTGATGAGATACAAATTCATAAATCGGTTAATTGCTTACTCCTCTTTGAGCAAGTATAAATTTTGGAGAAGATATAAGGCTCCACGGGATACTGTCAGGTAATTTGAAAACAATTAGTTAAATAATTGTTATTTAATCTTGATAACTCTCCTACCCCATAACTTTTGTTTTACTTACAGTTCAATATTTTCTAACCATCGCATTTACCAGCATATAAATGAAAAATAAGAAATGGATATTGCCGGTTATTGTTTTTTCACAATTCTGCTGCACTTCTCTGTGGTTTGCCGGAAATGGTATCATGGCCGATCTGGTCAGGGATTTCAATCTTCACAGCAGTGCACTGGGACATTTGACTTCAGCCGTGCAACTTGGATTCATTTCAGGGACATTGATTTTTGCCCTACTGAGCATCGCAGATCGCTATTCACCATCAAAGGTGTTTTTCATCAGTGCGCAGATTGGTGCACTCTTTAACCTGGGGATAATCTACCAGGGGAATAGCATGGCTGGCCTGTTGGTTTTCCGATTTCTTACAGGCTTTTTTCTTGCAGGCATCTATCCTGTCGGGATGAAGATCGCGGCAGATTATTACGAGAAAGGACTTGGTAAGTCATTGGGTTATCTGGTTGGTGCATTGGTGGTTGGAACAGCCCTCCCCCATTTGATCAAAGGATTTACCATTTCTCTGCAATGGGAATACGTTTTGATCATCACCTCATGTCTTGCAGTTATTGGCGGGTTGTTGATTTTAATAATGGTGCCGGATGGACCGTACCGAAAACCTAACGACAAACTGGATTTTTCATTAATATTCAAGGTTTTTAAAAACCGCAAGATGCGTAAG
This sequence comes from Chlorobiota bacterium, assembly GCA_030618545.1. Classification (GTDB taxonomy): domain Bacteria; phylum Bacteroidota; class Bacteroidia; order Bacteroidales; family F082; genus JAADID01. The sequence continues at coordinate 8,419 of JAUXDH010000078.1, forward strand.
GCTGCATTTGGATACTTCGGACATATGTGGGAATTGTATGCCTTCTGGGCTTTTGTGCCGGTAATGCTTTCTACATTCATCTCAATCTATCCGGATACAGAATTAAATGTTCCGGTCTTATCATTTATGATTATCGCTATCGGTGGGCTGGCCTGTGTTATAGGTGGCTATCTTTCTCTAAACCAAGGCGCAAAAACAATTGCCACCATTTCATTGCTGTTATCATGCATTTGCTGTTTACTCTCTCCGCTCATTTTTTATACTGATTCAGGTCTTATACTTATTGGCTTCCTCCTGTTCTGGGGGATGGTGGTTATTGCTGATTCTCCTTTATTTTCAACATTAGTAGCACAAAATGCTTTTGCGGAATCAAAAGGCACTGCCCTTACTATCGTGAATAGTATTGGTTTTGCAATTACAATTTTAAGCATCCAACTTCTTACCATGCTAAGGGAATCAATGGATACCAGGTACATTTATATGGTTCTGGCAATTGGTCCGGTATTAGGATTGATAGCATTGTTTGAAAGAAGACACTCACAACTTCCTTTAGAGTAAATATCCGCCCTTTAAGAAGGTGGATTTCTAAATGAAATAATCTTAAAGATTTTCAATAGATTTTTCTATGGAATGTGTTATTTTGAAAAATTAAAGAATTAGTCAATCAAACAGACGATACATGAAAATCCTCCACACCTCCGACTGGCACCTTGGGCATCGCCTTTATGAGCAATCACAAAATGAAGAGCAGTCCGGATTTTTGAAATGGCTTAAAACCTATATCCTCAACAACCAAATTGATGTGCTGCTTGTTGCCGGCGATATTTTCGATACCGGCGTGCCGTCAACACAAAGCCAGAAACTATACTATGATTTTTTGATCAGCCTGAGGGAAACAGTATGCAAACATGTTGTCATTACCGGCGGAAATCATGATGCACCTGGAACGATCAATGCACCAAAAGAACTATTGAATGCTTTGTCAATTCATGTTGTTGGTAAAGCAACTGAAAGTGTTGCCGATGAGGTTTTTGAATTTAAGATTGATGGCCAGAGACTGATCATGGCTGCCGTCCCCTACCTTCGTGACCAGGATATCAGAAGGGCCGTTGCCGGGGAATCTTTCGATCAAATCGGCGACAGGTATAAACAAGCCCTGATCTATCACTATGCAGAGGTTGCCGAATATTGCGACAGCATCAAAAAAACTGTTAGTCCGGTAATTGCTATGGGCCATCTTTTCGCAATTGGAGGCGCCACTTCCGACAGTGAACAATCCATTTACATCGGCAGCCTGGGTGATATAGGGGCAGGTGACTTTCCTGATACTTTCGATTATATCGCTCTCGGACATTTACACCGACCACAAAAAGTGAATGATTTAAACCACCTGCGTTATTCCGGTTCGCCTTACATGCTAAGCTTTAGTGAAACAGGCTATGATAAAAAAGTAGTAGTGGTTGAAACTAATAAAGAAAGTATCACAAGAATCAATGAAGTGAGCGTTCCAAAGTTCAGGGAACTGCTTCGGCTTGAAGGCACCATAAGTGAGTGTATTTCTCAACTCGAACAAATCCATCAGGAGGTTCATGAATTGACTCCCTGGGTTGAAGTGATTCTCGATAAAAAGTCAAATACCACTATAGGCTTTACGGAAATAATTAAAGCATCAGATACTCTTGACCTTGAGGTGCTGAAGGTTTCCCTGAAAAATGAGAGGAGATTTGAAGGACTGGAAAAGCTTATCGAAAACTCAAAGGGCATCAAAGAATTAAAACCTATCGAGGTATTCAAAATGAAATGCCAAGAGCAGGAATTCGACCTGGACAATCATCCGGAAATATTGGATGCTTTTAATGAGGTGTTGCAGGTTGCCAGGGAGACCTGAAACAAAAGACCTGAGACAGAAGACCTTAGATGCAAGATCCAAGAATCAAGAACCAAGAGCCAAGAGCCAAGATAATTTTATTACAAAAAGAATTAGCAATAGCCAAAAAAACGCAGAATGCGAATATTAAAAATTGAACTGCAGAATATCAACTCGCTGAAATCAGACAATCCCATCACTATTGATTTTGAGGATGATAAATTTCAGGATGTAGGATTGTTTGCGATTACTGGATCCACCGGCGCTGGAAAGACCACCATCCTGGATGCGATAACCATCGCCATGTATCATAGTGTACCCCGCTTTAATAAATCAAATATCAAGGCCGGTTTGGAAGATGTGGTCAGTTATGGCGCTGAGGGTGCATTGGCACGTGTAGTGTTTGAGAACAAAGATGTAAGATATGAAGCCCAGTGGAGCATGAGGTTGACTACCAAAACCGGCAAACGCCTTGGAAAACCAAAAGAAGAAGTTCGCTTAAAAAACCTGAATACAGAAAAGATCATCGCTCAGAAAAAAAGAGAAATCCAGGGCGAAATTGAGCAAATAACCCAACTTAATTATCATCAGTTCTTAAGATCCGTGATGCTGGCACAGGGTGAGTTTGCAGCATTTCTTTCAGCAAATGCAAGGGAAAAAGGTACACTGCTGGAGCAGATCACCGGGGAAGAAATCTACAAGAAAATTGGTGAGGCGCTGAATGACAGAATAGCTCAGGAAAAGAGTGCGCTAGATTTGATTAAAGCCAAAATCAATACAGAAGACCTATTAACTGAGGAAGCACGAAAGGAGCTTTTAAAAGAACAAAGCGAACTATCAGGTAAGATTAAGTCAATCAACCAGGATTTAAATGGTATCGAAAAGATATTGGGTTGGTTTAAGAAGAACGATGAGCTTGAACAGCAAAAGCAAAAACTTGAAGAAGAACGAATCTTACTGCATAATAAAACTGAAGAAAACCAGGACACGCTCGAAGCTTTAAAGTTGCACGAAAGCGCTGAACCATTCAGGGATCAGGTTTCAGAAATCGCGAGGATTGAAAAAGAAATCATCCGGCTAAACGAAAGATCAGAAACATTAAGCAAAGACATTGGAGGGTTAACTACCAGACTGGAAGAGGCTAAAGTAGAAGAAAAAAATCAGAAACAAAAGCAATCCGCCAGAGAGTCGGATCAAAAAACCTGGCTGCCAAAACTGGAAAAAGTAGCCAAACTGGATACAGAAATTGAAAATCTAAAATCAATTTCTGATAAAATAAATGCTGAGATCGTTGAATTAACGAATCAGCTTTCTAATCATCAGAAAAACAAAAACACTAAAGAAGATGAGCTCGGACAGGCGAAGGCTGACCTTGACAAGCTCGAATCCTATTTAGAGGAAAACAAAAATGCTCCTGAAATTGAAATACAACTCACCTCCTGGGTCTCAGATTTAAACCTCCGAAAAACACACCGAAGCAGAATATCCATTGAATCCAAATCCATTGAAAAAGAGGAAACTCTAAAAAAGGATTTGGGTAAAAAGCGGGATCAGGAAGAGAAAAACCATAAGATTGAAAAAACCGGTCTAAATCAATTAAAAGCCGATCTCGACAAAGTAAATGAGTCTTTAAAAACCTATGATCTGAAGAAGCTTCTCGGGAGACAAAAGGAGTCAGAAGGAAAAAAGAACAAACTGCAGCAATTGAAGACTTTTTCACAGAATTATAAAGTCTTCCAAAATAGTAAAACTGACCTGGAAAAAGAGAAAGAAAAGCTTACTAAAGAAAAGACAAGCCTCGATGAAAAGCTTTTGGAACTGCAATCTAAAATCCCTGATGCTGAGAAATCATTGAAAGATGCTGAAGAAATATACGATTTACAGCGT
>JAUXDH010000054.1 GCA_030618545.1 Chlorobiota bacterium
GAATGAGCCTTGAGCTTCAAGCGTGCAAAACCGATAAGGCCGGCTGTTAAAACGATGAGATACAACAGAAAAGTAAGATCGTGTCTGAACAAGATGGCAAACCCGGCAAAGGTTCCAAATAATCCCCCAACCGCCACCATGTGTATGGAGATCTTATTGAAGTAATTGATCAGCATACTCAGGATGACAAGCAGGGTTGCGCCCAGCATGAAAATATTAAAAAGCGCGAAAAGAGGGCCCTGCTTCAACAGGTAATACGTAGCGTAAAAGAATAAGGCGACAATGAAAAGCGGCAGCGTACGCTCATTTCTGGAATGCATTTCAAACGATCTGATTTTTCCCAGTTTCAGCAGGATGAGAAAGATAAGTGATGGCATCACAAACGAAGTAAGGAATACGAACAAGACAGTCATGTAACGGAAATTCTGCGGCAGCACAAGCATGTGATGAATTTTTATGTTAATCAGGATCAACATCGCGTAGGTAGGAAGTAAAAGAGGATGGAAAATGACCGAGATAACCCGTGCAAGTTTTGTTTCCATACTAACCCAGTTCTTTTCTTAGCCTTGCCACAGGGATACCGAGTTGTTCACGGTATTTGGCAACGGTGCGGCGGGCAATCGGGTAGCCTTTATCTTTGAGTAATTCGGAAAGATATTCGTCGGTGTGGGGTTTCTTCTTTTCCTCTGCCTCAATGATATCCTGCAATATTTTTTTGATCTCACGGGTAGACACTTCCTCACCATCCTCTTTCTGCATGGATTCACTGAAAAAGCTTTTCAGCAGAAATGTACCGAATGGTGTTTCAACATACTTGCTGTTCGCTACCCTGGAAATTGTTGAAATATCGAGGTCTACCCTATCGGCAATATTCTTCAGGATCATAGGCCTCAAAGTAGTTTCATCTCCGGTAAGGAAATAATCCTGCTGGTAATTCATGATGGTATTCATTGTTACAAACAGGGTATTCTGTCGCTGTTTGATAGCTTCGATGAACCATTTAGCTGAATTCACCTTCTGCTTAACAAAGCTGTAAGTTTCACGCTGTTTTTTAGTTTTTTTGCGTCTGCCGTATTCATCCATCATACCCGAATAAGTATTGCTTACGCGAAGGTCAGGTGAATTCCAGGAGTTCAGCGACAATTCAAGATCGCCATTGTTATTGGTGATTTTAAAATCCGGGATGATGTAATGGTTGGTTCGGGTGGTTTCACTAAGGGAGTTTCCGGGTTTGGGATTGAGTTCCAGTATTTCATTGAATGCTTCTCTCAAATGATCCTCATCAACTTCCGCCCTTTTCATGATCTTATGGTAGTGCTTCTTTGTGAACTCGTTGAAGTACCTGCTTATGATCTTTATGGCAAGGTCGAGCGCTCCGGAGGAATGCCCTCTCTTTTTTCTTTTAAGCTGAATGAGCAGGCATTCCTGTAGGTTTCTGGCTCCAACCCCTGCGGGATCAAAATCCTGGATAATACCTAAAACATCTTCTACTTCTTTTTTATCAGTATAAATATTCTGGATAAATGCCAGGTCATCGACGATGGAATCAGTAGAGCGCTGCAGATAACCCGAATCATCAATGTTTCCAATAATGTACAAGCCAACCTGGTATTTTTGTTCGCCCAATGACCTTAATCCCAATTGTTCCTGCAACAACTCGTGGAAGCTCACTCCGGAAACGAAAGGTATTTCCCGGTATTCATCGTCTGCACTCCTGTTGTTTATACGGGTTTTGTAATCACCAAATTCTTCTTCATTGATGTAATCATCAAATTCGAAATCATCTTCTGTCTTGGTGATCTCCTCCTGGCCATCTTCACCGTAGTCGTCATCTTGTGAATTCTCATCTTCCTCAAGCGAATCTGATTCCTGAGATTCCGGATTATCAACTTCAAGGGCTGGATTCTCCTCTATTTCTTGTTTAATTCTTTGCTCCAGACCTACGGTAGGTATCTGCAACAACTTCATCAAAAGTATCTGCTGTGGCGATAATTTCTGTAATAATTTCTGCTGAAGCCGTTGGTTGAGCATTTACAAATCTTTACGTTCGATATGTATCCAACAAATTTAGCAATAATTTTTATGGCATGATTTTGGAATTGACGATTTTTTGAAAAATTGTAATCCTTTTTTTGCAATCCCTTATCATTCCATACAATTTGTAATACGGGAGGTTGGTCAGAATGAAACAATTCACCAATAAATTTATCGTAAATATTGAGAATGTATTTCAAAGAAGGATTGACTGAAAGTGATAAGAGATGCAAGGATTAAGTAATAAAAGTATATTGTATGATCCTGAATTAACTTAACCGCAATGGTCGCAATGGAAACGCAATGATCGCAAAGAACCAATACGAATTTTTGGCCATCATTGCGTGCCTTGCCAAAACTTTGCGGCCATTGCGGTTAAACAAATTATCCTGATCAACAGGCAATTCTAAAACTCACAATTCATCGGTGTGCGGGGGAAAGGAATCACATCACGGATATTTCCCATTCCGGTTACGAATAACATCATTCTTTCAAAACCAAGTCCGAAACCTGCATGAGGCACGCTACCATACTTACGCGTTTCGAGATACCACCAGAGTGAGTCTTCCGGGATGTCCATCTCCTTTATGCGTGTACTTAGTTTTTCATAATCATCTTCCCTCTGCGAACCGCCTATGATCTCCCCTATTTGAGGAAATAACACATCCATCGCCCTTACTGTTGTGCCATCGTCATTCTGCTTCATGTAGAAAGCTTTTATTCCTTTCGGATAATCTACAATAATGACCGGTTTTTTGAAATGCTTTTCAACCAGGTATCTTTCATGTTCTGACTGAAAATCGGCACCCCATTCCTCAATCACGAACTGGAATCTTTTCTTTTTGTTTGGTTTTGAATTCCGCAGGATCCTGTACGCCTCGGTATAGGTAATTCGCTCGAAATCATTGTCAAGAACAAAGCGCATTTTTTCTATCAATTCCATGGATCTTTCATCAGCCTTTTTATTTTTTTCTTCATCTGCCTGGCGTTTGCTCAGGAATTGCAAATCATCCAAACAATTGTCAAGGGCATACCGGATAAGGTATTTAAGCATATCCTCAGCCAGGTCCATGTCATCGTTGATGTCATAAAAGGCCATCTCCGGTTCAATCATCCAGAATTCGGAAAGGTGACGTGAAGTATTAGAATTTTCGGCACGGAAAGTCGGTCCAAAAGTATACACCTTCGACAGGGCGAGCGCCGCCAACTCGGCTTCTAACTGACCTGAAACGGTCAGGTTTGCAGCCTTACCAAAAAAATCCTGACTATGGTCAATATTCCCTTTTTCATCCTTTGGAATATTTTCCAGGTTAAGGGTAGTTACCTGGAACATCTCCCCAGCGCCTTCAGCGTCAGATGCGGTAATGATGGGAGTATGGATGTTGTAAAAACCGTTGTCGTTAAAATACTTGTGAATAGCAAAAATCATCGCGTGCCTCACCCTTGTGATAGCGCCAAAAGTATTGGTGCGGAAGCGAAGATGCGCGATTTCCCGCATAAACTCCAGGGAGTGTTTCTTGGGCTGTAAAGGATACTCATCCGGATTGGCGGTTCCCAGGATTTCTATTTCATTGGCCTGCAATTCAACCTGCTGCCCGCTTCCCGGAGATTCAATGATTGTACCTATAACAGAGAGCGACGCACCTGTGTGTATATTTTCAAGTTGCTTTTCAAATTCAGCATTAAGATCAACTACGATCTGCAGGTTTCTGATCGTTGAACCATCATTCAGGGCAATGAAAGCTACATTTTTACTTCCCCTTTTGGTTCTTACCCATCCTTTAACATTTACTCTCTTACCGTAATCGGTTGATTCTAAAAGTTTTTTGATCTCAATTCTTTTCACAATGTTTACATTTTAAGATTTGCAAAAAAACTAAAAAACATTGAAAGAGAGGGCATCAGCCCTTATACTTTTTCCATCTCTCTGCTTCGCGCCTTAAAAGGGCATCAAATTTATCCGGATGATTGATAGAAACATGGACCTTCGTTTGTAAAACGGGATGATCGAAATCGAGTTCCACAGCACATAAAAAAAGACCTTTCCCTTTAAGCAACGGCTGATCGGTTGTGTAAGTTTTGTCACCAACTATTGGGTGCCCCAGGTCAGCCATATGGATCCTTAATTGGTGTTTTCTACCTGTCAGTGGACGCAGATCTACGAGCGACAAATACCCTGTCTTGAGGGAACGGGCAAAGCTAACTGTCTGGTATTCGGTCACCGCGTCCTGTTCATTAACCGGCATCTGGATGTTACCCGATGCTTTTGTTTTTCCTGCTACAATCGCGCGATAGCGTTTCCTGATCTTTCGTTCCTGAAACTGCTTTCCCAATTGCATTAATGAGCCGGCTGTTTTGGCGACTATCAGCAGGCCCTGTGCAGGTACATCAAGACGGTGAACAGGTTTTGGCCACTTCAAAGCATCGGCTTCACCAGATTGCTGAAGATTGAACGAAAGCGCATTGACAACAGTTTTGTACCTGTTGCCACTAACAGGTATGCCTGCCGGCTTATTTATGATGGCCATGAAGTCGTCTTCAAAAAGCACTTCAAGTTTTAATTCGTATGCCTTTGGAGGAGTTAATCCAAGGTCAACAAGCGTAACCTTCTCACCGGGTTTCAAGATTGTAACGGCGCTTGATTCAACTCCATCCACCAATATTTCTCCTCGTTTGATTGCTTTTTTTGAGGAAGATCTTGAAGGAAGTGACTTGAAATGGAGAGCAGCAAAGTCCATTAACCTTGATTCTGAACGCGAATCAGGCACAACGTATTCTTCAACTACGATCATTTACCTTTTCGCGGTTTGCGGAACCCACCGCCTTTTTTACCTGATTTATTTGATCTTGAGCGAAAGTTTCTTTCGAACGTCGGTCGTCTCGGGTTCCATTTTGGGGAATCACCAATGTCAGGAGGAATGGGAAGTTTGAGGATTTCCTGTTCGATCAGTTCCTCTATACTCTGAAGTTTGTACATGTCTTCTTCATTGATCAGGGTTATGGCGATCCCTGTGGCATCGGCCCGTGCTGTGCGGCCAACCCTGTGGACATAATCTTCAGCATCGTTGGGGGCATCATAATTGATGACAATGTTGATCTCCTTGATATCAATGCCGCGGCTCAATACATCTGTAGCAACCAAAACCCTCGTTCGTTTGGATTTAAAACGCAAAAGTACTTCTTCGCGCTCGTGCTGCTCCAGGTCAGACGAAATACCTTCCACCTGGTGCCCATGGCGCTTGAGAGACCGTACTATTTCAAACACCTTCTTCTTTGTCGAGCTGAATATCAGTATGCTCTGCACATCAGGTTTATCAGCGATCAACCTGTTTATCAATTTAACCTTTCCAGCTTCATAAACGAGGTAAGCCGCCTGGAGCACTCCTTCTGCAGGTTTGGACATAGCAATGCTTATCTCCACAGGGTCCTTCAATATCTGTTTGGCCAACTGCCTGATTTTTGGAGGCATGGTAGCGCTGAACATCAGGTTTTGTCTTTCCTTTGGCAGGTAGGTAATTATCTTAGTGATGTCCTCAAAAAAACCCATATCCAGCATTCTGTCGGCTTCATCGAGAATAAGGTGTCTTACCTTGTCGAATTTTACGTAACCCATATTCAGGTGAGAAATGAGTTTGCCCGGAGTGGCAACGATGATATCAGTTCCCGAAATGAGCGCTTTTTTTTGTTGTTCCCAACCCAGACCATCGCCACCGCCGTAAATGGGGATAGACTCTACAGGAGTGAAATAGGCAAAACCCTGAACATGTTGATCAATCTGAATCGCCAGTTCCCGTGTTGGTACAATGATCAGAGTTCCTGTTACATGCTCATGCTCTTCCACCAGCTCATTCAAGATAGGCAGTAGAAAAGCAGCAGTCTTACCTGTACCTGTCTGGGCGCTTCCAATCAGGTCTCTTCCTTTCATGATGGGCCCAATGGCTTTTTGCTGGATAGGTGTCGGCGTTTCAAAACCAAGATAATTTATGGCCTCGAGCAATGTTTCGTTCAGGCCAAAGTCGTTGAAAGTCATAGGTGGAGAATAAGTCGTTAAAAGTAGCTAATTCTCATCATCTGCCAACTACAAATTGTTGTTACCGCAACGAATCATTCTTTGTACTTTTGTCAACGATGGGAACTGATATTGAAATAACTCCATTTGCCGATTGGCTGCCTGTTGAGGGGGGACCATTCATAATTGCCGGTCCCTGCAGCGCTGAAAGTGAACATCAGGTGATGGAGACCGCAAGGCAAATTGCCGAAATACCAATGGTAAAAGTGTTCAGGTCGGGTATCTGGAAACCGCGAACACGGCCAGGCGATTTTGAAGGTGTTGGTGAAAAAGGTTTAAAGTGGCTCAAAAAAGTAAAAAATGTTTATGGCCTTAAAACGACCGTAGAGATTGCCGAACCAAAACATGTTGAGCTGGCATTAAAATACAATATCGACATGCTGTGGATCGGCGCCAGGACTGTGGTGAATCCCTTTTCTGTACAATCGCTAGCTGAAGCCCTCCAGGGTGTTGATATCCCCATCCTCATTAAAAACCCTATCAATCCTGACCTTAAACTCTGGGTAGGCGCTATCGAACGCATCAATGCGGCAGGAATAGACAAGATTGTCGCGGTCCACAGGGGGTTCCACTATTTTGAGAAATCCCCATATCGAAACGCACCCATGTGGGAGATTCCTATTGAATTAAAAAGAATAGCGCCATCACTACCTATAATTGTAGATCCAAGTCACATCTCCGGAAAGCGGGAATTGCTCCAATCCGTTTCGCAGCGAGCTTTTGACCTGGAGATGGATGGACTGATGATAGAAAGCCATTACGATCCCGGCAACGCTAAAACTGATGCATCTCAGCAACTCGCACCGAAAGATTTAAAGGAAATCCTTGAAAACCTGATCATCCGGGAGAAAAAGGGGGACATTGATTTCGAAGTCAAGCTGGAAGAACTTCGTACCGAGATTGACAAGATAGACGGACAACTCTTACAGAATCTTGCCCAAAGGATGGAAATCGTTGATGAAATCGGCGAATACAAAGAACAGAAAGGTATTACTATTCTTCAGATGAAAAGATGGGCAGGGATCATTGAAGACCGTCTGTCAATCGGCACCCACCTTGGTTTAAATGATACTTTCCTGAAAAACCTTCTTGCACTGATGCATAAAGAATCTTTGCAAAGGCAAACAGATATTTTTAATAAAGCCAAGAATAAGAGAAGAAAAGAAGCCCGGGGATAAGGGTCATTTCGAAGGAGGTAGCTCCAGAAGGCTTACATCCATTTCTTCCGCCTGAATAAAACCAGCATCCCACCTCCAACGATTATCATTGCTGCAATGATTAACCAGAAGGCCATATTGTCGTTCTGCAAAGGCAAAAGCACATTCATTCCATAAATCCCGGTAAGGAAAGTAAGTGGAAGAACGATTGAAGAGATCAGGGTAAGAATCTTCATGATCTCGTTTGTTTTATTGGTCTGCAAGGAATCGAAAGTGGTAGATAATCCTTCAATCAGTTCGCCATAGTCTTCCGTCATGTCCCACATCCTGTTGTAATAGTCAAGAATGTTACCCCAGTAATCTTCCATGTTATCCGCATAACCTTTGATCGTTCCTGATTCAAACTTGTTAAATACCCTGAGTTGAGGTTTAAGTACCGTATTGAGCAGTATGATGTTTTTACGTGTTACCGAAAGCCTTTCAATGATTCGCTGGGCTCTGCTGCTGAATAGTTCCCTGTTGATCAATTCAAGCTCCAGTCCTACTTTTCTAAGCAGATATAACGTTTCATTCATCAGCCTTTCAAGGATCAAATACAACAGTGAATCGGACGTTCCAATTTCAAAGTCTTCACCCTTTTCCTCTTGTTCATAAGCTTCCCTGAAGAGTTTATCCACGATCCAATGGGTTTTTCCAACGGTGATAATGAAATCTTCCCCCCAGAATATCTTCACCTCGCGGGTTTTTATGAACTGGTTTTGACGGTCAAATTCAGGGAACAGAAGAATCAGGAAATAGTAGTCGTCATAGATGTCGATCTTTGAACGCTGGTTCATTTGCCGGCAATCCTCAAGGTCTAACTGGTGAAAATGATAGGTGTTTTCGAGGTAGGTTAAATCTTCTTCGGAGGGGGCGGGGATATGTTGCCATTTCAGTCTTCCTATTTTAATGGTTTCGATCATAACCCTGCCTCCTAAGTTTTAAAATGACATTCAGTAATACTCCATGTGATGGAAAATGGTGCGCCCAAAAGTAAGGAATATATCGGAGGTGGTCAGGATTTGGGGATAAAAGATTTTTTGTGCTAAAAGAAGATATACCTGTTGTCCTCAATTTCAGCGCCATTTTCGAGTGCGCGATATGCTATCCCCTGTTCAATTCGTCTTTTCCAGTCATCTTGTTTCTTTTTATTAACCTCGTTGTAGTTCTGCATTTCCCCGGCAGCTACTTTATTGTCAAGCTTCACAATAAATACTCCACCTTTGCCAACAACCGGACCTAAGGATTCGCCCGTATTCATGCCAAACATTGTTCCGATGATTTCATTTTCAGATCCAAAACCTTTAATATTCCTTGAATCGAATGTGAGTGCACTCATCTCATCTTTCTTAAAATCTTCCTGCTCTCCGATTTTGTCAAAATCATTTCCAAGCGTATTCATATTATCAAGGATGATTTTACTTTTCAGATCATTATAAACATAAGTATTCAGCCTGGTCCTGACTTCATCCAATGAAGGATATTCCTCCTCTGACTTCCTTGTTACTACTGCAACTACGAACTGTTCTTCAAGGTCAAAGACTTCTGATACGTCACCTTCCTCAGTTTCCTCATTGAAAGTCCATTTAATGATCTGTCGTGGATAATTTAAACCAGAGATGTTAATGTCCATTTCATGAATTTTCTGAACTGTACGCTTGCTGAGCCTGTTGTCTTCAACAGCGGCATCAAATTGCTCAAGTGTATTATTTTCGGAAGCCAGTTTGCTTGCCTTGGCAAAAGTCTGCTGATATGTTTCATTACTTGGAATAACTTCCCTGATGACTGTTGCAACTTTTATCTTTTTGACAGCATCTTTCTTCCCGGTAACCTCTATGATATGAAAACCGAATGGTGTTTCGGCTATGACAAAACTTCCCGGGCGGTTGTTGTAAACTGCCTCATTGAAATTGTACACCATGGCGCCGTCAGCAAACCAGCCGAGGTCACCGCTATTGGTCTGGGCAGAAGGGTCATCGGACTGTGTTAAAGCGATATCTCCGATTTTAACAGATGCGGTTTTAAGCAATTGCAACAAGCTATCCGCAATCTGTTGGGCCTGCTCTTTTGTTCTTGTAATCTCAGGCGCTGCCCTGAAGGCTCCCTGATACGAAATGAGAATATGACTGGCTTTCACCGAATCAGGACGCTGGGCTATATCAACCAGTTTAGCTAAATAAAAAGTATTGCTCTGCATATAAGGTTTTGCCACTGTTCCCAGATCACTGTTGAACATCAGCGAATCAATCTGGACAGGTAACCTGCCTTCCATCTTCCATGAACTATCATAAGCCTGGTCAGAATTAACAAGTACAAAACGCGCGTCATCATTGGAGGATTGGAATTCTTCATACAATTCATTCATCTCCTTGCGAGCATCCTGAAGGTCAGTAATTGATGGGATAATATCGAAGACTACATAATCAATATTCCTGAAAGGTTTTTGTTTAAAAAGTTCTTTATTTTTCTGGTATTGCTTTTCGTAATCTTCATCTGTAGGTGAGATAAGTGAATCAGCAACCTGTGAAAAACGGCCGGCAACATACTCAATGCTGGCCTTTTCATTCTCCTCGGCATAGGCCATCTTTGCCAGGGTATTAGGCGTGTAGTAACCCTTAACAATAAGACTGTTGTATTTATTCCTCAGCCTGTCGCTTTTAATGTACCGTTCCAGGCTAACCCATTGTTGCACGGCTTCAGTAGGCATATTGTTCAGGTTCTGTAAATACTGAATGACCAGATTGCGATCGAACACACCGGTTTGGGGATTCGTAAAATATTGCTGGATCAGGGGATGTGGATTTCTTCCCTGCACAAGTTCAAAAAGTTCATCACTTGTTACATCCAATCCTAATGCCTCATACTCATTACTGTAAATAATATCGCTAACCATCTGAGCCCAGGTATCATTTCTTAACCTGTAAGTCTCCTCAGGATCCAACCTTTCACGGCTTTGATTTTGTTTTGTGGCTTCTATGTTTTTATCTACTTTCCTGTTAAAATCCATGATTGTGATCTCCTCGCCCTCAATCACTCCAATATTGACTTCACGTGACTGGCCTCCTTTTCCGCTAAAATCTCCAAGGACAAAAGCCGCCAACGCTACACCTATCACAATCACCAATAAGGTGGATTTCTTCCTAATGGTTCCTATTACAGCCATTTCTATCTAATTGTGTTAAAAAAATTTGAGGTGCAAAAGTACAAATGTAAATGGAACAATGAAAAAAAAATTTAAGTCAAGTTTTCCTTTCTGCTAATTTGAGTATAAGCTTGTTGAATTTGGAGATATGGGAAATTAGTGTGGAGGTGGGCCATTATTAATTGCCAACTGCGAATTCGCTAATTTAAACAGGAATCATTCGCGAATCCGCGGCCCATAAACCATTAGTCTTCAATTCGTGAAGTTATAATGCTATAAGATTTAATAAAATACAGATCACCGGTCCATTTTCACTTCTTCGATTCGATTTCGGCTTGATTTGAGTATAGTAAAACTAAAAGGTTGAATCTCTATGGTTTCGTTAACTATAGGAATGCTTTCATGGTAGTGGATAATGAAGCCTGCCAGTGTTTCATACTCATCAGAAACAGGAATATTGAACTTATATTTCTCATTCAGGTAATCGATTTCAATACGGGTGGAGAAGATGAACTCTGTTTCTGAAATCTGTCTTTCAACCATCTCTTCCTTATCATATTCATCCTCGATCTCGCCAAATATTTCCTCAATGATATCTTCCATAGTAACCATCCCGGATGTTCCGCCAAACTCATCCACTACAATGGCAATGCTTTTGTGTTTTTGAATAAAAATATCCAGTAATTCGTTGGCCGTCATAGTTTCGGGATATGCATCAACTTTTCTGATTATACTTTTCAGTTCACTATTCCTCTTAAACATATCATACGCGTGCACATAACCAATCATATTATCGATTGTATCCTGGTAGATCATGATTTTTGAATGGCCGCTATCAGTAAACAGTTTCCTGATGTTCTCCACATCTTCATCCTCGTCAACGGCCTCGATTTCGGTACGTGGAACCATGCAATCGCGCAACTTCACATTTTTAAAACCAATCACATTCCGGATCATCCTGATTTCCTGATTCACTGTTTCCTTGTTTTCCTCGACCGGCTGATAATCCTTAACGTATTCTTCAAGATCAATGGGGCTGAACTGATATGAAGTCTTATCAAGCCTGACTTTAAAAATCCCTTTCAAAATTACCTCAGCTATTCCTATATACAATAGAATGACGGGATAGAACAACACATAAAATATCCAAACAGGTAACGCGAACCACTTGAGGATGGCATTGGGATTAATCCTGAAGATTACTTTTGGAAGGAATTCGGCAGTTATCAGGATCACCAGGGTAGAAATGATCGTCTGGGTCAGCAACACGGAAAACCCATTAGTCCAGGCAAGTGGCAACACCTTAATAATAAACGGTTTCAACAGGTAGGCCATAGCAATTCCGTAGACCACCAGGGCAATATTGTTACCAAGCAAAAGGGCGCCAATAAAACGTGAAGGATTATTATAGAAAACTGACATGAGCCGTGAGGAAAGTATTTTACGCTTCAGGTCAATTTCGTGCTTTAAACGGCTGGAGCTAACGAATGCAATCTCCATTCCAGAGAAAAACCCTGAAAGTAACAGCATGAAAACAATAAGTAATCCGGCCAATTCCATTTAATTGAATTTAGCTAAAGATATATAATTTGAATGAGGAATTTAAAAAGGCAGTTATTAGCATCAGCAAATCAGATTGTTAACTTATTAGTCGAGTTCTTCTTCCACATAATCAAAAGCGCCCCTCATATTGTAAATGTCCCGCCATTTAAACGATTCATGGGCACGCAGGCTGTCGCCATAAACTACCTTGTCGGGTGTTGATATCTTTACGAAAGTGCCGGAATAAATCTCCCGTTTTTTTTGATTCCAGACAAGATTTTCAGTATCGAGCTGTTCTTCGGTTTCAAAATTCTTCACAATCACATTGTTCCTGGCCCGCATCAATTTACGTTTTTCATAACTAACGCCATAGTTTGCCTTGATAAAAGATTTTGGCTTGCCGGCAGTATCGTAGAATGTTATTTCGAATCCATCCGGAAAAACCGAATAAGGGTCATCACCACCGTAGCGCTCCATCAGGTCGCTTCTCAGGATAATCTGTCGATAGCCTGAATCAGTCCTTTCAAATTCAATTTTGAAAGCTGTAACAACCGGCAGCGTATCCTGTTGGGTGATCTCCTTAATATCCGTCATAGAGTTCTCACAAGAAAAAAGCACTGCCATTATGAGTGTAATGACAGTGCTTTTTATAAGATTAAAATACATTTTTACTTCTGGAGCGCCCTCTTTATTTAGCAGCTCTGATGGTTGTCGTTTCATTAATCCAGCATCCAACTGTATATTTATCGCCTTCTTTCAGGTCGTAGAAAAACAGCAATTCACCCTGAGGGAAATAAGCCCTGTAGATATTGATTTTCTTATTGGCGGCATCGGTTAATTCCGGATCTACCCGCTTTGCTTTCGCGTATTGGTCAACTGCGGCCCAATAAGCCACTTTTTTGGTTACGTCATTGTCACCGCAATCTTTGGCACTCATTGCATATAAATCACCAATAAACATATATGGTTCTCCCCATTCCGGATTTGCTTCGGCTGCTCTACGCGCCATAGAACGGGCTTTTGGAAAATTGTCAAGAGCTCTAAAGGTCTGGGCAAGGAAGATGTATGCATCATCAACCTTATCAATGTCATCCATCTCTGTAGCTGCTTCCATGTATGGAATTGCTTCTGTATATCGCCCCTCTTTCAGATATAATTTACCGATAAGGTAAGCTGATTCAGGGGATGGCTCCAAATCATAAAGGCTGACAGTAGTTTCGAAGTATAGAGGATCTTCGACACATTTTTTCTTATCGAGTAACTTGACTATTTTTTTCAGCAAATCCAGGTTCTCCGGATCGGCATCATATTTCTGCTGATAAATCCTGACCAGATCAGGGCACTGGGCAAAAGGTTCAAAAGTGTTTTCAATATTTCCCTGGATATTCACCCATTGATTGAATCTTATCTCATCATTCTTTTCGTCGTAATATTTTAAGTTTTTATCGATATAATCGCTTAGTATATCATAAGCGTCAACTACAGCCGCAGTATCTGTATCACCTTTCATGGCCATTTTCGTTACCGACCTGAAATAATATACATATACCGGACCTTTGGCCTTAGCCTTGTCAAGTTCGATAGATTCCTTCAGGATGGCATTGGCTTCTATATAAGCTGAAGGTCTTCTTTTATAAAGGTCAACACCCTTTCTGCCCAGTATGTTTCCAACTTGTGATTTGTGTGTTTTGTAATGGTTAGGAAAATATTTGATTCTTGTATCGTATGTCAGCATCAGTGAGTCGATCAGTTTTTCTTTTCTGGCCTCATCCTTGGTATTTTTAATATAATAATCAATCATTTTTATCCCATCGATATAAATATTTTCACTCGCCCTGGGGCAATCTTTAAACACATCATGCCAGTGTTTCATAGCATGGCTAATGGCAGGACTCTTGTATTTGCTCGCCTTCCATTGTTTGTACGACTCCCTGTAAAGTGACAAATTTTGTACACAGTCTACACTGTCTTCCCCATATTTTGGAATCATATCCTGTGCAGTGAGGGACTGAACCGGCGCCCCGGCAAAAATAGTTAGACTGATACTGATACTTAGCAGCACGATCAATGAATTAACTTTCATATTAGTATGTTTTATGACCTTGATATTATCTGTATTGTCGTTTCTGGAACCACTTTTCAAAAATAGATACTCCTAACGATATATTCACAAAATTTTCCTGAATCAGGCTATTATTTATTGTTCCCCTTCTTCCAATCTCCACAGCCAGCTCAAGAGTTGTTCGTGATTTCTTCATAGGAAAACCAAAACCAAAACTTATGCCATATTCTGTAATATCATTTCCAAGGAGGTGAAGATACGAATTATCATATCTAAATCCAAGACGGTACGACATCCGCTGGAACAGTCCTGAAATACTTGTATGTTTGGGTGTGTATTGTCCTCCGACAGCCACTCTCCAGGAGTTTTTCAGGGAATCGCGCGCGCCGTAGGCCTCAAACTTTTCCCAGTTCTGCCATTCAACATCGCCTCCAATTGTCAATTGTTCACCATGTTTATATTTAAAACCAAGGCCAAGCTTATTGGGGAGAATGGTCAATCCCTTTTCTCCTGGCGAATAGGCAATGGTATCTTTTGGGTACTCAATATCACCGTTATAACCACCGGTCAGTGTATATGCTATGTACTCGCGCTCCGAATTCAAATAGAAAGGATTGGAATAGATCAGCCCGAGTGTTAACATGCGATCATTTTTCAGATGGAAATCATATTGCAATCCATAATCAAATATAAAATCTGAGCCCTTTGTACTAAGGTTTACTTTGGTTCCGAATACATTGGAAGAATCAGGAAAGTAAATCATGCTGCTCCTGGTTGATTGTCCAAAAAGGAAGCTTGCATCAATACCTACCCTGAGGTTTTTAGTTATATTAAAACCATTTCCCCATGAAAACCTGTTTATCCCGCCATCACCTGACAGGTCATTGACAACATTACTGAAATCTTCCACCGGAACCAGAATGATGATATCATAACCTACCTTACTGAAGGGCATAACTCCCAGCATGGTTCGCCACCAATTTGTTACAGGAAACCCAAAGAAGACATAATTTAATGTTACATAGTTGGATTTCTCACTCTGGAATTGGGTTTTGTGGGTAACGAAATTTCCGATGATCCCTAACTCAAAAATGAATGATGTAGAATCGAAAGTCGCATAAGAAGCCGGATTTCCCGGATTGATCATCGATGGTGCCCACATTCCGATGGAAATACCACCCATGCCCATCAACGGTGTGTTGATGTTCTTTCCATGCAATTGTCCAAGACCATAATAAGAATAAGGGGAATTAATTTTTTGGGCGCTGATCAGAAAGCTCGCACAAACAAGAAAAACCAATATACCCGCCTTAACTACCTTCATTGAAATCCAGGATTTTCTTTAGGCCAACCAGCACTAAATTTGGGGCTGCAAAGATGTTATTTTTTAAGTATTTATCAAAATAAAATAAATCACCACCGGTTACTACTATTTTGAGAGACTCAAATCGCTTTTTATATTCGTCGATCGTTGCATCCACTTCAAGGAGCACCACTGCCTGAACACCGGATTTTATAGAACTTTCGGTACTATTTCCGATGAGATTCACCGGTGAAGATGATTCCGCTTTTATTAACGGTAATTTATTCGTGAAAGTATTCAGGGCCTTAAACCGCATTTCTATTCCAGGGCTGATACTGCCGCCGAGATATTCTGCCCGGCCGGTCAGGATATCATAGGTGATGCATGTACCTGCATCGATCACCAGTACATTTTCGTCAGGATACAGGCTTTTCGCCCCTGCCACACCAGCTATCCTGTCTCTTCCCAGAGTATATGGAGTTTCGTAAAGGTTTTTGAAAGGCAGTTTTGTTTTATCTGAGAGGATGAGCAGTTCGGTATTTTGGTTCAGGAATTCCACTATTTCTTTATCGTAAGCCCTGACTGATGAGATGATGGTACTTTTTATTTCAGTATTCTTTTCGAAAAGGTTCTGAAAAACAGAGGCTGTCAAATCCTCACAGATTTGCAAATCCCTCAGCTCATTATCTGTAAAGAGTCCTATTTTCGTAAATGAATTTCCTATGTCGACTGTAAGAACCATGAATAGCTATTGAAAAAACTGCAAAAGTAATTGATGCATTATGAAACGGATAAGATTTTAAGATTTTTTTTGAGAAACTTAAAAATTGTGTAATTTTGCCGCTCCAAATTTACTGGTACCATAGCTCAGTTGGTAGAGCAACGGACTGAAAATCCGTGTGTCCCTGGTTCGATTCCGGGTGGTACCACCAACTAAAAACCTAACACTTTTAATACTAAAGTGTTAGGTTTTTTAATGCCTGATTTGTCCGACTATTGTCGAAAAAAATGCAAACTCAGCTTTATAAAATGGTGCAAAACTGCTCAACAGCTTTGGATGAAGCTGACGGTGGGCAGATAGAAGGGAAGGAGATGACCATTTACGGTGGGCTTTGTGGGGCTGTTCCTATAAGGTACATTATGTTATTCAGCTTGGGGGGCTAAGGCTTCTTTGTTTTGGCACAAGTCGCGCTTACACACTGGCTTGGTTTGAAGACTTGCGTCAGGGGAGACTTGAATTATATAACTGCCCAAGTTTTGTCACTATATTTTCCAATTCTTTTCTGATGACAGGTATTCATTTAAATAATTAAGTGAATCATCCAGATTGTTTTCAAGAGTAATGCCAAGGTAAAATGTAGCTCTTGATAATCCAACATACAGATATCTATCGACTAGTTTTTTATCCATGTCTAATAACTGAATTTTATCGAGGTCGTAAAAAAACACGGCTTCAAATTCAAGTCCTTTGATGTGCTCGATTGAGAATACTCTTACGGTATTTTTATCACCCAACACTTCGCCAGTCCGGCTTGCTTTAACTCGTATTCCATAATCAGCCAGTTCGTCGTAATTGGCCAATTCATTTGCGAAACTTTCCAATTGGTCAGGGTTGGTATGAAAAATAGCTATGGAAGGTATGTTGTCGCCATAAGCTCTATAGATTTCATTTATCCTTTTTGCAATCCATTCAATTTTCTCTGCTTTATCATTGGATTGAAAAATCAAGGGCTGGGGCTCTAAATCGTCTTTATC
>JAUXDH010000145.1 GCA_030618545.1 Chlorobiota bacterium
TTGTTAATAGAGGTTCCTGCTATTCAAGACAAAAGTCAAGGTCTTCTTTAGGTGGCGACTGTACACGCACCGTACCGTGCATACCAAGAGTAATTACCGGATTTACAGGATCATTTGACATCACACTCACCGTCCCATGCTGCACACCAAAGGCACCCAGGGTGCGAACCCTTACTATCAGGCTTCCGGTGCTTCCGGGAGGAATTGTTGTTTCATGTGGCGGAATGACACTGCATTCGGATGAAGCGCTTATTTCATCAATGACCAGGTCCTGGCTACCCCTGTTGATAAAAACAAATTCATGAACCACGTTTTTAGCTCGTGACAGGTGTCCGAAATTATGATTGTATTGGTTGAATACAAGCCGGGGGACAGTATCGATAATCAACTGATCCATCATTTGGGTAGAGTCTTCTACCACGTTAACAACAAGGTAAAGGAATTTATAAGGATTCTCGGTGTCGTCAGTTTCAATAGCGATCTCTACCTGATTAAGCCCCAGCGGCATTTCATTGATCACTTCAAAATCAACTATTGCCATGCCTTCCTGTTGTGACTGCAACAATGAGGGTTCGTAACCCATCGTTACGAACTTGCTGACTTTTCCTGATTTAAAACTGATTGCTTTACTACCAAAATTAAACATCCCAATCTGGTATTGGACTATGTTGCCTCGAAAGGCATCCCCAACAACGTGTTCCAGACTATCAACTGCAAAACCGATACTTCCCACTCTGAAGGGAAAGGCTTTTATCAGAGTGCTGTCAGTTGCTTCCTGTCCAACAAGATAGCTCGATAACAAAACAAATATGGAAACTAAAAATCCTTTCAAACTCTTCTCTTTAAAACAAATCCCTGGCAAGTTCATTAAAATCGATGCCATCAAAATTTCCGGAACTCATCATCAGGAACACCCGGTTTTGTCCTTCAATTTGTTTCAACCAATCAACCATTTTAGTTGAATCGGCAAATATAGTAAGGTTTTCATTTCCAAACGCTTTTGAAATAGATTCTCCGTCAAGCTCTGGTAATCTTTTCATTTGAAGGGCGTGTGGGTTAAAATATACGCAGCCATTGTCAGCAAAACTAAAGCTGCCTCTGTATTGATCCAAAAAATTCCTGTTAAGGCTCGAATAAGTATGCAGTTCCAAACAGGCTGTTAGCTTATGTAAAGGAAACTGTTCTTTCACGGCCTCGATGGTAGCACTTACTTTAGAAGGGGCATGCGCAAAGTCCTTAAACATCATTGAATCCTCGCTTTGCGCAACCAATTCGAGTCGGTTGGCCGCACCTTCAAATTCCTTAATGGAATTGTAAAAGTGTTCATCAGTAACTCCCAATGAATTACAGACCAATCGAGCGCCCTCGATATTCGCCAGGTTATGTTTTCCGAAGACTTTCAATGGAATTCTTTCTTCTCCCGAAATGAGATAGGTGATCCCGTCCTCAAGCTCATGCTCATGCACGGTATATCCAATTTTTGTTATGTCATCGCGGGCATCAATCATTAGTTCCGACAATGCTTCATCATCTTTGTTGTAGATGAGGGTACCACCCTTTTGAATGAGATCGATAAAAATGGAGAACTGCTCATAGTAATTTTGTTCGGTGGGAAAGACATTGATGTGATCCCAGGCGATGCCACTAAGAAGCGCGATATTCGGTTTGTACCAATGGAACTTAGGTCTCCTGTCAATAGGTGAACTCAGGTATTCATCACCTTCAAAAACCATCAGCAATGCATCATTGCTAAGCTTTACCATCACATCGAAATCCTTAAGTTTTGAACCAACCAGGTAGTCAAAGTCATGGCCTTCATCTTTCAGAACATGCATAATAATCCCGGTGATGGTAGTTTTCCCATGGCTCCCTCCTATCACCACACGGATTTTTTCCTCCGAATGATGGTAAAGAAATTCAGGATAGGAATAAATCTTCAAACCCATTTCCTGTGCCCTGACCAATTCAGGATTACCGTGGCGGGCATGCATCCCAAGGATGACAGCATCCAACTCTTCTGTTATTTTCTCCGGGTACCAGCCCTCCTGTTCTGGCAGAAGGTCATATTCTAAAAGGCGGGATTTTGAAGGTTCGAATATTTCATCATCGGACCCGGTCACTTCATGACCGTTAATTTTCATGGCAATGGCCAGGTTGTGCATGGCACTTCCTCCTATGGCTATAAAATGAACCTTCATCTGGCCGTCAAATTTAGTTTTTTTAACCGACAAAAGGAACTAAGGCGATATAAAAAGCTTGTCGTAAAAAGCATATTTTGATTAATTTTAATGAAAAATTAAATGATATGAGAACCATACTTATTCCGGTGGATTTTTCAGCCGGGAGCCTGATGACAGCCAGATATGCTTTGATGTTAACTGGAAATCAGGAAACGCTTTTTCATTTCTTCCACATTTATCCTGACCAATTGATGATACCTGATTCCAGTTTTATTGATGGAATGGACAGTGATGCTTATTTAAGTACTGAAATTGTAATAGAATTAAAGAGGCAATCGGAGCAAAACATGGACACCTTTGAATCAGAAGTCAGGAAGCTGGTGGATGATTCAAATATCAATAATATTAAGACAACCGGCACAGTTACAGGTGGCGACCCTGAGAGGGAAATCAAAGATATCTGTCAGCGGATTAAACCCGATATTATCATTATGGGTACCAGAGGTGAGGGCAAAAAGGGATTTCTGGAAGGAAGCATGGCAGATAAGATAATGAGTGCCGTAGATATTCCCGTAATTGCTGTTCCCGATTCTGTCGAATCTGCCGGGCTAAAAAACATTATGTATGCAACCAATTTTAGTGAAACGGATTACCAACACATCATAAAGCTGGTTGAGGTATTTACATCACCGGATATTACATTCCATGTCGTACATTTTGAATTGAAAGGCCGACCGGCTGAAGACCTCAGGATGATGGAGGCCCTGCAACAATCTTTGCGACAGGATTTGCCCGATAAAAACATCCGGTTTCACCTGATGGACTCAGACAGGAAATCCGAATCATTGCAAAGTTTTACAAAGGACAACAACATAGATCTGATTGCATTTATCGCGCACAAAACCAATATCTTTCAGAACCTGTTCAGCCATCAAATTCACAAAAGGGACTTTTTCAAACTGGAGTTGCCGATGCTGGCGCTGCATGAGTGAGGAGTTAAGAGTTAAAAGTTAAGAGTTAAGAGTTAAGAGTTAAGAGTTAGGAGTTAAGTTAATTAAGGGGTTTGAAGGTGATCAGGGAGTTCTGTCATCTTCAGGAATCGTGCTTTTTCGCTAAGCGGGATGTGTCATTTTCCCAACCAAAATCCAAGTGTTAGCATCACTACGGCATCAGGCCGGATGCCTGTGTTGCCAATCGAAATCGTTGGTCCCAGGTTGATACCCAGGCTGAAATGTTTTCTGTAATTTCTTTGAAATCCCCACACTGGTCCAAAACCAAAATACGGGATAAAATCGTCACTGTTCGTGTTGGCTGACCAGGCTGCATTCCAGAAACTGAAATACATTATTGCCCCTATGTAATTCACCGAATTCTTAGCAGTACGCTTGCCCTTAAAATTTCTTTTGTCGAAATTGTAATAATAACGATAGTATAAATTTACCGTTGGGCTGAAATAAACAAACCCATCATTTCGGACATTAAATCCAAAAGTTGGCTCAATCATAACAGTCATTGCTTCATCAACACGAAGCTCGTAGGAAAATGAAATGGGTAGAAAGTTGATCTTCCAGATACCCTTTTCCACTCCGGTTCTCTGTTCTTCTTGTCCAAGGACTCTCAGATTTTCATCCTGTCCAAATACCGAAACTGCCATTAACGCAGCGAGGGTGATTAAAATAAGTTTTTTCATTGCTCTGCACTTTTAATTAGTTTGAAATAGTCATCAGTGTGAATTCTCACGTTCTAACTGATCTGGCTTCTCATACAGAGCTACCGTTTTGGTTTTGGTAACTTAACTAAAAGACAGGACAACAAAAGATGGGTTGCAGTTTTTGAAATAAATTGTGGATTTATTGTTATAATCCTGAAGAGTGATGATTCAGGCTTAAATGCCTCAGGCCTAAATTAAGTCTTGATAAATATCGCATAGTTCTTTCCCGATGATATCAGGAGAAAAGACATATCTGGATTCACTTTTTATTTTCTTGCTGTTAAAGGAGTATTTACCATCAAGAAAATAATTCAACTCTTTTTCCAGCGCTGATTCATCTCTGGCATCAATCAATCTCCCATTACTCTTATTCACGAATTCTGGGATCCCTCCTACCCTGGTGGCGATAACCGGCACACCCATCACAAAACTTTCATTGATGACTACCGGAAGATTTTCATAATTGCTGAAAATCACCATCAGGCCGGCAGAAGCAATTTCGTTTACAAGTTGTTTACCTTCCAAAAGTCCGGTAAATACAATGGTTTTCTCATCTAGGCCCAGCTTCCGGGCATATGCCTTCATGCTGTCGAAATCCATTCCTTCACCAACCATTTTAAAAAAGAAATCATTCCTGCTAAGAGCCAGCGATTTGATAACTCGCAGCAGGCCGCTGACATTCTTTGATTTATCTTCAAAACAACTTACATGAATTAGAGTGGTCTTGTTTCGTTTTGTATGCCTGCCAATGGAAAAGTTCAGAAAGTCATCCGTAACCACGTTTGCCAGAACACGATAGTTCGGGTTCTTTAATCCATGTTTTTGCATCGCGCCGGCAAGATTGTTTGTAACCGTCGTAACTACCGCAGCATTTTTTACCACCAGCCTGGTTACCCACTTCCTGAAACCACCTTTGAAATTACCTGTCATTGGCAGGTATCTGGACCAGTGTTCACTGATGATATAGGGTTTTCGTTTAAACCATTTGTACCACAGGGCAATTAGCCCCAGTCGGGTCAGGATATGGACATGCAACAGGTCAAAGCCATCCAGTTCTTCACTGATCTTTTTTATCCCAATAGAATTTGCTATGAAATACCTGACCGCTTTTACGAATGGAGTAATCAGCGGGAAATTAATCTTCGGATTATTATAGTAGACTTTTGCAGTAAAGACCCCGTTGATATTTGAAAGTTCAGTGCTGAATCCTTTTACTTTCTCCAACTCAACCACATGGGTATAAACCACCCCTATTTTACAAAACTTGTTAGCTGCTTCAGCATGGCGCTGGATAAACAGGCCGGGCATGGGATCATAGCGATTAGGATACCAGCGGGTAAGATAAAGTACCCTGATGTTATTTTGAATTATTGACACCAATTATTGTTTTTTGGTTTAATGACAAATCTTTTAAAATAAACATATGTGTTGACAGGTCTCATAAAAAATCACAATACAGCATCAACAAAGTTAACGGCATTTTGAAATCTTTGATCTCCATCCCCCGTTATTACTTTATAAGGAAAGTTAAGCCTTTTCAATTCTTCTTCATATAAATCAAACAGATCGACCCTGTCTTCAGGATTTTCCCTGAAAGGACCGGCTTGCCATTCGATATCCGGCGAACATAGCAGGTATAGGTCATACCGGTGCTCTGTCAGCATCTTTTCGATCCAATCGGGAACTTCCCCAAAAACCACTTTACTCCATATCTTATTTACAAGCAGGTCAGTATCGGAGAAAAGCAAGTTGTCTGTCTCTTCGGCCATTTTATTTTCAAGATATAACTGTCCCCTGGTTATTTTCAGGATGTCTTCAAGATTGTATTCTGATCCTTTCTTTTCCAGATACTCAACGGAGTATTCAGGTACGTATGCAGTGTTATATTTTGCTGCAAGCCTTTTTGCCAACCATGTTTTTCCTGTACATTCAGGTCCGGTAATAGAAATTCGTTTAAGCATGACCGGATATCCTTGTTGCTTTTTGTTTCCATTCAATATATCCCATTACAGCCAGAACGAGAAAAATTAAGAACTGAAGGCTGGTAAATACAAGTCCTTTGTAAAAATAAAGCGGGATTGAAATGAGGTCGCCGACTATCCAATAAATCCAGTTTTCAACTTTTTTAAACGCCATCAGCAACATACCTACAATAAAAATCGATGTGGTAAATGTATCTATGTATGGTATGATAGTGGACCAGTATGCCGGATCATCTCCCTTAAAATTCTTTAATAAGATCAAAATGAAAATGAGAGAAAAAACAAATATTGCCGCACTGATCAGCTTATCTTTTTTTGTGGAGAATGTAATCGGTCTTTCCTCGCTGCCTTCCGGTTTCCTTGTCCACATGATCCAACCGTAAACACTCATCACAAAGTAAAACGCGTTGATTCCCATATCGGCATAAAGCTGTGCATAAAAGCAGATGTAAACATAAATCAACACGCTTACGATACCGGTCGGATAAACAAGGATGTTAGCCTTTTTGGCGAACCAAACGCTCAACAAACCAAATATTACCGCGACAATTTCCAGCCAGGAAGAATCCAGCAGGTTTTGATAGAGCGTGTCAATAAAACTAACTTCCACTTTCCACTATGTTTAAATCTGCGTTGATCACTTTTAATATGAACACAGAATGAGGCAGTTCAAACGATTGGTGAATTTCGGTGGTTAAAATATTCATCACTTCAAAATACTCTCCAAAAACCTGTGTGCTCATGCCATTGGTTTGCACCTTGATCTGCTTGTGCTGATTCAACCTGTCAATAAAACTTTTAATTGGCGGGATGAATTCTTCATTTAAAGGATAGTAGCTTATTTCAACGGATGTCTTCATCTGTTATTTTTAACTGGCAAAGGTAAAATTTATTAAACCTTCAACATGTTTCTTATTGTATCCAACCTAAAAACCCTGAGCTGCTAATAATGTTAATTTATACCATTTTTATATTAACCTGTAATAATAGCTTATCAAAGGCAGAATTTTCTAATTTCGCAGCTTCTTCAATCTAATGTTATGACCAAAAGATATCTGATCACAGCTTCCATCCTGGGAATTTGGGGTATAATCATGGGAATTCTTCTTACCCAGATATTTGCAGGAAACCTTTCTACAGGCAACCAGGGAAAATATATAACGGCTCTTACTTTTCAGATGCTGCATGTAGTTTCATTACTTGCAATCACCTTTATGAACCGCTTTGTAAGCCGAAGCTATTTAAACATCATTTATTATTTTTTTACGGCGGGGATATTGCTTTTCTCCGGGTCACTTTACCTGACTTCTACTGAGGAACTCACCAATATCATCATTGGGTTCATGAAATATCTAACTCCGCTCGGAGGGCTATCATTCATTGCCGGATGGGTTGTATTGCTATTTACTGGTGTTACCTACAAGCACAAGAAAAGAGCTATCCACAATAGTTAGGGGGCTTAGACAGAAGACCTTAGACCTAAGACCTAAGAAAGAAAATGAAGCATATTCCAACCTTGGTTCCCATCCATCCATA
>JAUXDH010000152.1 GCA_030618545.1 Chlorobiota bacterium
ACGACCGAAGGAAGTCCGCATGGATGACTAATTATCCAACGACCGAAGGAAGTCCGTATGGATGACTAATCCCTATCGCGATAGCTCTTCTGCCACTTTATCCTGTAGCCGATGTTCCATTCAATGAAGTCGGCTTTGGAGAAATTGAATGCCCGGATGTTGACCCCGACAACCAGGTTTTTCCAGAAATGGTATTTCACTCCAATCCGCTGATAGGTGCGTGGTGTGTCATTTCCTTCCACTTCTTTCTGGTAAACGTAAAACCCTGGCTGTGCAATCATCGACAGCCGGCCCAGTACGAGCTCAAAAGAAGGGTAAAGGCCAATAAGAATTTTATCCTTCGTTTGAAAAGGCGCTTTTTCAGGAATTCCGTTGACCATTACGATGTCGGCTCCGTAGGCAGCATTGTAACTTATATCTGTGCCGGCACCGATTTTTATCTTGTACGAAAACTGCCTGTTAAATGTGGTGGACAGGCTAATGATGCCATAGTCGAATGCCAGTGCCAGCGTATCCCCATTTTCAGCTATGTATTCAAAACCAACCTGCCTCATGGATGGTGCTGCAAGGATGATCCATTCCCATTCTTTCTTATATTTTGGGATTGCACGGACAAAGAACTCAGGCCTTTCCTTAAAAATGTAACGAACCTCCAGTCTTGCTCCTACCATATTTACACCCAGGTTGGGAAGCCGGATCGCCCCGTTTGAAAAGTGGGTGTAGGTTATTCCGGCGCTGAGGTCAACGTGCTTGCTGAGTTCCCAAGTGGCATTGATACCACCGTCAATAAAAACAGTGCTTTTTGAGCCAATGGGGTAGTAGTAGTTGTTTTCTCTCAAATCGTGGCGATTCCAGTTGAAAGCTATACCGAAGCCCATTTCATAGTCAAGGGACCACTTTTGCCATCTTTTTAACGGTAGGTCAATGTACATATAGGCTGCGAGAGGGTTGCCCAATTCATCGTTGTCGTTAACAAGAAAAGCGCTGTAAAGTCCAATGCCCCAGACCGGGTAAGCATAGAGCTGCTGCCATAATTTTCGGCCATCGGTATGAATGTCATACTTCAGTGAAAACGCATGATACCAACTGTAAGCTGTGTTCATTGGATTTTCTCCTTGTACAAAGCTATGACTTTGAATTACCCTTCCTGTCTGGTAATAAAAACCCAGTGATTTCCTGAATCCGCTGGTATCTTTTGAGATGACCTCCTCAGATAAAGCGGTATCAGCCGTAAAGACCATTGTTAAGATGAGGATTATTTGTTTCAGATATTTGGTCATAACCTTCTCCAGGTTTGTATCGCTTCTTCAGAGAAGGTGACAAAATTAGAAAAAGAAATTTGGTAATTGAGGCTAATTTCAGGGAAGCCTCCTGAAATTATAGTTTATAGTAAAAGCCTTCCCTGAACTTGACTTCAACACACCCAAGGAGAAAGAGCATGGCCAAAAAAAGCAGGTAGTTTTTACTTCGCATTTTCATATGTCTGCGATGTGTGGGACGCTAACAAACTTAACAAAAATTAACAGGCCTTTAACATCCCCTTACAACACTTGTCTGTCATTTATTATAATTTTGGCATTATTAATGTTTTAACAATACCTGCCTGACAGTTTTTCCGTTTAAACTTTGTTGCCGATTAACTGTTTAACTTTTATAAGGTAAGCTAATCTGAATTTTACAAAATGAATATTAAAACCAGGATATTTTTGACAGGCCTCTTGCTGGGCAGTTTTTCATTACTTATTGCACAAAAGAATGTGGTTCCGATGACCGACACCGAAACCACCAAAAAAATGACTTCCCTTTTCTACATGATAAATAACTTTTATGTCGACACACTTGATATGTCAGCTATTGCTGAGAAAGCGATTATAACTACCTTAAAGCAACTTGATCCGCATTCATCTTACATTCCGAAAAAAGATGTCGAAAAAGCGAATGAACCGCTGGAAGGCAGCTTTGAGGGTGTAGGTCTTACCTTTCAGATGTTTAAGGATACTATCCTTGTGATAGCGCCTGTGCCAGGAGGACCATCTGATAGAGTAGGCATCATGGCCGGTGATAAAATAATTCAGGTTGACGGAGAAGATGCCTTTGGTGAGGAGATCACCAACCAGTGGGTTATGGATCACCTCAGGGGCAAAAAGGGAACCGAAGTCATGGTTGGCATCTCCCGCAATGGTGCTAACGGACTGCTGGAATTTAATATAACCCGTGACAAGATTCCACTGAATAGCATGGATGCTTATTTCATGCTCGATGATGAAACAGGCTACATAAAACTGAACAGGTTTGCGCGCAACTCCCTCGATGAATTCAGGGAAGCTGTTGCAGAGTTAAAGAGTGAAGGAATGAAGAACCTGGTGTTTGACCTCAGGGGAAACTCCGGGGGGTACCTGGGTACGGCCATGACCATCAGCGATGAGTTCCTGTCAGCAGGTAAATCCATTGTGTATACAGAAGGAGTTCACAGTCCGCGACAGGATTTGAATGCAACCAAAGAAGGTGAATTTGAAGAAGGTAAACTCATTGTATTGATCAATGAAGGCTCTGCTTCAGCAAGTGAGATTGTCGCCGGAGCTATGCAGGACTGGGACAGGGGTGTGATCATTGGCAGGCGCTCATTTGGAAAGGGCCTTGTGCAGCGTCCCTTCAGGTTACCCGATGGCTCGGTTGTCAGGTTAACCATTGCCCGCTATTATACACCTTCGGGTAGGTCAATTCAGAAGCCATATGATAATGGTACGGAAGAGTATTATAAAGATTTTGCTAACAGGTACAAACATGGCGAGTTGATGAATGCTGACAGCATCGAATTCCCGGATTCACTGAAATACGAAACCAATAAAGGACGCACTGTATATGGAGGTGGCGGCATCATGCCGGATATTTTTATTGGCTTTGATTCACTGCGCTACAATGAATTGAATGCCTCCCTGATCAGAAAAGGGGTTTACAATGGGTATGTCAATGAATACATGGATGATAAGCGCAGGTATCTGAAAAAGAACTTTTCTGAATTGGACTTGTTCATCAATAAGTTTAACCTGAGTGAAGATGAATTCGATAATTTCATCGCCAAAGCAACTGAAGAAGAAATAGACATTGAGGATGAGCAATTAAACCTGAATGTTGATTTCATAAAACTACAAATTAAGGCCCTCATCGCCAGGAATCTGTTCGATACCGGCTCCTACTACAAAGTGCTGTGGCCTGAGGATAGGGAAATCAATAAAGCGCTCGAGGTACTAAAAGAGGATATGGTTTACGAAACCTATGGGCAGTTATTGAAAAATTAGCCTGAATCTTCTATTCTTATCATTTCCTGTAATATTTTATCCAAATTATCCATACTTTTACAACCGTAATGGTACCTAATCCATCTGACCGATTGGATGGTATAATAGGGAAACAGGTGTGAATCCTGTACAGTTCCCGCTGCTGTAAACTCAATATGGCTTTTGAAACCTACGGTCACTTTTCTCTCGAAAGGGAAGGCCTCAAAAGCGAGTAAGTCAGAAGACCTGCCATTATTTATAGAATGCGAAGCTTTCGGGATAAAGGCTTGTTGATTCGTTCAGCATCCGTAGATTTTTTCCTGGAAAGTTTTGAGGTATAAAATATGAACCCTTAAAACTTTTTGCTATGAAGAAAACTTGCATATTGCTTTTTAAAGCGATATTTAGTTTTATATCCTTTCCGGTTGAAAACCGTAAACGGTTAAAATATTGATACATCGGGCAAAATACCTGTTGTTGGCTATCGGTTTGTTTTTGTCGGTCAGTAGTTGTTATTCCCAGATGATATACGATACACTTCAACTGTTTGAGTTGAACATCGTGGCAAGTAAGGTTGATTACACTTCCACTACCAAACACGAAACAATTGATTCAGTATATAAAAAGCAGTTCGATCACCTTGACCTTGGCGAATTACTCTCTGCCTGTACACCGGTCTTCATCAGGTCATACGGAAAGGGAACTCTCGCAACCGCTTCCTTCAGGGGTACAGGTTCTTCTCATACACAGGTGCTATGGAACGGATTCAGGCTTAATTCGCCTATGCTTGGACAAACTGACTTTTCTACACTCCCCAATTCTTTGTTTGACAAAGTAGAACTCTATTACGGCGGTGCCTCCCTCATCAACTCTGACGGCGGCCTGGGCGGAGGAATTAACCTGGTCAATACAAAGCATGGAAGTGACAAGCCTGCTGTGTATTTAACCCAATCGGCAGGAAGCTTCCATACATTTTCAACAGCAGCCGGAATGAACCTGGGAAACGGTAATTTCAACTCGGATACCCGTTTCATCATGCAGTCTTCACAGAATGATTTTAGCTTTTATAATGATGCGGTTATTCCCCCACGAACTCAGAAACAGCAAAATGCCGAATACAGCAATATAGGCTTTATACAGCAATTTAACTATCGGCCGGCAACCGACAACACTATTTCATTTTCTACCTGGAACCAATGGAACAAGAGAAATATCCCTCCGGTCATGTCAAATTATAATCAGGTTGATTGGCTGAAGGAATATTCCAATAACTTTTTTACAAGAAATGTTCTGGGCTGGACCTATCATAAAAACCGTTCCCGAACGGAAGTAAACGCAGCCTATTTTTTTGAAGACTACAGCTATCATCAGGAAAAGATCGGCAATGCCGGTAATGAGAGCGACAGCATCATCAACTCTGTCAATAAAACCACCGGAGTGTTTTTAAATGCCAGCTTTGAACAGGATTTGAAAAAGGGATTCATCCTTACTGCATCACTTAATATCAACCATGACAGGGTTAACAGCAATAATTATGTTGAGACAGAAAGACGAAATACTGTCGGATTGCTGGGTAAAGTGGAAAAACAGTTTTGGGACCGTCTCAATTTAAGTTTGCTGTTGCGCGCGCAATTGACCGATGGAGAAATGCTTCCCCTGATGCCCTTATTCGGACTTAATTTCAGGATACTGAAGGAGCAACAATTCTTTTTCAGGGCAAGCGTTTCCAGAAATTATCATTTACCATCGCTGAACGATCTCTACTGGTATCCTGGCGGGAACCCGGATCTTTTACCTGAAGACGGATATGAGATAGAAGGAGGGTTGAATTACGTGGTGAATATCAAATCTGCACTTTCGTTAAAAGCAGACGTTACAGCTTATGCCACCCGTGTAAATAATTGGATACTCTGGGTGGATACAGGAAATGGTTTCTGGACAGCCGATAACATAAGGGAAGTATTTGCACGAGGTGTTGAATTTTATACCCGGCTGGATGGAAAAGCAGCTAAGTCCTGGTATCGTATTTTCATCCAGTATGCTTTTACCCGCACTACTGATGAAACCAATGGTAATGGAGAACAGTTGATTTATATACCTGTGCATACTGCCAATGGATATTTGCAGTGGTCTTACCGTGGATTTTCAGCAGAATGGAAAACGCATTTTGTAGGTGAGCAAAATACAATAGGTAAAACGTTACCCGGGTACCTGATCAATGATGCATCAGTGGGGAAAATGTTTTATCCGGGGAACACTAAACTGGAGCTTCGGTTCAGGGTAAACAACATTTTTGATGAAAATTATCAGGCTGTACTCTGGAGACCCATGCCTGTAAGGAACTATGAATTATATGTATCATTTCAATTAAACAGAAAAAAATGAAGTATTTAAGCTGGATTATTATAGGGTTATCATTCACCCTGGTTTCTTGTAAAAAATCAGATCCACCCGGTCAGCAGGATTTTCAACTCAAAGAGGGAGTTTTTATCGTAAACCAGGGAACATTTAACGTGGTGAATGCTACACTCGCCTATTATGAAACAGCGGACAGAAACTTAATTAAAGAGCTGTTTGTTCAGGTAAATTGTGTGCCTTTAGGAGATGTGGCCCAGAGTATTACCATGTTTAACAACAAGGCGTGGATCGTTGTCAATAATTCGGGTGTAATACATGCCATTAACAATAGCAATGCAAAACTTTCCGGTTCAATCACCGGACTTTCTTCTCCCAGGTATATGCTGATAATTGATAACAACAAAGCATATGTATCTGACTTATTTAGCAACCAGTTATCCATTGTTAATCCTGAAACCTTCCAGCTTACCGGCCAGATCAATATGTATGGCCGAAGTACGGAAGAGATGGTTTTGGTGGAAAAAACGGCATTTATCGCCAATTGGTCCGGCTATAGCCAGGCCAAGAAGAATGACATGATTCTCCTGGTAGATACAGAAAATGATCAGCTTACGGACAGCATTCATGTGGGCATTGAACCCAACAGCCTTATTGTTGATAAGGATGATAATGTCTGGGTGCTGTGTTCAGGAGGTTTCGATCTTCAAACAAAAGATAAGGCCACCCTTTGGAAGATTGACCCTGTTACAAAAGAGGTGACCGATACTTTAACTTTCGCAGATCAGGTGATGTATCCTTCAGGATTGGAAATCGGGCCGGGGAATGATACACTGTTCTTTTTAAATAACGGTATTTTCAAAATGGGTATTGATGAAGAATCTATCCCGCAGGAAATATTCATAGAAGAAACCAATGGAAGAAACTTTGGATACCTGGCTGTTGATCCGGTTAGCGGAGATATCTATGCTGCAGATCCATCGGATTATGTCAGCAATGGTCATGTGTATCATTATTCTTCTACAGGAAAACTGGTGAATACATTGAATGAAGCAGGAATTGTTCCTGCCTCATTTGGATTCAACCGTTGATCGGGAGATTTTAGCTTTCCGGCTGAGATTTGGATTGGTTTCTTAATAAGCTACAGCCAAATCAACTATTATTGCAAAAAAAATAATACAACAAATAATGAGCACTGTAAATGTAAACTGGTCCGGAGATATGGCTTTCAATGCGGAAGTTAATGGATTTAATATTAAACTGGATGCTGAGGAGACCGTAGGCGGTAAAAACCAGGGACCCAGGCCCAAGCCGTTTATTCTCGTTTCATTGGGTGGCTGTACTGGCATGGATGTGGTTTCTATCCTAAAAAAAATGCGGGTAGAATTCGA
>JAUXDH010000212.1 GCA_030618545.1 Chlorobiota bacterium
TCCATTTCGTTGAAACCCGGAAGAGATGCTATATCGATAAAAAACCTGTTTTCTTTAGCGGCTCTTTTTAAGGTGTTCATGTCTTTAATATGAGTAAATCCTTCAACAGCATGAGTATATCCATTACTGGCGTACATCATTTGTGCTGATTTCATTAGTTCCATCATTTCGTCTTCCGATGGTTGTGGCAATTTATTGAATATCGGCAGATATGCCATTTCCATTAGTAGGCCGGCAGGCTCATTTCCATCTGGTAAGCGGGCAATTACTCCACCTTCAGGTGTTTCGGAGTTTTCATCTAATTCTGCCCATTCCAATGCTTTTGAATTTAACACACCACCGTGCATGGAGATATGAATAATTAACACCTTATTATTTGGAAATGTTTTATCCAAATCCAATTTAGTGATGTGACGTTGTTCGGCTAATAAATCCTGATCGTAACCCCAACCTACAATCCATTCACCATCTTTAATTTTGTTTTCTTCTTTAAAATCCCGCAACTTTTTTATCATCGAAGCAATGTCGGTTACTGTTCCCATTGGGGGAGAGGCAACATTGACTTGTGTTACCATTAATACTGCCGACATAAAATGACCGTGAGGATCGATAAAAGCAGGCAACATTGTTTTGCCCTTTAAGTCAACTTCAATAGTTTCTCCGGCAAAGTTGTTTACCGCGCTTGCTTTGTCGCCTGCATAAATAATTTTGCCATCGCGTTCAATTACTGCTTCAACGTATCCGGGTTGATCACCCTGCATGGTGAGGATATCGCCACCATAGTAAAGGGTTTGTTGTAATTTGGCGTTTTCGTTGCTCTGCCGGGCAATGTTGTTGCAGCTATTAAGAGTTGTAAAAATTATAAATAAGATTGTCATTTTTTTCATAGTAATTGTTTGTATATATTTTGTAAAGTGTTAGTTGCTTGTATGGTTAAAAATTCTTATTCACTGCTGCCAGACTATCTACAATATTACAAAAAATCAAACATAATTTTTTATCTTGCTGCCTCAATTTAATTGTTAAGTAATTCTCTAACACAATGAAACCCACACTTTTAATTCTTGCAGCCGGGATAGGCAGCCGCTATGGCGGAGTAAAACAGATGGATAAGATTGGCCCATCAGGAGAGAGTATCATCGATTATTCCGTATTCGATGCTATCAGAGCCGGATTTGGCAAAGTGGTATTTGTTTTAAATCCAAAAATCATAGATGATTTCAAAGCCATATACGAACCCAGATTAAAAGGAAAGATTGAAGTCGACTACATCCTGCAGGAACTTCACAATATTCCTGAAGGTATCACTTTTAATCGTGAGCGGATAAAACCATGGGGCACCGGGCATGCTGTGCTGGTAGCAAAAAATCACATCTACGAACCCTTCGCGGTTATCAATGCTGACGACTTTTATGGCAGGCATGCCTTCGACCTGATTTCAGGGTTTTTGACAAAAGTCAGCAATGAAGATGCTTCATATGCAATGGTGGGTTACAAATTGAGAAATACGCTTTCCGATCATGGAACAGTTTCCCGCGGTGTTTGCAGTGCAGAAGATGGTTTGCTTACAGATGTGGTAGAACGTACCAGCATCCGGCGACAAAATGGCGATGTAGTGATCGATGACCACGGGCATAACGAAGTGATTGATGAAGATTCCGTCGTGTCAATGAATTTCTGGGGATTTACCCCAAATTATTTTGAACAGTCTGAAAGGGATTTCAGAGCTTTTATTGAAGAAAATGCTGATCAGCTAAAAGCTGAGTTTTATATTCCCTTTGTTGTCAACAACCTCATCACAAACCGGGAAGCAACCTGTGAGGTATTGACCAGCAACGACCAGTGGTTTGGTGTTACTTACCAGGAAGATAAAGAGACTACCATTACACGTATCAAAGAACTTGTTGATGAGGGTAAATATCCTAAAAGTCTTTGGG
Source organism: Chlorobiota bacterium (assembly GCA_030618545.1). GTDB lineage: Bacteria > Bacteroidota > Bacteroidia > Bacteroidales > F082 > JAADID01. The sequence continues at coordinate 1,938 of JAUXDH010000212.1, forward strand.
GGTAGCGTTTTTATTGTAAGAGACGAACCCGGGATATTTAGCTACTTTTACAATTAATTCTAATTACAAATGGAATTGTTCTTTACAACAAAAGACTTACTGGATGTCCAGGAATTGAAAAGACTTAAAAAATAATAACCATTTCACAAGCACCTAAAATAGTATTTGAGCAATACTTTCCTGGAGAAAGGTTTCTCAGTATTGATCCTTTTGGTGAAGGCCACATCAACGACACCTACCTGGTTAAAACATTGAATCAGCAATTCATTTTGCAAAGAGTAAACAAAAAAGTATTTAATACACCAAAACTGGTTTCGAATTATGAGTTGCTTGTCCGGGAAATGAAATCTTATCAGGAAAGGTGTGGAATAAAGATCACACCTGATATCTATAAAACAAAAAACGGGGTTCATCATTTTATTGATTCGGAAGATTCTGCCTGGCGATTAGTGGAATTCATCCCGGAGGCAATGTCCTATGATATTTCCCCTGATCCTGAAATCTCTTATGAGGCAGCAAAAGCAATTGGTAATTACCAACTTTTTCTCAATACGATAGATCCTGATCAGCCCTGCGATACCATCAGGGGATTCCATGATCTTCCGGCAAGGATAAAAACGTTCAATGAAACGCTGGTTAGCTGCAATAATAAATTGGCTGGCAAAGCTGAAGAGGAGATCAGACAGCTTAGTTCGTATGCCTTCATTGAAGAAGAAGCCGTTGAGATCCTCAAAGAACTTACACCAAGAGTAAATCATAACGATAGCAAATTGAACAACATCCTTTTCAAAGACGGCCATTGCCTGGTCATCGACCTTGACACAGTGATGAAGGGATACGTGATGTTTGACTACGGGGACATGGTCCGCTCTTTTACAAGTCCGGTGTCGGAAGATGAAAAAGATATTGGGAAAACCGATTTCAGGATTGATCATTTCGAAGCGCTTACCCGAGGTTACCTGGAAGTATTGAAAGAGGAACTCACCGTTATTGAAAAAAAATCCCTGATTATTGGAGCCTTGTACATTATTTATGAGCAGGTCATACGTTTTCTTCAGGACTACCTGAGAGGCAACGTCTATTACAAAACAGCCTACCCCGATCACAACCTTATCAGAACCCGTACGCAGCTTAAACTGTTGAAAAGCATAGTAAGTAGAAAACAGGAACTGGTTGATATAATCAACAATTATGCGAAGTAACTATTGCAAAGAAATCGATTAACTTTTTTAAGAATATTATCAATGTTGAAATATCTGGCCTTTATTATTGCCTTCCTGGCATTAACCAATAATCTGGTTAGCCAGGACCCCGGTAAGCCTGACTGGGAAAACCCGGAAGTGATTGGCATCAACAAACTTCCCGCTCATGTGAATGTTATCCCTTACCCTTCATTGCAGATGGCGCTGGAAGGAGACTGGCAAAAATCACCTTTCTATAAATCACTGAATGGTAACTGGAAATTCCATTGGTCAAAAAATCCCGATCAAAGACCTGCCGGTTTTTACAATCCGGATTTTAATTCTGACGCCTGGAAAGACATAGCCGTTCCTTCAAATTGGGAATTGCAGGGCTACGGGATCCCTATTTATGTGAATATTCCCTACGAATGGACAGATGATCCCAATCCTCCGATTGTGCCCAGGGACCATAATCCGGTAGGTTCCTACCTGACTACTTTTACTGTCCCGGAGAACTGGAAGGAAAGAGACGTGATCCTTCACTTCGGGGCGGTTAAATCTGCCATGTATGTTTGGGTAAATGGGGAGCAGATTGGTTATAGCCAGGGAAGTAAATTGCCTGCTGAGTTTAACATCACTGATTACCTGGTAAAAGGCAAGAACAAACTGGCTGTGGAAGTTTATCGCTGGTCGGATGGCAGTTACCTCGAATGCCAGGATTTCTGGCGCATTAGCGGGATTGAAAGGGATGTATTCCTGTGGTCAAAACCCAGGGT
>JAUXDH010000071.1 GCA_030618545.1 Chlorobiota bacterium
TGAGTCCACTCCGAAAACTTAAGAAACAAAAAAATGCCACTAAGACACCAAAACTCAAAGAATCACAAAGAAAAGAAGTACAGAGCTTTAGCATTAGTGTGCCTTCGTGTCTTTGAGCCTTCGTGGCAAGAAAGTTACTTTACGGAGTGGACTCAATGCTCAATTGTTCGATTGATCTGTCACGGTGTAATATCATTGAATCTCTGAGCCATCCTTCTCCTATTCTATTGTTCCTTTTTTGCATCCCTCATAAAATCCCCGGGCTAAAGCCCGAGGCAACTGATGTTACAATTTCATTCCACCCTTCCATCATTCCACCCTTCCATCATTCCTCTATTCCATCATTCCTCTATTCCATCATTCCTAATTCCTCACCCTCCCAGCATCTTCTTAATCTCATTCAACTTCATCAAAGCCTCAACCGGAGTAAGGGTGTCAATGTTGGTGTTGATGATGTCATTTTTGATCTGGTGTAACAAAGGATCATCCAGTTGGATAAAACTCAATTGAATATCGTCCATTCCCGCTTTCAATATTGAAGCTTTGCTCAATTCATCACTGGAGTGGCTCTTTTCGAGAATCTTGAGCATTTGTCTCGATCGTTCCAGCACCTTCCTCGGCATCCCGGCCATTTCGGCCACGTGTATCCCAAAACTGTGCTCGCTTCCACCTTTTGAAAGTTTTCTTAGAAAGATCACCTTGTTGCCTATTTCCTTGATGGAAATATGGTAATTCTTTATTCTTTTCATCGAGGCAGCCATCTCGTTTAACTCATGGTAGTGGGTGGCGAAAAGTACTTTTGCCCTGTATGCCGGATGTTCATGCAGAAATTCCGTGATTGCCCAGGCAATGGATATCCCATCATAAGTACTCGTACCCCGGCCTATTTCATCAAGAAGAATAAGGCTCCTGTTGGAGATGTTGTTCAGGATGCTGGCCGTTTCGTTCATCTCTACCATGAAAGTAGATTCACCGGAGGAAATGTTGTCAGACGCTCCAACCCTGGTAAATACCTTATCCACCATGCCTATCTTAGCCGATGCTGCAGGAACAAAACAACCCATCTGCGCAAGCAGCACGATAAGTGCAGTTTGCCGCAAAAGAGCTGATTTACCTGACATATTGGGTCCGGTTAAAATAATGATCTGCTGTTTGTCATTATCAAGTTGGATATCGTTGGCAACATAAACCTCACCCGGAGGGAGATTTTGTTCAATTACCGGGTGTCTGCCCTGTTTGATCTGAAGGTTATAAGCTTCAGTAATGGAGGGTTTGTTGTAGTTGTTCTCCCTGGAAACACTGGCAAAAGATAGCAGGCAATCGAGGGAGGCGATCAGAGATGCATTCAATTGGATCGGTTTTACAAATCCTGCCGTGTGATGGACTATTTCGTCAAAAAGCTTTTGCTCAAGGGCTACGATCTTTTCTTCCGCGCCAAGAATTTTTTGCTCATACTCTTTTAGCTCCTCAGTGATGTAGCGCTCCGAATTGGTCAATGTTTGTTTGCGATGCCACTCCTCGGGCACTTTGTCTTTATGGGTATTGGTTACTTCCAGGTAGTACCCGAAAACATTGTTGTAGCCAATTTTCAGGGAGGAGATTCCTGTTCTCTGTACCTCTTTCTTTTGCATTTCAACAAGGTAATCCTTACCTGCATAGGCAATTTTCCTCAATTCGTCCAACTCTTCTGAAACACCTTCCGCAACAATCTTTCCTTTGACAATTGACAAAGGAGGCTCAGGAAACAGATCTTGTTTAAGTTTATTTATCAGATCGGTACATTCATTCATTTGCCCTGCCAGTGCAGCAATGGATTCCTGAGCTGTTTCCAGACACAGGGCCTTAATTCTGCCAATAGCTTCAAGCGACCTTCCAAGTTGCACCAGTTCTCTGGGGTTTACCCGTAACACAACAACCTTTGAAATCAACCTTTCCAGGTCTCCTACTTTTCTGAATTCTTCCCTCAACAGCAATTCAGTTTCCGGGTTATTGAAGAAAAACTCAACAACCGACAATCTCTTTTCTATTCCATGATAATCAATCAGAGGCATGGTGATCCATTTTCGCATCAACCTTGCACCCATGGGAGTGTTGGTACGGTCGAGAATACTCAGGAGCGTCTGCCCATCCTGAATCAGTGGATTGATCAGTTCCAGGTTGCGGATCGTAAACTTGTCAAGCCATACATATCTTCCTTCTTCAATCCTGCTTAACCTTGAAATATGATCGATTTTTTCATGGTGGGTCTCGTATAGGTAATGGATGGCCGCACCTGCTGCTATCACACCTTTTTCCATATTTTCCACACCGAATCCTTTCAGTGATCTGGTTTTAAAATGCTTGATAAGAATCTCATCTGCAAAATCTATGGTGAACACCCAATCATCAAAAACAGTGAGGTAAAACCGGTCTCCAAAATGTTCGATGAAACGTCCTCTTTGTTGCCGCTGGACAATTACTTCGCTTGGCTGGAAACTTTGAAGGATCTTATCAATGTATTCGTAGTTGCCTTCGGCAAGGTAGAATTCACCGGTAGAGATGTCCAGGAGTGATATCCCTGAGATGCCTGAAGTGAGGTGTACTGCTGCCAGGAAATTGTTTTCCTTTTGTTCGAGTACGTTGTCATTAAATGAAACACCCGGCGTAACAAGCTCTGTCACTCCCCTTTTAACAATCTTTTTGGCCAGTTTCGGGTCCTCAAGCTGGTCGCAAATAGCCACCCGATGACCTGCCCTGACCAATTTGGGCAGGTAGGTATCCAGTGAATGATGTGGGAATCCGGCAAGGTCAACATAGGAGGCTGCCCCGTTTCTCCTTTTTGTGAGCACAATCCCAAGGATACCTGCTGCTTTCACGGCATCCTCGCCAAAAGTTTCATAAAAATCACCTACCCTGAAAAGCAACAATGCATCAGGGTATTTCCCCTTGATGGTGTTGTATTGCTTCATCAAGGGCGTTTCAGCGTATTTTTCTTTCTTTGCCAGGTGATTAAAATTGACTTCAGCAAAGTTAACAATTGAGGTCGTTTTTCAAATTCTGTTATTACCTTTGTACACACTTTAACTGCCTGATGAAAAAACTAAAGACTGACGAGCTGAACCGGCTGACTGTGGACCAATTCAAAGATGCGGATAAAAACCCGGTAATACTGGTATTGGACAATATCCGCAGCCTGAACAACATAGGATCTATCTTCAGGACAGCAGACGCTTTCAGGCTCGAAGGCATTTACCTGTGTGGTATCACAGCACAACCTCCGCACCGTGAAATCCACAAAACGGCTTTGGGCGCTACTGATTCGGTCTGGTGGAAGTACTGGAAAACAGGCGCTGAGGCTGTTAAGGATTTAATGGACAAAGGCTATACGGTTTTAGCTCTGGAACAAACTGATCAAAGTACCCCTCTCAATGAGTTTAAACCGGAGAAATCAAATATGTATGCACTGATATTTGGAAATGAAGTAAAAGGAGTTGAAAAAGAGTTAATCATGCTTGCTGATAGATGCCTTGAAATCCCACAATTTGGAACCAAACATTCTTTTAATGTAACAGTGAGTGCAGGTATTGTGATATGGGATTTACTGCTAAAATTAAACAGCTTGTGAAATAATGAAACCTTATTAACCAATAAACTGTATAAATTGCAAATAAAAATGTCTGTTTTTTACCAAAACTATTTATGTTTGCACTAACAAAAACCAGTTGACACTAAATAATGTTTTAATTTTGAATAATACATTTTTTCTTACATTTGTATTTAAAGTTGTTCAATAAATCCATAAACCATGAAAAAAATCTACACTAATCTATCGAAAGTTTTTCTTGTCGCATTGATGTTTATTTTACCATTTAGCTTCATCGCCCAGGAAAAGGTGGTGGTTAAAGAAAATGAAAATGACACCGAAATAGATGTCAAAAAGAAAAGAATTGGATTTTCACCTTACTGGTATGTACAAGGTGAAATAGGACCCAGTTGGAGCCACGCCGACTTTTCACGCTACAATTTTGTTCCTGACTTAAACCATACTAACATTAACGGAGCCGTTGGATTTGGACGCCAGTGGACAGGGGTGTGGAGTACTTACATCAATCTTAACCGCGGTTTTTTTGATGGCGAAAAAGAAAACGTCTATCCTGTAGGATCCAACACGCCCATTGACGGTAAATTTAACGCTGACTATTATGGGGGTGACATCAATGTTGGTATTAACCTGTCTAACTGGTGGGGAGGTTATAAAGACCGTCTTGTAACAGTTGGCGTCCATGTTGGATTTGGACAGGTACAATGGAAATCTGTTCTTTACGACCTGGATACTGATGCTACACTTGGAACCTGGGGTTATGATAATAGCCCGGAATCTGCCCAGGGTGGTGGAATCAATAATCGTAAAGTGTCCATGACTGTGCCCGCCGGAGCTACTATTAATTTCCGCATTAACGACAGATGGGATATCTATGGTGACTATGTTTATACCTGGATGGATACTGACATTGCTGATGGTACTACTCATGGGGCAATGGAAGTTAAAAACGATGTCTTTTCTCATTTCAACGTTGGTGCCCGCATTAAGTTTGGCGGAAACAAAGTCAAGAAAATGGCAGATAATTTTGATGAGGTAGTATTGAATGCCAAACCAGAACCACTTGAAGAAGTTGGGGACTCTGTTGAAGTTATAATTACAGGCACTTTCCCTCCAAAATATTTCTACAAGAAAGCGGTTATGTGCTTCACCCCTGTTCTAAAATATGAAGGTGGAGAAACTGAGTTTGAAACGATGAATTTCAAAGGTGAGGATGTTGAAGGTGATGGCGTGATGATCAGTCATGCAAACGGTGGCTCCTTTACTTATACTGCAAAGGTTCCATACGACCCGGCAATGAATGTTTCGGAACTCTATGTTCAGCCTGTATTTTATGAGTATAACGGTGAAGTTTACGAAGATTGTGGTGATGCAGCTACTTCAGGTAAAGCTTACCTTGCTGAGCCTTCAAGGAAGTTGTTAGATGGTGTAATTCATACCTCAAAATACATGAAGGATAATGAAATTGTAGATTTCGCACCTCACGGATATAAACTGGAAACAATCAGCACACAGGAAGCTAATATTTTCTATGTGGTTAACCGTTCAAATCTTAACATGAACCTGGATCTCAATAAAGATGAGGCAAACGCAGAAGCCAGAGATAATGCAATTGGTGACATGGAAAAAGGTTGGGTTGTTAAAAATATTACTGTTGACGGATGGGCCTCACCTGAGGGTGAGGAAACTTACAACCAGGATCTTTCCCTGAATAGAGCTGAAACGGCTATTGAATACATGAGGAAAAAGATTAAGAAAACCGCTAAAGATAATGAGTTAGTTGATGAGGAAGCCCATAACCAGATCGAGTTAATCGAAACTGCCAACGGACCCGACTGGAACGGTTTCATGAGAGCTGTTGAAGCTTCTGACATCAAAGATAAGAGTGCGATCATCAATGTGATCAATTCTGCAGGAACTGCTGCACAGAAAGAAGAAGAGATCCGTAATATGGTCCTTATTTATCCTGAACTCCAGCGTGATATCCTTCCTCCACTCAGACGTGCTGTCATTGATGTAAATACTTATGAGCCTAAACGTACTGCTGAAGAAATTGCGACCCTGGCAACTTCTGATCCAGAACAGCTTGAGTTGAATGAATCGCTGTATGCCGGAACACTTACCGATGACCTTGGCACCAAAAGAAGAATCTATGCGAATGTAATGAGACTCTATCCAAAATGCTACCGCGGATACAACAACGCTGCAGCAGTTGAGCTGGAAGATGGCAATCTTGAAGTGGCCAAGGAATATCTCGATAAAGCTGCTGCAATCAAGGATGACTCTTACCAGGTTTGGAACAATTATGGAGTATATTATGCACTTGCAGGAGACTGGATTAAAGCAGAAGAAGCCTTCGTTAAATCTGACGACCTCGGCGGTGACGTGAATTACAACATGGGTATTATCAGCATTCACAACGGTGATTATGCACAGGCTGTTTCTTACCTTAGTGGTTACAGTTGCGACTTCAACCTTGGTCTGGCACAATTGCTCAACAAGCAATACGGTGCATCACAAAACACTTTCAAATGTGTTGATCCCCAAGATGCAATGACCAACTACCTGCTTGCAATTACTGCTGCCCGCCAGGATGACAAATCGGGAACACTTGACTATCTGGGTAAAGCTATTAAAGCCAATCCTGAAGCCAAAACCATGGCGGCATACGACAGGGAGTTCCTGAAATTTGAACAAGATGCTGACTATAGAGCTTTAGTTGGATTAGAACAATAAGAACAACTTTGATATAAAAAAGCCTCGCCCGAACAGCGAGGCTTTTTTTGTTGCCTAAAATGTATACCGATGGATCCCTACCGGGTGATCGTCCATGATTATTTCTTCAAGTTTCCTGTAATCCTTTTCATTGTGGACAAAGTCAAGATTGTTGGTATCCAGAACAAGGATTCGCATATTGCTTTGCTGCCTGATGAATTCAAAATAACCATCCCGAATCTTGTTCAGGTAATCATCCTGAATTTCCTGTTCATAGGATCTGCCTCGTATTTTTATATTTTGCTGTAGTTGTGGAGTGTCCAGATGTAAAAACACAAGCAGGTCAGGCTTTGGTAACTGCTGGTATATAATATTGAAAAACCTGGTGTAAAGATTGAACTCGTCTTCACCGAGTGTTTTCCGGGCAAAGATCAATGACTTAATAATAAAATAATCGGAAATGGTAAAAGTCTTAAACAGATCCCGGGGTCCAAGCTGATCTTTCAACTGCTGAAAGCGGGAAGCCAGGAATGACATTTCCAATGGGAAAGCATATTTATCAGGGTCTTTATAAAATTTGGGCAAGAATGCATTTTCCTCAAATTGTTCAAGAATGAGTTTTGCATTGAAAATATTGGCAATCCTGCTGGCCAGAGATGTTTTACCTGCTCCGATATTACCTTCTATCGCAATGAAGTTATATTTCATTCGCTTTCTTCTTCAAATTCCTTTACAACTGAATTATCCTCGCATTGGCTGAGTAGCTCACTGTTATCCATATTAAGAACAGGGTGCATCTTGCTACCTGCTATTTCCACTAATGGCATCAAAGTGAACCTGCGCTGATGTAATCTCGGATGGGGAATGACCAGTCCTGGTTGATTTATGCATTCGTTATTGTAATACAAAATATCAATATCAATTATCCTTGAATCGTATCTATCGCTGTTTCTTACCCGTCCCATACTTTTCTCAATTTGCAGGATTCCTTTTAACACACTGTAGGGTGGCAGTTCGGTAAAAACCAACATAACCTGGTTTAAGAAATTTTCAGAAGAATCAAATCCCCAGGGCTTCGATTCATAAATTCTTGATTCTTTTTCGATCCGCCCAATATCTTTCTCAATCAACTGCTTAGCCTCCTGAAGATATTGAAATCTCGGTTCGATATTGCTACCTGTCAATAAATAAAGGTGATTGGTTTGTGACATTGAGTATAAAATGCAAACGACAAATTTACAAAAAGCAATACCTGTTTTTAAGTTAATATTAACTAATTAATTATTAATATTGTAAGGAATATAAACTTATTAAACATCCATGTAATGAAAGATTTTATCAAATTCATGTTTGCCTCATTTTTGGGCACATTACTTACAATGATCATCATTTCACTTCTCTTTTTTGGAATGATCGCCGGTGTAGTCGCATTGGCCGAAAGCGAGGAAGTGGAGATTGAACCAAACACAGTACTGCATATAAGCTGGACCACCCAGATAAAAGATCGCAGTAGTGACAATCCATTTGAAGGCTTCAATTTTGCTGATATGTCAGCAGAAAAGCCTGTAGGCCTGAACGATATCCTAAAAAATATTGAAAAAGCCATCCACGACCCTGATATCAGGGGCATCTTCCTTGATATGGAAAGCATACCTGCCAGAGGAACAACCATTGAGGAAATCCGAAACAAGCTTATGGAGTTTAAGGAATCCGGGAAATTCATTCTCAGTTATGGCAATAGCTACGACCAGGGAGCCTATTACCTCGCCAGTCTTGCTGATAACATTTACATGAACCCTGAAGGGTTGATCCTATTTAAAGGATTACATGCGCAATTAACTTTTTTAAAGGGTTTACTTGACAAAATTGATGTTGAAATGCAGATTGTCAGAGGCCCAAATAACAAGTACAAAAGCGCCGTTGAGCCATTGATGCTGGATAAAATGAGTGAAGCAAACCGGGAACAGTTCACTGTGCTTCTGAATTCAATATGGGGGAAAATCGTATTGGCCATATCCCAGAGCAGGGGTATTGGAATTGAAGACCTGAACACCATTGCTGACAACCTGGACTTAACTACCTCAGAAAAAGCATTGAAACTGAACTTTATAGATGGGGCTCTTTTTCGCGATCAGGTTTATGATAAACTGAAAGAGCTTACTGATACTGATAAAGACGATGACCTGGAAATGGTTTCTTTTGGAAGTTATGTAAATGCAAAGAGCCACAAAAAAGAACCGTCAGCTAAAGACAGGGTGGCCGTGATTTATGCTCAGGGTGATATTATTCAAGGTAAAGGTGACCCTAACTCCATTGGCGCTGAAACAATGGCTAAGGCAATCCGGGTTGCAAGAAAATCAGAGAAAGTGAAGGCTATCGTATTTCGGGTTAATTCGCCAGGTGGGGATGCGCTTGCCTCCGATATCATTCGCAGAGAGGTTGAATTAGCTAAAGAAGCAAAACCTTTTGTAGTCTCCATGGGTGATGTTGCTGCTTCAGGAGGATACTGGATCTCTACAAACGCGGATTACATTTTCGCGCAACCAACAACGATTACAGGCTCTATTGGTGTTTTTGGTGTGATTCCCAACTTTCAAGGATTGTTCAACAAAAAGCTGGGTATTACCTTCGACAATGTAATGACCAATAAAAATTCCGACTTTATTGATGTGATGAAACCGATGAGTGAATTTCAACACCGGAAACTGGATGAGCTTATCATAAAAATTTATGATGATTTCGTTAGTCTGGTTGCAGAAACCCGTGACCTCGATCCCGGATTTGTTGATGGAATTGCCAGGGGCAGAGTCTGGACGGGAGTCGATGCCAAAGAGCTTGGCCTGGTAGATGAACTGGGTGGATTGGAAGATGCTATCGCCTATGCTGTTGAGCAAGCTGATCTGGGCGATAAGTATCGAATCCGTGAATATCCTCTTAGAAAACCATTCTTTAAACAAATGATGGAAGAGCTTACAGGACAGGCCAGAGCGAGAATCATCGGAGATGAGTTAAATGAATTCAAGACTTATTACGATCAGATTCAAACCATTCAAAAAATGGAGGGAGTACAGGCAAGATTGCCTTTCTTCTATTCAATTAACTAAAGAAAATATTCTTTTTAAAGACGGGATAGCTGCAATAAAAAATGGTTGCTATCCCGTTTGCTTTATCTAAACCTCACCAATAGCCATCTGAAAAATGAACTTAAAAGTTATCGCCTTCGATGCTGACGACACACTCTGGCATAACGAGCATTTCTACAAGGAAACAGAAGATAAATTCAAGGATCTGCTAATCGACTACATGCCGGGGCATTATATTTCAAAGGAACTGCTTAAAACGGAGATTCAGAACCTTCCGCTTTATGGCTATGGCATTAAGTCATTTACACTATCGATGATCGAAACAGCAGTAAAAATTTCCGGTAAAACCATTGGTGGTAATGATATTGACAAGATTATTTCTTTTGCAAAGCAGATGCTTAACCAGCCAGTTGAAATCCTGGAAAATGTGGAAGAGGTATTGAAGAACCTACAGGCTAAATACCGTCTGGTCATGGCAACAAAAGGCGATCTGCTTGATCAGGAACGAAAGCTGAAAAAATCAGGCCTGGAAAAATACTTCCATCATATTGAGATCATGTCTGAAAAGAAAGAAGCTGATTATGACAAGCTCATCCATCATCTGGATATCGATCCGGTAAACTTTGCCATGGTGGGAAATTCATTGAAATCCGATATTCTGCCGGTACTCGAAATAGGTGGCCATGCATTTCATATCCCCTATCATGTAACCTGGGATCATGAGGTAATAAAACATAAAGTTGAACACGAAAACCTGACCCGGTTAAACAAGCTGATTGAGATATTGAATTACCTGTAATTACTGGATTCAACTGGCGCTTGATTATAATCCCAAAGCTGAGTCAAGCAAGAGAAAAAAGAAATCACCCTAAGCTTTCCTTCAAAGCATTTGTTATATTTGGCTTTCTCATTCCTCAGAATTTATTTTTAATGAAAAAACAAATAGCCCTATCTTTCCTGATCATCAGTTTTTACTATGTCTTCGGGCAGAAAGAGTTGGTAACAACTGCTGAAAATTCGAATTATCAATCGACCTCAACTTACAATGATGTTATGTCATTTATTGATGAGTTAGCTTTGCAATCACCTTATGCCAGGCTGGAATCCTTCGCCACCTCGGTTGAAGGACGAGAAATCCCTTTGCTGATTATTGGCAACCCCTTACCTGCCGGGCCGGAAGACCTGGAAAATGATGACCGCATTGTGGTTTACCTCCAGGGAAATATCCATGCCGGAGAAATAGAGGGTAAAGAAGCCACCCAGATGATTGCCCGTGATCTTTTGAAAGACCCTGAGTCAGAAATCATGAAAAATGTGGTGGTGCTGATCAATCCTATCCTGAATGCGGATGGCAACGAGAAGTTCAGCACCAAAAACCGCACAAACCAGAATGGTCCTGAAAGCGTTGGCATCAGGTATAACGGCCAGAACCTTGACCTGAACCGTGACGCGATGAAACTGGAAACCCCGGAGATAAGGGGGCTTGTGGAAAATGTATTGAATAAATGGGATCCTTCTGTCTCAGTGGATTGCCACACCACAAACGGGTCCTATCATGAGGAGCCAACCACATTTGTTTGGATGATGAATCCAAATTGTGATAGAAGCCTGATAAATTTCATGCGTGATGAAATGATGCCGAAAGTTCATCGCACCCTGTGGGATAAGTATGATGTGGAGAATGTGTTCTATGGGGAATTCGTCGACAGGATGGACTACAGCAAGGGCTGGATCTCCTATGCAGCCGAACCACGTTTCCTGGTAAACTATATCGGGGTAAGAAACCGCCTGGCCATTCTTAATGAGAACTATGTTTATGCCGATTTCAAAACCCGTGTGAATGCCTCCTACCATCTGCTTCTGACCATTCTTGAATACGCATCAAAAAATAAAAAGGGGATAAAACAATTGTTGGCAGAAGCTGACAAACTCACTGTCTCGAGAGAAATGAATCCAATTGTTTCTGATTCGTTTGCATTGAAATACAAAGGTCAGCCCACTCCGGAAAAAATCACCATCAAGGCCATTGAAGCGGATACTATCCCAGGCATGAAGGGGTATTGGAGATTCAGGCAAAGCGATAGAAAAGTTTCGATGACCATTGATTATATCGCTGACTATTTTCCAACAGAAAGCAGCCGGTTTCCATATGCCTACATTTTAACAGTTCAGGATCCTGATGTAGTGGAACTCTTAAAGGCCCATGGTATTGAATTGGAGCAATTGTCAGATTCAGTCAAACTTAATGTTGAGAGGTTTAAGACCTCCAAACTGGAAGGAGCTAAACGTCTTTTCCAGGGTCATTACACCAATAAAATAAAGGGCGATTATATCGTTGAAGAAAAAACCTTTGCCCCTGGAGATTATGTCATCCGAACCGGACAAAAACTGAGGTGGTTAATCGCGTATTTGATGGAACCCCGTTCTGATGACGGATTGTTGTTCTGGAACTTTTTAGACCGCTACCTTGTGCCCCAGTGGGGAGGAGGATTTTATCCGTACCCCGTTTGCAGGGTCATGGAAAAAACTGAATTGAAGACTGAGTGAGGTCTAAGGAAAAATGGAAGAGGGGAAGAATGGAATACTGGAAGAGTTAAAAAAAAATCAGGACGGGCCAATGTTAACAAAATCGAATTCAATATTCCATCATACCATTATTCCTGTCATTCTAATGACGCCTGATTAATGGCATTCCTCTATAAACTCTTGTTATGAAAATCATTGATGCCGGATAAAAAGAGAATAGCAAATTATATACATACAGGAAAATGAAATATTTATTTAGTTGTTTAACACTTACATTTTTATTGATTCAGGCATCCGCCCAAATCCAGAATCCGAGAGATGTAGTTTATGATTGGGATACCGACACAACGAGAAGCACCATCGATCTCTCTGAGATGATCCTTGTTGCACCAAAAGGCCTCTTCCCTATTATCGATTATCCCGCCTTTGTAGCAAAAAAAGAAGGCCTTCAAAGTTTCTTTGAACACGAACCCGTAATAAGTGTAGCAATTGAGGGCAAGGCAAAAGCCTATCCACTGAACATGCTCACCTTTCATGAGATGTCGAATGACACCCTGGCTGGCATTCCCATCCTTCCCACCTATTGCCCTTTATGCAATTCCGGCATAGTTTACGACCGCAGACTAAGCTTTGAGGGAAAGGATTATCTGCTCGAATTTGAAGTGTCAGGTTTCCTCCGCAACAGCGATATGGTAATGTACGACCGGCAAACCGAAAGCTGGTGGCAGCAATTGATGGGTGAAGCCATTGTTGGAGAACTGGCAGGTGCCGAGTTAAAAATTGTTCCATCACTTATCATTTCTGTGAAAGAGTTTTTTGACCGTTATCCTCAAGGTCAGATCCTCTCGAAAGAAACGGGCTATGAAAAAGCAATGGAACGTTACGGTTCAAATCCATACTACCATTACGACAGCATTTCGAAAAATCCGTATTCACGGTTCTTTGATGAAGAGAATGTTGACAATCGCCTTCCGGCTATGGAAAGAATTGTTGACATCCAGGATGAGGGGAAATATAAGATCTATCCTTTTTCCCTTATTGCAAAAGAGGGTGTGATAAATGATCAGTTCGAATCGAAACATGTCGTAGTATTTTATCAATCCGGGACAGTTTCGAATATGGATGAGAAAGATATCATCCAGTCAAAAGATGTTGGTTCGGTTACCATTTTCAATCCTATGGTTAAGGGCCAGATTCTTACATTCAGAAAAAAGGGGGATTACTTTCTTGACGATCAATCAAAATCAAGATGGGATATCACAGGAAAATGTTTCAAAGGAGAACACAAAGGCAGGCAACTCATGATTGAACCGCATAGCAACCATTTTGCTTTTGCATGGCTGGCTTTCTACCCCGAGACAGACATCTACAAGGCACCACAACAATAGCAGTTGCAGTCAGAAGACAACGTAGCCGTCCTGTTTTAAATATTCGACTTCACCTGACCCGTACGGGACCTGCTCAATGAATGACGGTATGTCCGTGCGTTCAATACCGCGTACGCCGATCATGGTCTGACAGATCCTTACATCCACGATATCAAATGCATCCAGCCGTGCAGCCTGGTCAACGATATCCTTGTACTGGTCGTAGTTTTTTATTGAGAAATATTCCACTTCCGGCCCGTGTAGCACCAGCACCACGCTGGCATCCTCACCCCTGGAGCGTGGCGTCATGGC
>JAUXDH010000136.1 GCA_030618545.1 Chlorobiota bacterium
GCTTGGCCTCCGACTTTTCATCTTACTCTTCGCCGGCTTACTGGCTATCGGCCTAAGCCACACCATGGATGGCTACGCTGTCGTGTTGGGTATCTCCCTGGTCGTTTCCTCAGCCCTCACCCTGGTCTATATTTTTCTACATTTCGATGAAAATATAAATCCAAAAATCGTAATGGAAATGATAGCCGATGGTTTTTCAGGTCTGGTCCTCTTTACTTATCCAATCAACGATGAAAACTTTTTACTCATCGTATTTTCTTTCTGGATACTGATCATGGGCATGCTTTATTTAACCAGTGGTTTGATGGAAGAGAAGAACAAAGACTATTTGTGGTTGTATGCTTTGGTTGGAATTATGCTCATGGTACTTGGTTTTGTCATCATGCATTATGATGCAGCATACAAAAGTTCGGTGTTGTACGTGGTCGGGTTTACACTATTGATTTATTCGGGGACGAACCTTTATTTATTGTTTAAAAGGAAAAAAGAGATTTATTAATAGAGAAGCCGCGAATTCACGAATTGAAGACTATTGGCTTATTAGCCGCGGATTCGTGAATGATAATGTTTTATTAGCGAATCCGCGGCCTATTTTTTCGAAAAAATATTTTACCCAAATAATCTCATGTATTAATAAAGTTTATATTTTTGCCGCCCGAATTAAGAAGGAGAATAAAAAGAGAAATATGTATTTAACTGCAGAAAAGAAAAGAGAAATTTTTGCTAAGTACGGTAAAGCGGATGCCGACACCGGTTCAGCCGAAGGTCAGATTGCACTGTTTACCTTCCGTATCAAACACCTTACAGATCACCTGAAGAAAAATAAAAAAGACCTGTTTACTCAAAGGTCGCTCATCAGGCTCGTTGGAAAAAGAAGAAGATTACTGGACTACCTCAAAGAAAAAGATATTGAGAGGTACCGTGCCATTGTCAAAGAACTTGGTCTTAGGAAATAACCAGGTCAATATCATAAACAGGAAAAGGCAAATCACAGCGATTGCCTTTTTTTGTGTTTTTAATTAATAATCTCGAAACGTAGTTGTCGAGGTTTCTCAAAATAAAAAAATACATTTACACCCTATTACGTAAAACATGTCAATTCAACCAATTACAAAAACTTTTGACCTCGATAGCGAAAGGTCAATTACTATTGAAACCGGAAAACTGGCCAAACAGGCCGACGGTTCAGTTGTAGTAAGCATGGGAAAAACCATGCTGCTTGCCACTGTGGTTTCTGCTAAAGAAGCCCGTGAAGATGTGGACTTTATGCCACTCTCAGTCGATTATAAAGAAAAATATGCCGCAGCCGGCAAATTCCCTGGAGGGTTCTTCAAACGCGAAGGCCGCCCATCAGAACACGAAATTTTAATATCACGTCTCGTTGACCGTGCGCTCAGGCCATTGTTTCCGGATGACTACCACGCCGAAACACAGGTATTGATTAGCCTGATCTCAGGCGAAAAAGATGTGATGCCTGATGCATTGGCAGCGCTTGCCGCTTCCTCAGCACTGACAGTTTCCGACATCCCTTTCAACGGTCCAATCTCAGAAACAAGAGTGGCAAGGATAAACGGAGAATACGTTGTTAACCCAACTAAATCCGCGCTTGAAAAAGCCGACCTCGACCTTATGGTGGCAGCCTCAATTGATAACATTAACATGGTTGAAGGTGAGATGAAAGAAGTTTCGGAAGAAACTATGCTTGAAGCATTGAAAATTGCTCACGACGCCATCCGCAAACAATGCCAGGCTCAGCTTGATCTTGCGGCAATGGTTGAAAAAGCAAACCCGAAACGTGAGTATTCACACGAGACGCATGACGAAGAATTGAAGACAGCAGTAACAGAAGCGACTTACCAAAAATGTTACGACATCGCTATGCAGGGCAACCCTGATAAGCATTGGCGCATGGATTCATTCCAGGCTGTACGTGACGAGTTTATGGAAAGCCTTCCGGAGGAAGAGCGCGAGGAAAAGGAAATGCTTGTTAAGCGCTATTTTCACGATGTTGAAAAAGATGCGGTACGCAATGCTGTTCTTAATGAGCGCGTAAGACTTGACGGCAGAAAAATGGATGAAATCCGACCGATCTGGACAGAGGTGGATTATTTACCATCAACCCATGGTTCCGCGATTTTTACACGTGGAGAGACACAATCACTGGTAACGATCACCCTCGGCAGCAAGATGGATGGACAAACCATTGACGGCGCCCTGGTCGAAGGTAAAAACGATTTTATGCTGCATTACAACTTCCCTCCTTTCTCAACCGGTGAAACGAAAAAATTTATGGGGCTTGGCCGACGTGAAGTTGGGCATGGTAACCTTGCTGAAAGAGCGCTCAAACAAGTTGTCCCTTCAGGAGAAGAGAATCCTTATACTATCAGGGTTGTTTCTGACATCCTTGAATCAAACGGATCATCATCAATGGCCTCAGTTTGTGGCGGAACACTTGCATTAATGGATGCAGGAGTAAAGATCACCAAACCGGTTGCTGGGATCGCAATGGGACTTATTACCAACAAAGAAGGTGATAAATATGCTGTACTTTCTGACATCCTTGGTGATGAAGACCACCTGGGTGATATGGATTTCAAAGTAACAGGAACCGTTGACGGCATTACTGCCTGCCAGATGGATATTAAAGTGGATGGACTTTCATATAAAGTTCTGGAAGAAGCGCTTGAACAGGCACGTATGGGTAGATTGCATATCCTTGGTGAGATGGCAAAAACTATCTCTGAGCCAAGAGCTGATTACAAAGATCACGTTCCACGCATAGAAAAGCTGATGATCGATAAAGATTTTATCGGTGCTATTATTGGACCTGGTGGTAAAGTAATCCAAGAGATCCAAAAAGAAACAGGAGCAACAATTATCATTGAAGAAGAAGGTAATTTCGGAGTAATCGACATCATGTCTGATGATAAACAATCCATCGAGAAAGCAAAAAACTGGATTAAAGGTATTACCGCTATGCCTGAACTGAACGAGGTTTACCTCGGCAAGGTAAAAAGCATCGTTCCTTTTGGCGCTTTCGTTGAGATACTCCCCGGCAAAGACGGCCTTTTGCATATTTCTGAAATAGATTGGAAACGCATTGAAAAGGTTGAAGATGTGCTGAGCGAAGGCGACAAGATCAAAGTGAAACTGATTGGCATCGACAGCCGTTCAGGAAAGCTGAAACTTTCAAGGAAAGTATTAATTGAAAGACCAGAACAAAAACAATACAACCATAAGGACTAGTCTTTTGTCATTGTGTTGAGTGAAGTAACTTTTTAAGCTTTTTGAAGTAAAAACAGAACCAGTAAATAAGGACAGAACAGCATGAGACAATTAAAGATCACCAAGCAGGTTACCAATCGTGAAACAGCGTCATTGGATAAGTATTTGCAGGAGATTGGGAAAGTGGATTTGATCACGGCTGAAGAAGAGGTAGAACTGGCAAGAAGAATAAAACAGGGTGACAAACTGGCGTTGGAAAAACTAACCAAAGCCAACCTTCGCTTTGTAGTGTCTGTATCCAAACAGTACCAGAACCAGGGACTCACGCTTCCTGACCTGATCAACGAAGGGAACCTTGGATTGATTAAAGCTGCCCAGCGGTTTGATGAAACACGCGGTTTTAAGTTTATCTCTTACGCGGTTTGGTGGATCAGACAGTCGATCCTGCAAGCTCTTGCCGAACAATCGAGGATTGTACGTCTTCCGTTAAACAAGATCGGATCCATCAACAAGATCAACAAGGCATCTGCCAGGTTGGAACAGGGATTTGAGAGGGAGCCGGATGTGAAAGAGATTGCAGGCGAACTGGATATGACCGAGGTGGAAGTGAAGGAGTCTATGCGTAATGCAGGACGTCATGTGTCGATGGATGCACCATTGATCCAGGACGAAGACAACACCATGTACGACGTACTGAAAAGTGAAGAGTCCAACACACCTGAAACCGGTTTGCTTTACGAATCATTGCGTAAAGAGATCGACCGCGCTATTTCAACACTTACAAAGAGAGAGGCCGATGTAGTTAAACTCTACTTCGGACTGAATGCCCAGCACCCGATGACCCTTGAAGAAATTGGTGAAAAGTTTGACCTGACCCGCGAGAGGGTACGCCAGATCAAAGAAAAAGCCATCAGGAGGTTGAAACACACCTCACGAAGTAAGATACTGAAATCTTACCTTGGTTAAAAATGAGAAGCGCCCTTCAGGCGCTTTTTTTTCGTTTTGATGCATTCCAAATTAAAAAATCAAAACCAGATAAAAATTATTAAATGAAGAAGTTAAAATTTTCAACAGATGAAGGGACGGAATTCTATAAAGAATTGACCGAGCAGGTTGACCTGTATTTTGATGAAAAGGGAATAGAACGCACAGGAAACAATCTGTTCAAGTTCAAAATGTTCATGTATTTCAGTCTTGACATTCTGTTTTATTATTTAATGATTACCAGCGAGAGCCTTTTATGGTTTTATGTCTTTTATCTCTTCATGGGGCTTGCTGTTCTATTAACAGCATTTAATGTTTCTCATGATGCTGCCCATGGAGTTGCAGTAAAAAGTAAATTTTGGAATAAGGTATTGTTTCAAATCAGCTTTAACCTTCAGGGTAACAATGCCTATGTGTGGGGTAAAAACCACAATAAGTCCCACCACTTATACACAAATATTGAAGGAAGTGATATTGATGTATTGAACAATCCGATTTTCAGAATGACTGAAACACAGGAATTAAGGTGGTTTCATCGCTACCAGTGGATCTACGCCCCGTTCTTTTATCTTTTATATTCTTTGAATTGGTTCTTTCTTCGGGAGGCCCTTATGCTTTTTAACTTTACAAGCAGAACCATTAATATTCATATCCCAAAAAATGAGGTTGTTAAGCTAATAGTTTTCAAACTTGTTTATATCTCTTATATGATAGTTATCCCCGCCTTACTATTGCCATTTGGCTGGGGAAACGTGCTGATCGCTTTCTTATTGAATCACTTTATAGTCTCACTAATATTTGTGGGTGTATTAGGTGTTTCTCATGTATCAGATCATGTCAGTCATCCCAGGCCGACAGAAGATGGCAAAATGGACATGAGCTGGCCGATGCTTCAAATGTGTACTTCAGTAGACTACAATTCCGACAGCAAATTTTTTAACTGGACACTTGGAGGCTTCAATGCTCATGCGGTGCATCACCTTTTGCCCCGTATTAGTCATGTACATTATTTAGGGATTCTACCAATTTTCAGAGATGTAGCAAAAAAGCATGAGATGGTTTATATGGAAATGCCTTATTGGCAATCAGTTCGTTCACATTTCAGGTTCCTGAAAAAAATGGGAAAGAACGTGAAACTAGAAAGACTTGTTTATGAGGGATAAGCATATTCAGGTTGAAGAGGATAAGGATTTGCTGAAGGCAATCCAAAAAGCAGTTAGCGAGAATGTCAACACTCACCATGAAGAGATTCAGTCGGCTATTTGGTTAAAATTCGCCTTCTATTTTATACTGATTGCTGGAACTTACGCGAGTCTCTATTTTATCAATACTCCGTCTCTGTTTATTCTGAATTATATTGTTTACGGGCTTGCCTCCTTATTATTTGCTTTCAACTTCGCACATGACTTTTCTCATGATACGATATTCAAAAATAAAAAATGGAATGAGCTCGCGTTTATTTTGATCTACACAATAGTTGGTGGTCATGCTGAGGCATGGAAAGAAAGACACATTCGTTCCCATCATTTTGCGCCCAATGTAAAGGATTATGATTCAGATTTACAAATCACCGGAATAATCAGAGTGATTCCGGGGAGTGACTATAAATGGTACCATAAGTATCAATATATTTATGCTCCTTTCACCTACACTATCTATTCTTTATTTTGGGTATTTATTAAAGATTTCGTGATCTACTTTTCCGGAGAGCAGCAGCCAAAGGATAAAAATGTTTACTATCACATTTCCTTTTGGATTCAAAAGGTTGTATATCTGACATACATCTTTATTCTACCTCTTCTTCTTAGCAACCAGGTTTGGTATGTTGTTTTATTGGGATTCCTTCTCATGCATTTTATTCTATCACTTTTTTTACTTTTTACTTTCTTCATGACCCACCATGTGGAAAGCACTCTCTATCCAACAACTGATGAAAACGGATTCATTAATGCATCCTGGGTTATGAATCAAATTAAAAGTTCAAATGACATGTATCCGTATAGCCGGTCAGCTAATTTCATATTTGGTGGATTTAATAACCATATTGCTCATCATTTATTTCCCAATAAACATCATATTCATTATCCACATCTGAACAAAACACTTTATCAGGTTTTAAATGAAAACGGAATACAGCCAAATCAAACTACATATTGGGGTGGTATAGTTTCTCACATAAGACTTCTAAAGAAGATGGGTATAAAGTAAAAATCCACCCTCTAAGAAGGTGGCTTTAAATTGCACCCTCAGGGCGCTTGTTTTAATAAACGATATATTTGGAATGGTGGAAGGATGGAAAAATGCCCGCCTGACCACATTCGGGCAGGCCTTTGGCATAAAAACAAAATCCAAACCGCCTCTAAGTTTTTTGGTTTATCTTACTTCTCCGTCATCTGACGGATTCGGCGGGCTGGCAATCGAACCATGAAACAATTGAGCCATTTAACAATCGAACAATCTCCCTATTTTGTATTTTTGACCCACAAACCAATAAGTCAACATGAAACACCTCGTTGCTCCCTCCCTCCTTTCCGCTGATTTCGGTAAGCTGCAAAAAGAAATCGAAATGGTCAACCAGAGCCAGGCAGACTGGTTCCACCTCGATGTCATGGACGGTGTTTTTGTCCCGAATATCTCTTTCGGTTTTCCGGTAATTAAATACATCAAAGAACATGCCCTCAAGCCACTTGATGTGCACCTGATGATCACGCAGCCAGAGCGCTACATCAAAGATTTCAGGAAAGCAGGAGCTGATATCCTGTCGATCCATTACGAGGCCACCACCCACCTCCACCGCTCTGTTTATGCTATCAAAGAAGAAGGAATGCAGGCAGGCGTTGTGCTTAATCCCCATACCCCGGTTGACATGCTTGTCGATATCATTAAAGATGTTGACATGGTTTTATTGATGTCAGTCAATCCCGGTTTTGGCGGGCAATCATTTATTGAAAACACTTACCACAAAATCGCCATCATGAAAGAAATGATTCTCAAGGCAGGTTCCAACACGTTGATAGAAATCGATGGCGGTGTTTCTACCAAAAACGCGTCAAAACTTGTTGAAACTGGCGCGGATGTGCTGGTGGCCGGTAATGCTGTTTTCAGGTCGGATGATCCGATGGGGACGATTGGGGCATTGAAGAATCTGTAAAGTTTTGTTTCACGCAGCGCCGCCGCGATCGCCGCGTGAAACAATTTAATGTTCAATCTTCCATTTCTTCCATTCCAACCTTCCATCATTCCATCATTCCACCATTCCTTCTTTCCACACTCCCAGCCTTCCATTTCAACATTTCCCTACATTTGCCCAATTCAAAAAAAACCACATCCATGAACGAACATCTTTTAGACCTTCAACCAGCTTCCATCTGGTCATTTTTCAAAGAAATACTGGTTATCCCCAGGCCATCCAAAAAAGAAGAACAGATCATAGCCTACCTTCTGGAATTTGGCAAAAAGTATAAGCTGGAAACAATACAGGATGAAATTGGCAATGTCCTGATAAGAAAGCCTGCTACACGAGGTATGGAAAACCGGAAATCGGTAGTACTGCAAAGCCATGTGGATATGGTTGGCGAAAAGAACAGCGATAAGGTCCATGACTTCGGGAGAGATCCCATTGATACTTT
>JAUXDH010000027.1 GCA_030618545.1 Chlorobiota bacterium
TGAAAGGGTAAAAATAAGTCATTTTATTTTGCAGAGTTTACCTAAGAATAAATGAGGTACGGGAAATATTTAATCTTCTTTATTATCTTGATGGGCTTTGCCTTCGATCAATCCGGGCAGGTTTTATCAATTGATCAGAAATACAATCTGACAAAATCCGCAGGGGATGATCTTTATCCTTCCTGGTCACCTGATGGTAGTAAAATCGTATTTCAGTCCAACCGGGATGGCGATTGGGATATTCTTGTCTATGATCTAAAGGCTGATTCAGTCTATAATTTAACTAACTATTCTTACAATGAGCAGCACCCCGTGTGGATCAAAAACGGTAGCGCCATCGCATTTGATGCTGACGAGAATGGTGAGTTAAAAATCTATTCTTTAGCTGAAAATAAGGGAAGCAAAGCATTGCTGTTCGACAGGGAATTGCAGGCAAGGGAGGCATCGTTTTCAATTTCTGAAACACTCGTCTATTTCTCAGGATTCGATGAAATTAAAAACAGGTGGGAGATATACAGCTATGAGTTTTATTACAATAGCCTGAATAAGCTGACTTCCATAATAGGAGAAAACCATTCCCCAAAAGTGTCACCTGATGAAGATTTTATTCTTTTTGTGAATAATACAATGGACTTTCCAAAGGATAAATTATATCTCATCAACTGGCACGGACAGCCGGAAGATAAGTTTAAGGAGTTTAATATGCGCGATCCATCCTGGGCGCCCGGAGGACTAAAAATCTTTTTTGTTTCCAACAGGGATAATAGATATGGAGAAGTTTATTCGATCTGGATTGATGGCAGCCATCTTGAACGGCTTACTGAAGATTCACTGGAGGTAAGAAATCCGGTTCTTTCTCCTGATGCAAAATATATGGCTATTTCTGTAAAGCTTGAAATTGGCTACGACATCTTTTTAATCCCAATGGAAGATTATTAATGACTTATAAATAAACAAAGTCCATAATCTGTATCTTTGCTGTTTCCCAAAAATTAAATAAAATCCCTTAATCATGGCACAACAAGAATTAAATTTAAAAAAACTGGCACCCATTGCTATCGTGATACTCGCGGTAGTTTTTGTGATTATCTTCTGGAGCAGGATGACCATCACTGTCGAAGCCGGGCATGCCGGAGTTTTATTCCGCACCTTTATGGGCGGAGTTGACACCGAAAAAACATATGGAGAAGGATTCCATTTTTTAGCTCCCTGGAATAAAATGATTGTCTATGAAACCAGACAACAGGAAATTGCTGAAGACATGAATGTTCTTTCTTCCAATGGACTGGAAATAAAGGTTGATGTTTCAGCCTGGTATCAGCCCAGTTATGAAAGAATAGGCTTTCTGCATACCAATATTGGAAAAGATTATCTTCGGCGTGTAGTAATCCCTTCCCTGAGAGGTTCGGCAAGGAGCGTTATCGGACGGTATACACCTGAACAGATATATTCTACCAAGCGGGATGCCATCCAGGATGAGATTTATGACGAGGCCAAAAGTCTGCTGGATGAAAAATATGTTGATCTCAACCAGGTACTTATCCGCTCAATTGTATTACCTCCTACGATTAAATCGGCCATTGAAAGCAAGCTAAAACAGGAGCAGGAATCGCTGGAATATGAATTTAAACTGGAGAAAGCGCAGAAAGAAGCCGAACGCCAGCGAATTGATGCGGAAGGTAAAGCCAAAGCCAACCGTATTTTAAATGCCAGTTTAACAGATAAGATATTGCTGGAAAAAGGTATTCTCGCTACAATCAAATTAGCTGAATCTCCCAATACAAAAGTGGTGGTCATTGGAAATTCTAAAAATGGATTACCACTGATACTGGGTGATTCCAAATAAATCGAACAGGTGGGTGACAGTATCAGGATAAAGAATAAGCGAATCAGTTGGGAGTACTCCCTGATCGAGAAGCTGGTTGCAGGGATTGTCCTTACTGGAACGGAGATTAAATCCATCCGGGGGGGCAAAGCCAACCTGGCTGAATCCTTTTGCTATTTTGAAGGTGGTGAGCTTTTTGTCAGGGGAATGCATATTGCAGAATATACCTATGGCACTTACAACAATCACCTGGCTAAAAGAGACAGGAAACTATTGCTCACGGCCCGTGAATTGAAGAAACTCAACACTAAAGTCAAAGAAAAAGGAATGACCATTGTTCCTGTCACCCTGTTTATCAACGAACGCGGTCTGGCTAAACTGGAGATTGCCCTTGCCCGTGGCAAGCATTTCTACGACAAAAGGGATAGTCTGAAGGAAAAAGACCATAAGCGGGAAATCGACAGGCATATTAAAAACAATCGCTAGCATCCAATTTATGAAAGATAAAGTAGTCATCATCACAGGTGCAACCTCAGGTATCGGGAAGGCCCTTGCTTATGAATTTGCAGGAAGGGGGGCCATGGTTGTTATCGGAGCCCGAAACTATGAAAAACTACTGGAGGTAGCTGAGGATATTAAATTGAATGGGGGAGAGGTAGCATTTGCCCAAACTGATGTAACCAATGAGGTTGATTGCAAAAACCTGGTGCTCACTGCTGTTCAGCGGTTCGGAAAGGTAGATGTCCTGATCAATAATGCAGGTATTTCCATGCGGGCTCTGTTTGAGGAAGTGGATCTGAAGGTAATTGAACAACTGATGGATGTTAACTTCTGGGGAACGGTTTATTGTACCAAACATGCCTTACCTTATTTACTTAAAGAGAAAGGCAGCATTTGTGGAGTATCTTCAACCGCGGGCTTGGTAGGACTCCCTGGAAGGACGGGCTATTCGGCCAGTAAGTTTGCCATGAAAGGATTTCTTGATTGCATCCGAACAGAAAACCTGAAAAAAGGATTACATGTTTTAATGGCTTTTCCCGGTTTTACTGCCTCCAATATCCGGGTGACCTCATTGACAAAGGATGGAACACCCCAGGGTAAATCACCCCGTCAGGAGGGTAAAATGATGTCGGCTGAAGAGGTAGCACAAAAAATATACAGCGCCATAGATAAGCGGAAAAACACCTTAATATTGACTTTCGAAGGTAAGGCTGTCGCGCTGCTTAACAAGTTCTTCCCCAAATGGGTAACCAGTATAGTTTACAATAAAATGGCCAAAGAACCGGACTCTCCTTTTAAATAACTGTATTATCATTTGAATGATTGATGAAAATCCATATGTTTGTAGGATATAGTTACAATAATAAAAATGGTAATGTCAGTTATTGATTTTGAAATTAGCCCCAATGTTGGCCTGGGATCGATAAAATTCGGTACAAAAATGGAACCCTTCATCAAACAATTCGGGGAACCTGATGAATTGGAGAATATCGATGAGGACGAAGAAATGAACACCACAGTCCTTCATTACTGGGAAAATGGATTGTCAGTTTTCTTTGTAGGGCTTGAAGACCATTTGCTGGCAGGAATCGAAACCGACAATCCGAAATCAATTCTATTCGGTGAAAAGATCATGGAAAAGCCTGAATCGGAGATTGTGGGTCTGATGAAGAAAAATGGGTATGAAGCGTTTGAAACAGAAGCAGAAGATAACGACAAACGCCTCTCATTTGACGTCAGTATGATGGACTTCTTTTTCCGTGATGGAAAACTGATCTATATGAACTTTGGAGTGTTTGTAGACGATGAAGGCAACATCGAGATTGTTTCAAATTAATTCCCTGTTTCTTTTTTATTTCTTGGATGATAATTTAAAATCGCCCTGCGCAGGTCATCACTATCAAGGTGTGTGTATATTTCAGTCGTGGTAATAGATACATGGCCAAGCAATTCCTGGATAGCCCTCAGGTCTGCACCGTTTTGAACAAGGTGGGTGGCAAATGAATGCCTGAATGTATGCGGGCTTACCTTTTTATTGATTCCAGCCTGTTCAACCCTTTTTTTTACAATTATGAATATCATCTGTCTCGAAAGTTTACCGCCATTCCTGTTCAGGAAAACAATGTCTTCAGCGCCTTTTCGGGGCTCGATATGAATCCTTATCTCTTTGAGATATCTTTCAATTTGCTGCTGGGCTGACGTGCCAATGGGAACAAGCCGTTGTTTGTTTCCTTTTCCGGTTACTGAAAGGATGCCTTCACGGAAATGAAGTTCTGATATCTTCAGGTTGATCAGCTCGGAAACTCGGAGGCCGCAACCATACAGCGTTTCAAAAATGGCCTTGTTTCGCTCTCCATTTGGATCAGACAAGTCGATTCCGTCTATTATTTTTGATACGTCATCGATGTTCAATACATCAGGTAGTTTTCTTCCCAGGCGTGGTGACTCAATCAGTTCTGAAGGGTTTGAATCGATTATTTTTTCCAGCATAAGATATCTGAAGAAAGCCTTAATACCTGAAATCACCCGCGACTGAGTGTACGGGCTGAGGTTCTTTTTATTTACAAAAACAATAAAATCCGTTAAATCATTCAGGTCTGTATTAACCAGGCTTTTCTTCTCCTTCTCTTCTTCTAAGAACTGAAAAAGTAAGTCTATATCGTGAAGATAAGCCACAACCGTATTAGACGAAAGTCCGCGTTCAAGCTGAAGGTAACTTCTGAATCCGGTTTTGTATAGAATATAAGACATATCTTTTCTCACACCAAAGTTAGCAAGAAGAACGCTTCTTAATTAATCAGACACATTATTGGATAAATCAGATTTAACCTTACTTTTGTTTTCCCTATAAACAGAGCCTGAATAAGGCTTAATATTCTAATACATAAAGTAATGATAGATTTTTCTCTAGACTCCAAACAACTCGAAATCGTTGAGAAGTATAAAGACTTTGCTGACAGGTATATGCGGCCAAATGCCCGGAAATATGATCAGCTTGCTCAATTCCCATGGGAGATCGTTAAGGCAGCGTATAATGAAAATATGATGAATGGACCCATGTCTGCTGAGTATGGGGGATCAGGTCATAACATATTTAACAGCGCGCTTGCCTCAGAAGAATTGGGCGCCGGTTGCGTTGGGATCGGGATTTGTATGGATGCAAACACCCTTGCTTTGACACCACTCTACATTGGCGCCTCTGATGAACAGAAAAAGAGGCTTTTTGGTGAGATTATTGAAGAAAAAGGTGTTGCGGCTTATGCCCTGACTGAGCCGAATGCAGGCTCAGATGTTGCAGGTATTCAAAGTACGGCAATACGAAATGGGGATAAATACATCCTTAATGGACACAAACGTTTCATCACCAACGGAAGTGTGTCTACATTTATTACGGTATTTGCCCTTACTAACCCGGAAAAAGGCGCCAGAAGCCTTACTGCTTTTGTGGTACCTACCAAATCGCCCGGCGTGGAGATTGTTGCGGATATGGAAAAAATGGGTCAGCGAGCCTCCATTCAAACAGAATTCAAATTTCACGATGTTGAAGTGCCTGTAGAGAACAGGATTGGCAATGATGGTCAGGGGTTTCTTCTTGCCATGAAAACTTTTGAAAGAACCCGGACAGGTGTTGCTGCCCTCAGTGTTGGTAATGCGAGAGAGGCTTACGAAACTTCACGAAACTGGGCTAAAAAGAGGATTCAGTTTGGAAAACCTATCACTGTAAATCAGGGTGTAAGTTTTATCCTTGCGGATATGGCAACTGAAATAGAAGCTTCAAGGTTGATCACCTGGAAGGCGGCCTGGGCTTATGATAACAAACTAAGAACTGCTAATTTGTTGTCTGCTATGTCGAAACTACTTGCCACCGATGTAGCCATGAAGGTAACTACTGATGCTGTGCAGGTAATGGGAGGTGAGGGTTACTCAAATGATTACCTCGTTGAAAAGATGATGCGCGATGCCAAACTATGCCAGATTTATGAAGGTACCAACCAGATTCAGCGCCTGGTGATAGGTAAGGGGATATTGAAATAAGTGGGTGTTAATACCAGTACCCAAATCCTTTAATAGAAAACAAAGTTTCTACCACAATAAAAATTTCACGTTTTAGGATGAACTACTTAAACGCATGGAACATTTAGCTTGTTTTCATGGTAAATAATCTAATTATGCCAGCCATCCTTGAGCAAGTCTGGCTTTACCCTGACTGAGTATTTACAGGAGATTTTGCAACGGTCTTTTTTCTGTTGCTGTTTTATGAGCCTTAAAACCGGTAAAGCCCGTCATCGATAAGCTTATCCGCAATGCGGCGCCTTGAATCTTTCACATTCAGCGCATTGCCTCTGGTAAGTGTATTAAGCACATCGCAGAGTTGCTGCCGCTGTTCTCCTTCAGCAAAGGAACCAATGGCATCAAAACCTGATTTGTGAACAGCATGGACAGTATTTTGTGTGAGAACATCCAGCATATCTTTATAGATGGTTATGTCGCTTTTCATGCCATTCTTATCCAGCTTTTCTACCCTCAGAACGGTGGATTCCAACACATAGACATTCATGATCATATCCGAAATATTCATCAGTATCTCTTCTTCAAACATCAGCTTCCTCTTAAACTTTTCAGAAATCAATGGAATGAGCATTAAAACAGATGTTTTCAGGTTTTTAACAAAAGCATGTTTAATTTTATAGTAGTCACCGTTTGATTCATCCACCGGGACAAGTTCATCAAGTTTACCGAGAATTTCCTGTGCTGCCTCATAGAGATCGATTTTATGCTTCATGCCTTTTTTCATGGTGGCATCCACAGTGATCAGGCGATTGATCTCATTTGTGCCTTCGAAGATCCTGTTTATCCTTGAATCCCTGTAAGATCGGTCAGCGGGAGCTTCTGAAGAAAATCCCATTCCACCATAAATCTGGACCATCTCATCCACAATGTAATCCAATGACTCAGAACCAAAAACTTTTAGCATTGCACATTCCGGTTCGTATTCGGCTACTCCTTCAATATTTGATTGCCCATAGGTCTTGCCCTGCTCTTTAAAACTTTCTATGGTGTCTTCAATATCTTTACTCACACGGTAAACGGCTGATTCTGTGGCGAACATTTTCACTACCTGCTGGCCAAGCTTGTGTTTAATGGCGCCAAATTCTGCTATAAACGAGCCAAATTGCTTTCTCTCTGTTGCGTAATTAACCGAATAGTTGATGGCCCGGCGCATACCGCCAATTACAGTAGCTCCGAGTTTAATTCTACCAATATGGAGTATATTCAGGGCAATGCGGAATCCTCCACCACGCCGGCCCAAAAGGTTCTCTACAGGAACTTTCACATCATTGAAGAATATCTGCCGGGTGGAGGAGCCTTTGATCCCCATTTTATGCTCCTCAGGATTCATGGTGATACCCTCCCATTTTGATTCTACCATAAATGCACTGAGTACACGGTCGTTATCAATTTTAGCAAAAACAGTGAGCAAGTCAGCAAATCCTCCGTTGGTAATCCACATTTTCTGACCGGTCAGAATGTAATGTTTGCCATCTTCGGTTAGTACTGCTTTGGATGTACCGGCGTTGGCATCAGAGCCTGCATTCGGTTCAGTTAAACAATAGGCAGCAAGTATCTCCCCACTGGCCAGTTGTGGAATATACTTCTGGAGTTGTTCGTCATTTCCATAGTAGAGTAGGGGCAGGGTGCCTATTCCGGTATGGGCCATAAAAGCAACTGAGAAAGAATATGCAGAACCAACAGCCTCATTTGCTCTCATAGAGGTGAGAAATGATTGTCCAAAGCCTTCATACTCTTCAGGAACAGATATTCCAAGCATTCCAAGTTCCCCTGATTTCTTTAAAAGTGAAGGCAGCAGGCCTTCTTCATGTTCATCCAGCGCATTAAAATTAGGAACAACCTCAGTCTCGATGAAATCAATACAGGTTTCGGCTATCATTTGTTGCTCTTCATCGAATTCTTCCGGAATAAAAACATCATTGTAATCTGTGTCTTTAATTAAGAACTCTCCTCCTCGCAAAACGGCTTTGGTTTCCATTGGTATGAATGTTATAGTTTTTGAAAATGTGGAGCAAATATAAAAAAAGATAATTCGATGCAATCGTTTGTAAATGACTCTCTGCTTATACCGGTCATTAAAAAACCCCATCCGGCACCTGCCGGATGGGGTTAAATCTTTTTATAGATAATTACCTTTTAGGTTTTGTAATGGAGATGGTTAAGTCATCCTTTTTCCCATCGTAACCTACGTTAATAACATCGCCTACCTTCAGTTTTGTCTTAATAATCTGTTCGGCAAGCTGATCTTCAATGTATTTCTGGATGGCTCTTTTCAACGGCCTTGCGCCAAACTGTTCGTCCCAACCTTTGTCGATGATGTAATCTTTTGCCTTGGTTGTAACCTTCATCTTATAGCCCATTTCCTCTATGCGGCCGAAAAGATGCCTCAACTCAATATCAATGATTTTGTGAATATCCTCTCTTTCCAGATGTTCAAAAATGACTACATCATCAATTCTGTTAAGGAATTCAGGGGCGAATGAACGTTTCAATGCATTTTCGATAACACCTGTTGCATAAGTTGATTTGCTCTGACGTTTTGCTTCCGTGGTGAATCCAACACCCTGACCAAAATCCTTTAACTGCCGTGAGCCAATATTTGAAGTCATGATAATTATGGAGTTCTTAAAGTCAACCCTGCGGCCAAGTCCGTCTGTCAATACACCATCATCAAGAACCTGAAGAAGAAGGTGAAACACATCCGGATGAGCTTTTTCAATTTCATCTAACAGTACGATAGAGTAGGGCTTCCTCCTGACTTTTTCGGTAAGCTGACCACCTTCTTCATAGCCAACGTATCCCGGAGGGGCACCTACTAACCTTGAAACGGCGAATTTCTCCATGTATTCACTCATATCGACTCTTACCAGGGCATCCTCCGAATCAAAGAGGAATTTGGCAAGCATCTTAGCAAGGTAAGTTTTTCCTACACCTGTTGGGCCGAGAAAGATGAAGGTGCCAATAGGTTTATTAGGATCCTTTAATCCTGCACGGTTCCGCTGGATGGCTTTCACTACTTTTTCAATGGCATTATCCTGTCCGATAACCTCTTTCTGAAGTTCAGAATCCATGTTAATGAGCCGCTGACTTTCACTCTGTGCAATATTTTGTACCGGAATACCTGTCATCATGGCGACAACTTCTGCTACATTTTCCTCATCAACTACTTCCCTGTGAACTTTGGAGTCTTCTTCCCACCGACTTTTAGCCCGCGTCAGTTCTTCGTTATATTGACGTTCAATATCCCTGAATTGGGCTGCCTCTTCAAACTTCTGACTTTTAATTGCCAGTGTTTTCTTCTCTTTTATTTCCTCGATTGAGTTTTCAAGATTGATAATTTCGGCAGGTACATGTATGTTGCTAATGTGAACCCTTGCGCCGGCCTCATCCAACGCATCAATGGCTTTATCCGGCAAAAATCTGTCACTGATATACCTGTTGGTAAGCAAAACACAGGCATGCACAGCATCGGATGTATATTTTACCAGGTGGTGATCTTCATATTTTTCCTTGATATTGTTGAGGATAGTCTCAGTTTCTTCAGTAGAGGTAGGATCGACAAGTACTTTCTGGAAGCGCCTTTCAAGAGCACCGTCTTTTTCAATGTACTGCCTGTATTCATCAAGCGTTGTTGCACCGATACACTGCAATTCTCCACGTGCCAAAGCCGGTTTGAACATATTAGAGGCATCAAGGGAACCTGAAGCGTTTCCAGCTCCAACAATAGTGTGGATCTCATCAATAAACAGGATAATGTCAGCGTTTTTCTCAAGCTCGTTAAGTACTGCTTTCATCCTTTCCTCAAACTGTCCGCGGTATTTTGTACCTGCTACAAGTGAGGCCAGGTCCAGTGTAACTATCCTTTTGTTAAATAATGCCCTGGATACTTTTCGATTTATGATCCTAAGGGCAAGTCCTTCCGCGATAGCGGATTTACCAACTCCCGGTTCGCCAATAAGAATAGGATTATTCTTTTTACGCCGACTCAATACCTGGGCAATCCTCTCCAATTCTTTATCTCTTCCAACAATAGGATCCAGCCTGCCTTCTTCGGCATACTTCGTCAGATCACGTCCGAAATTGTCAAGTACCGGCGTTTTGGATTTGGTTTCAGCAGTTTTTTTAGGTACTGCTCCAAATGATGATTTTCCCGGACCGGGCATATCTTCTTCGGTATCGCCAGGCAATTCAGCTTTAGGTTCATCAGTCAAAGCATTGCCGGTACGTTCCTTTAAAATTGACATCAATTCATCTTTAACACTTGAATAACTTACACCGTAAGTTTCCAGTTTGCTGGTGACGAGGTTTTTATCATCTTTCAGGATAGCCAGAAGCATGTGTTCGGTTCCTACAAATTCGCTGTTGAAAATCTTTGCTTCGAGATAAGTTATTTTCAGCGCCCTTACGGCTTGCTTCGCCATGGGAATATTTTCAATCTTAACGTCATCGGCCTTTGGACTCCTGATGGTACTTTCAATGCTTTTTTTGCATTCCACCAGATCAACTCCAAGATAGGTCAATAACTGAACAGCCAGGCCTTCTCCTTCTCTGATAATTCCAAGAAGCAGATGCTCCAGTCCCAGGTATTGGTTACCTAACCTTGCGGCCTCTTCACGACTGAAAACCAGAACATCTTTTGCCCGATCAGAAAATTTAGCGTCCATTTCTATCTTTCTTAATTCTTTACAAAAATACTTATTTCTTGTGTCCTTATAATTTAACCATCCAGAATTAGGATTGTTTAACACCTGTTTGTTTTAATCTTTTTTTTTCTTGTTGCCGTATCCGAAAAAGAATACAATGCAGGATTAAAAACTTACAGGCTACTCCATGCTCAAAAATAATGCCATTTATTTGGTCAGCAGGTGATACCCCATGCTTTTTTAAACAGTTTCATGTTAAAAGATTGGCAGTGCAAAAAACATATTTGAAGACTTATTTTGCGTAAATTCGTAGTTTTGCAGGCTTATTTTTAAATAACTAATTTCTAGGCAGTTAGCTAATGGATAATATATTTGAAGGAGAAAGAATTGTAAAGGTTAACATTGAAAATCAAATGAAGGCGGCTTACATCGATTATTCGATGTCAGTTATTGTTTCGAGAGCGCTTCCGGATGTTCGTGATGGACTGAAACCTGTGCACCGCCGCGTACTTTTTGGCATGCATGAATTGGGAGTATTTTCAAACAGGGCTTATAAAAAATCGGCGAGGATAGTAGGGGAGGTGCTTGGTAAATATCATCCTCATGGAGATACTTCCGTATATGATTCTATGGTGCGTATGGCCCAGGACTGGTCGCTCAGGTACCCGCTTGTTGAGGGACAGGGTAACTTTGGATCGATAGATGGTGACAATCCTGCAGCAATGCGATACACTGAAGTCAGGCTCAGGAAAATTGCCGAAGAAATGCTGGTAGATATAGATAAGGATACGGTGGATCACCAGTTGAACTTTGATGATAGCTTAGAGGAACCGATCGTTTTACCTACTCAAATCCCAAACTTGCTTATTAATGGAGCATCGGGTATTGCAGTGGGAATGGCCACCAACATGGCACCTCATAATCTTTCGCAGGTAATTGATGGAACAATTGCATACATTGAAGACAATGATATTGAGTTGAGTGAGCTCATCAAACTTGTGCAGGCACCAGATTTTCCAACCGGAGGAATAATCTATGGGTATGATGGTGTATTGAATGCACTGGAAACCGGAAGAGGCAGAATTGTACTTCGGGGTGAGGCAAACATCGAGGAAAACGCTGAAGGAAGGGAGCGAATTATTGTCACCTCAGTTCCTTACCAGGTGAATAAAGCGGAGATGATTCGCAAAACAGCCGACATTGTTAACGATAAAAAGCTGGAAGGCATATCGGATATAAATGATGAGTCTGATCGCAACGGTATGCGAATCGTATATGACCTGAAAAGAGATGCGAATTCAACCGTTGTCATCAACAAACTTTACCAGATGACGGCCCTGCAGAGTTCATTTAACGTGAACAATGTAGCACTGGTCAAAGGCCGGCCCAAAACACTTAACCTAAGAGATTTAATCCTTCACTTTGTTGAACACAGACACGAAGTAGTTGTCCGCCGAACCCAGTACGACCTCAATGAGGCTGAGAAAAAAGCCCATATCCTGGAAGGATTACTCATTGCTTTGGACAACCTTGATGAGGTGATCGCGTTGATCAGGGCTTCAAAAACGCCTGAAGAGGCGAGAAACGGATTGATAAAGGCGTTTGAACTGACCGAAATCCAGGCCAGGGCAATTCTTGATATGCGTCTCCAGAAGCTCACCGGCCTGGAGAGGGAGAAGATCAAGGAAGATTATGCAGGTCTGATGAAATTAATTGGCGAACTGAAGGAACTCCTTGGCAGTAAGGAAATGCGGATGGATGTGATTAAGAATGAATTGCTAAGGGTAAAGGAAAAATATGGCGACGAACGGAAAACCCAGATAGTTTATTCTGCTGAGGACATCCGGATGGAAGATATCATTCCCGATGATCAGGTAGTTGTTACTATTTCACACCTTGGCTACATCAAACGTACAGTGCTCACCGAGTTCAGGCAGCAGAGGAGGGGAGGAAGAGGTTCGCGGGGAAGCACTACACGCAATGAGGACTTTCTTGAACACCTCTTTGTTGTCACCAACCACGACTACATGCTCTTTTTTACGGAGCAGGGAAAAGTGTATTGGATGCGTGTTTATGAAATTCCTGAAGGAACAAAAACTTCCAAGGGAAGGGCGATCCAAAACATGATCAATATTGCGCAGGATGATAATGTCAAGGCATTTATAAACACGAAGGATCTTAAAAATGAAGAGTATATCAGTAACAACTTCATTATCCTTTGTACTAAAAAAGGTGTGATTAAAAAGACATCTCTTGAGGCTTATTCACGTCCACGTCAGAATGGAATAAATGCAATCAACATCAGGGAAGGGGATGAACTGCTGGAAGCCCGACTGACCAATGGTGAAAATGAGGTAGTCCTTGCCAAGAAATCGGGCAGGGCGATTCGCTTTAATGAAAGTACTGTCAGGCCTATGGGTAGAAATGCATCCGGTGTAAGGGGCGTAACACTTGAAGGTGAAAAAGATGAGGTTATCGGAATGATATGCCTTGAAGATGAGAAAGAACAAACAATAATGGTGGTCTCAGAGAAAGGTTACGGAAAGCGTTCATTAGTTGACGATTACCGGGTAACCAACAGAGGAGGAAAAGGAGTAAAGACTATCAACATCACCGAAAAAACAGGCAATCTTATTGCCATTAAGAATGTTACAGATCTTGACCATCTCATGATTATCAACCGTTCGGGGATTACCATCAGAATGGGTATGGAAGAAGTGAGGATCATGGGTAGGGCTACCCAGGGGGTAAGGCTTATCAAACTGGAAGAAGATGATGACATTGCCGCAGTAGCGAAAATAGAACTGGTAGTGGGGGATGAGGATGATGTGGAGATTGATGAAACGATAAGTGATGGGGCTTCAAATGCTGATGATCAGGGAGATGAAGTAGGTGAGGATGAACAGGATGTTTAACATTTTCTAATATCGATATTTAGAAGGTGTTTAAATACCGGAACATTTATTGTTTCACAAAGTGATTGTAATATCTTTGCGCACACACTAAATAAATAAGAATATGAGAAGATTATTAATTTTAGTTTGCCTCAGCCTGCTGATCAGCTTGGGGGGGTATTCCCAGTCAAGTAAGCGCACAAGTGCTTACATGTATATGACAAACGGGCAGTTGGATAAAGCTAAAGAATCCATTGATGAGGCTATTCTGCATGAAAAAACAATTGCAGACGCAAAAACATGGCTTTACCGTGGAGAAATCTATTATGAGATTGCCAGATCACCATTGGAAATGTATAAGGATCTTGATGCCAATGCACATATGGTAGCCTACGAATCTTTATTGAAAGCCACAGAATATGATGTAAAGGGAAAGTATGAAAAGGATATAGCCTTGTACATGGGCAACCTTACTCAGGTATTTTACAATACAGGGAATGTGGCTTATCAAGCAGCAGAATACGAGAAAGCCATAATAGATTTTAAAATAGCCTATGATATTTCAGCGTCAAATGACAAGTTAGATACAATTGCAGCTTATTACATTGGCATGTGTGGTGTGCTTGCAGATAAACCAGAAATTGCTGCTGAATATCTCGATATTTGTGTTAAGGCAGAGTTTGATGATCCAAATATTTACAGGTTTTATAACCGTGCTGTAAAGCAGATGGGTGATACTGCACGTGCTCTGGAAATTATTGTGATGGGCAGGGAAAGGTATCCTGATGAGTTGAGCCTGTTGCTGGAACAAGCCCAGATATACCTGGAAAGGGGACAAAAAGATGAATTATTGTCTAGCTTAATGCAGGCAATAGAGTCGGATCCAACGAATTCAAATCTGTACTTTCTAATCGGAAAGACTTACGATGACATGGATAATGTAGCTGAAGCTGAAGAGTATTATAAAAAGGCTGCTGAAATTAAACCGGATTTTTTCGAGGCGTTTTATAACATTGGAGCAATTTATGTGAACAAGGCAGCAGAATTCCAGGCACTGGCCAATGACCTGCCGCTTGATGAAACGGCTAAATACGAGGAATTCTCGGCCCAGGCAAATGAAAATCTTGAAATTGCAGTACCTTATCTGGAACAATCGCTTGAAATCAGACCTGACGATCAACCGACAATCCTGGCGCTGAAAGAAGCTTATGCAAGATTAAAAATGAATGATAAGCTGGAGGATTTGAATAAGCGGTAGATGAATGTTTAAAGATAAAAGGATAAAGAGAAAAGATAAAAGTCGGGAGACAAAAATCTGTAGATAAAAGATAGCGAAGGGGAGTTGTGGTGCAACTTCCCTTTAATACTAGAAACCCTATTTAACATAATATATATTATAGGACAATAGTGTCGGACTGTAATGAAATCAGCTCCCGGTTAATCGGCATTATTTGCCTAAGCGAATAACCATCGTCTGGTAATCCTTATCCTGCCGCCAAAGTAAGGCTACAGCCGAATTCCCTTTTTTACTTTCTTGTGTGATTGTTTGTGCTCCAATAAAGTAAGGTATTACTCCAGGGATTTATAAACCAGTTTCAACAATTCACCAAGTTTTGAAGGTTCCAGCCATCGGGTTACGATGACCAGGTTGTTTTGCCGATCAACAACGATATAATTTCCTCCGAATCCTGTCGCGAAAAATACAGAATCAGGAATATCCTCATTCTGACGATCTCCCTGATTTAACCACCATAAATATCCATAACCCGGATTCGCCGATGATGGCCGTGTTGCCATTTCAATCCATTCTTCAGAGACAAGCTGCCTTTCTTTCCATTGGCCATTGTTAAGAAATAACAAACCAAACCGTGCCTGGTCAAAAGTGCTGATGAACATTCCTCCACCGGAATGTCCTCCCCCGCTAACCGACTGAACTTTATGTCCATCTAAGGTTACCCATGAACTCTCGTATCCAAGCCATCTCCATGTTGATGAAGCTCCAATGGGATCCATAATGTATTCTTTCAGGATTGACGGGAGTGGTTTACGCCAAACCTGAAGCAAAGCATAGGCCAGCACATTCACCCTGACATCATTGTATTTGAAATGGGTTCCCGGCTGATGCAATTCCCTGTTTCTCCAGTCATCTATCCCTCCTTCCTTTGGCGGTCTGTCAGCCCAATCGTGCATGCCAAACAATTGACCGCTCCAGTCAGAAGACTGGTTTAGTAAATGTTCCCAGGTAATTTCATTGTTGTGTTCACCATCAAAAGTACCATCCCAAACATAATTGACAACAGCTTCATTGACATCACCTATCAACTTTTGATCATAGGCTACACCGGCCACTGTAGAAAGGTAACTCTTTGTTACACTGAAGGTCATATCAACCCGTTCAGGGTTACCCCACTTTGCAATAATATAGCCATCCTTCAAAATGATTCCCGCAGGCCCTCCCCTTTCTTTGGTTGGTCCTGCAATCTCATGATAAGGTTCATGAGCGAAGGATTTGAGAATGGCAATCCTGAGGTCTCGTGCCCCGCTGTATTCATTTTCAAGGGCAAAATTAACCGCATCGTTAAGTACTCCCTCATTGATACCAAATTGATCAGCAGATTTTTCTACCCACTCCTCCCCTCTTTCTGGAAAATACGTTTGTTGAGCATTAAGGAATAAGCCGATAAGCAGCACGAAAACAAGTGTCAATAATGGACTCTTGATTTGCTTTATAAGTCTCATATACAGTATTTTATAAAGATATTAGCAGGCAATTAGCGGATAATCATCTTTTTCACAATATGAAAGTCTCTGGTACTGAGATGAACGATAAAAATGCCTTTATAACCGGTATTAAAACTGAAGTCCCGTGTAAATCCGGTATTGCGCTTCCCGATTATCCGGTCAACGTGTAACAAGGTGCCATTCACATCATAGATCTTGATATCCAGATTGTTTACTTCCCTGTTCATCGTTAACGAGAAAGAACCGTTATTGGGATTAGGAAAAAGGCTGATGGCGCTTTCATCTATTTCATTCTCCTCCACTCCAATTGAACACTCATTGTAATCAAAAAAGATGGTGATCTTACCATAACTTTTACAGCCTGTTTCTCCTCCATAATTCACCTCTACTTCATGTGTCTGGATATCGATCCAGTTACCATTGGTGGAAGCCCGGTAATACCTGCCCAGTGTATTTGAGTTCATCCAATAATAAGTTGTGGTTGGAGGATCATCGTCAGAACCGGCATCGAGGTAAACCGAATCGCGCACGCAAACCGCAATGGTATCATAGCCTATCGGTGTAATATTATCAGGAATAAGGTCGATAGGTGGTAACTGTATTACGGTAACATCAACAAAACTGCTGTGAGAGTTGTCAAACTGGTCAGTAAGGATGAGTTTATAGCGAATGCTATGACTGGGTTCATCGGTAAACCCTGACTGGTCAGAAATAAAACCAGGAGGCTCTGTAGTCCAGGAATAGGTGTACTCCTCGCCTCCACCGGTTGCATTGGCTGTAATTGTGGTTTCTTCTCCCGCACATATTTCAGAGGGTGAGGCAAATGGGAAAGCGAACAAGCTTGATCCTGTTAAGGTAATTAAAACCTGGTCGGAACTGCTGACACAATCATTGCCATCTGTAACCACAAGAGTAAAGATGGTGGGTTGAATGATGGCCAATGTTTGCGGATTGGGTATGTTATTCTGCACAAGCATATTTGCCGGTTCCCAATGGTAGCTGTAATTACCTGAGCCACTACTGGCTGATCCCTCCAGGGTAGTTGTTTGACCCTGATCGATGGTCTGATTGTCACCGGCTTCAGCTATTGGCTTTGCGTTGAAAATAATAGTAACGGTATCACGATTTGGGCATCCAAAGTTATTCTTTACTTCTACCCAGTAATTGTCAGTCACCTGGACAACCAGTGTTTGTGTAGTATCTCCGGTTGACCAGAGATAGCTTGCATAACCCGGGCCAGCATCAATTTCATGGAGAACTCCTTCGCAAAACTCCAGGTCACTACCCAAATCAACAACTGGTTTTTCATAGGCATTCAGAACCAATGTATCGGAGTTGTTGCAATCCACATCATTATACACTTCAACCCAATAGGTTCCAGGTGTTTGAACCCCGATGGTCTGTGTTGTTTCCCCTGTACTCCAGGCGTAACTTTCATAGCCTTCTCCGGCATCCAGGATATGTGTGTCCCCTTCACAGAAAAAAGTGTCTTCGCCCAAATCCACATCTGGTGGTTCGGAAACAATCAATAGTTTGGTAACCACATCTTCTTCACCCTGTATCCAAACTTTCAATTTAACATAAAAGAAGCCCGGGCTGGTAAATAAATGTGTGGGTTCGGGATCGGTTGAATAATTATCATCCCCGGAGGCAGAATTTCCAAAATCCCAAAATAGTGAATCAGGTGTCGATGAACTGTTTTCATAGAACTGAGTTGGAGTTCCGTAACAAGGTGGTTCGTTATAGAAGCCGGCGTTGAAACTAAAGAACGACTGGATAAATGGCGGGAGTCCCCACATGCAGTTTTTACTCAACAGGTTAACTGGGTTGTATTCAAAATTACAAAGTGCACCCGGCTCATTGGGTTTATTGATACGACTCAGGTATTTACTTTGCGCCATAGCAACATAAATCCTGTTATCCGGAGCCAATTGAAGAGCGCCATTGCATCCACCGGCAATATTTAATCTCGAATTGATAATTTCCTGCTGACCGCCGGCATGTAGGTCATACTGGTAAAGTATCATCCCGGGTTTGCTTTTCCAGGTGTTGATGTAGAGAAAATGCCCATCAGGTGAAAACTCCACTCCATAAGGTTCTCCCCCAAGGCTGGCATCAATCATGGCATTGGAAACTTCACCGGTCGTATTATCAAAATCAAAAATCTCAACTGAATGCAGTCCTGCATTGGATTTGGCAATTGTTGATCCATCAGGCGATACCTTCATGTATCCTTTAGCTACATCAATATCAACTCCAGTACCGCCAATCACCTGACCGGCAGAACTTATAACCGGTGTAACAATTAATCCGGCTGTAGTAACCTTATACACATAAAAATCATTTGTGCCCCATTTTTGGGTGATCACCCAGATATCTACGCCGTTACTGTGTCCTACAGCCGTAACTTTTTCACAAAGGGGCGACGTTAGTTGCACATTTTTCTCTGATGTAACCACATCACCTTTAAATCCATTTAATCCCATATCGACAAGGCTGTAATTCAGACCATCTACACCTCCGTTAGGATCTACATCGTCAATGCTGATAATATAATATAACTGGTCGTCTCCGGGGTGAGGAACGATAATGCCGGACTGTGAGCTTGAAGGATCTCCCAGAAGGCCAGTTCCATGGGGCATGACATTGTGATTACGATCGTAAACCGTAATTCCATCAGTATAAAATCTCAGTGCCCCGGTTGTTGTGGAGATTGAGGAACACCCCTCCCAGGTGTTAAGAGCCCCATCTTCAAGAGCTACCGGGTTTCCCGTCACAAAACTAACTCCGGCATTCTGGCCAAAATACCAGAAGTTGGCTTGCTCCTGAGCTACAATTGCATAGGAAGCAAAAGTTAATAAAAAGAAAAATGCGAGGCTTCGTATAAGTGTTTTCATACCATTCATTAATTAGGAACTTCAAAGATAACTAATTCATCAGGCTTTGGCAACCTAAATGATCATGAACATTTCTTAAAGAATAAGACCAATAATTATAGTAATTAGTTGGCAAGTGTTTGTATCGTATACCAAGGTTAATGGTAAATTGGTCATTGGATAATTAGTCAATGGATAATTGGATGAATTGTCAATGACTAATGCCCAATGACATAGTGACCAACGACCGCAGGGAGTCCGTAGGATGACCAGTGACTAATGATAAACAAAGTTATACCAACAATGGATTTTGGCGCATTATGAAATAAGAATGGTGTTACATATCACTCCATATTCGGATCTTCAGGCAAAAAAATTTTACCATTCGCATCGTAAATTACAGAATCATCTTTTCATCATTTTGAATTTCAGGGGGAATGCCGCAGTGATTACCAGGTGTTGGCTTCTTATGCTGCAGGAAAAATATCAGGATTATCTATCACTTTGATTTGTCCATTTTTAGGCTGTTTTGAAAAATTTATCATAGCAGCAGCTACTGTTTCAGCAGGTATGGGCTGGTATTTTTTCAGGAAAGGAAATATTTTGCAGGCGACGGAAGTCACTTTAATCATAACACTCTCCCCCACTCTCTCCTCCTGACGGTCGCCAACCAACGCGGAGGGCCTTAAAATATAAAGTGAATTAAAATTTAATTGCTTTACCGCTTCATCGAGTTCACCCTTAATCTTGGGATAAAAGATACTTGATCGGGGATTGGCGCCAAGTGATGAAACAAGAACAAAAGTTGGTACTTTATTTTCACTTGCTGCTTTTGCAACTTCATATTGGTAGGTAAAGTCAACCCTGTACTGGTTATCTTTGGTTCCAGCTTTTTTAATAGTGGTTCCGAGAGAAGAAAACAGGACATCTCCATTCAGGTCTGCTTTCCAGGATTCAGGATGATCAAAATC
Organism: Chlorobiota bacterium; assembly: GCA_030618545.1. Classification (GTDB taxonomy): domain Bacteria; phylum Bacteroidota; class Bacteroidia; order Bacteroidales; family F082; genus JAADID01. The sequence continues at coordinate 20,023 of JAUXDH010000027.1, forward strand.
AACGATATGCTCTTTTATTTTCTGATTTTCAATCCCCAGTGATCTGCGGCCAAATACCTTTATCTCTGCAAAATCACCATCTTCAATCAATAAGCTGACAAGCTGGGACCCAACAAGACCGGTAGCGCCAAGTACAAGAGCAGTTTTCTTCATCATATTTACTGTTAATGTGCTATTAAAAGGAGGATTTACTATCAGGTATTACTAAATGTTTTTATTCTCAATTCTCCAGGTAATTTTTAATTGGCAGCAGAAAATTACTCTCCCAACCTTCCCTGAATTCTTCAAACACCTCATCAGGAATGTTGGTATGCCGCAATTCTACGGATACATGGTTTTTTTCCTGGTGTAACTTATACGTTACTACAGATTCCTCTTCCTGCTCACCGAAATACCATTGTTGGGTAACTTTGCTGAACGGCTCAAGTTCAAGTATTTTACCAGTGATGTCCCCGTCCCAGAGTTCAAATTCTGTGCCAACTTCATCTTCCATAGTTGCCGGATATCCCGACCACAGTTCGATGGTTAGTGGATTTGTCAGGCAAGCATAAATATCTTCTGCCGAAGCCTTAATTTTAATATAGAGTTTGTAATCTTTCATATTTGCGTGATAAGTTTTTGATTCTAATTTATGTAGACTTTTTTGGTGATTACTTTAGACTTCAGGATAACTTTAACAACAAAATAATTACCCTTAGACCCAACGTACAAGCTTCTTTTATTTCCAGGCGGAAGCTCAGTATTGATAATTGTTTTGCCAAATATATCGATAAGCTGGATATCGATAAACTTATCCATGAGGTCTTCATTACAAACCAGGTATAACCAGCCATTGTGCGAATAAATAAAAAGTTCATCATTACCAGGCGAACCATTAAAATATGCTGACTTGTCGGTTGATATTGCATCAATGGTTATATCGTCAACGGAAATACCGTCACCCGGGGTAAAGCTGTTGTCTTTTTGCCCAAACTTTACCTGGAAGGCTGCGCCTGCTTCCTGCGGAGGGGATGCATTTGAAAGGATGAAGTCAATGTCGAGTCCGGAGACATGCTGAAAGGTACCATCTGCTGAAGAGGCGGGATCGAAGTCATATATTTCCACCCATTGCAAACTGTTATTACCTCTTATCCATACTTTGTCATCTGGCTGGTCTTCATCCGCGTGGTCAGTCCACCAAAAGTCCATTTCAATATCATCGGTGCTAAATGCAGACAAATCGATGGTAAGAATGGCCGCATTGGTTGCAAAGTCACCATCGTTTGGGAATTTATCAAAGGTTATTGCACCAGATCCTGCATAGGGTAAATAGGCATCTGTTCCCCATCTTACACGTCCCTCGCTGGGATTGTCAGTTTCAAACTTCCATGAATAACAAATTCCGGAATAAATCAGTCCATTCGTTTGTAAAGTACCCGAGGAGGATTCCCAATCTTCAGTGAATGGCAGTATGTCTCCACTATTGTCGGGAGTGGTAAAATTGTGAGGGCCCGTCCAACTGCTGTAGTCCCCCCCCCCACAATCTGCCCTGACATACCAATCGTAAGAGTTGTTGTGACAAAGACCTGTCCAAGTGTAAGGGTTGGTTCCCACACTTACCGGAGTAGTTCCTGTTGTGTCAAAACCAATATTACCCAGGATGATCTGCCATGCAACAGCAGAACCGTTTTCCGTCCAGGAAAGCTCGGTTAAGGACGAGGCAACAAAGTCTACAGTAAGCTCTGATGGAGCAATGCAAGAAACAGCTTCGGATAAAGAGATGATAGAGATGTCATCAATCGAAATACCATCACCAGGGGTAAAGCTATTGTCTTTTTGTCCGAATTTTATCTGGAAAGTAGCGCTAACATCTTGTGGTGGAGAAGCATTGCCAAGGACATTGTCAATGTCAAGTCCGGTGACCTGCTGAAAGATTCCATTGGGAGATAATGCAGGATCGAAATCGAATATTTGCACCCATTGGGCAGTATTGTTGCCTCTGATCCACACTTTATCTTCGCCTTGCTCTTCATCCATGTGGTCGG
>JAUXDH010000119.1 GCA_030618545.1 Chlorobiota bacterium
GGTACAATAAATCATTAATAACTTCATGCGAAAAATTTATTCGAAATTAGGAATAATGAAATAACTTTGAAAACTTTTTTATCCCTTTTAAAGACTTATTTTTTTATGAAAGAATTCTGGGACCAGCGCTATGCCGAACTCGATTATGCTTACGGAACGAAACCAAATGTTTTTTTTAAAACCCAGATCGATGATTTAACGCCAGGTAAATTGCTTTTACCGGCTGAAGGTGAGGGAAGGAATGCGGTTTATGCAGCACGCCTCGGGTGGGAAGTCTATGCATTTGATATAAGTGACGAGGGCAGGAAAAAGGCTTTAAAACTAGCTGAACGAGTAGACGTTGAAATTACTTATAAAACCGGTGACTTTGCAAAACTGGGATTTGGTGATAAAACATTTGACCTCATCGCCTTTATTTTTGCCTATGTTGACCCAAAAATAAGGTGGCTTTTTCACAGTTCTTTGATCGAATGTTTAAAACCCGGCGGCAGACTGATCCTTGAAAGTTTTTCAAAAAGCCAGTTTACAAGGACTACAGGGGGGCCTAAAAACCCAGATATGCTTTTTTCCTATAAAGAATTAAAAAAAGATTTCTCAAACATGTCGCGCCTGAAGATCTGGGAGAAAGAAGTTCTGTTAAATGAAGGCGATTACCATCAGGGACTTGCTGCTGTGATCAGGGCAACCGGGACTAAGTGATTTGGTTATACGTTATAAAAAACCATTGAGCTTTTATATTTTTGTAACAAACTCGAATTAAGGAAACAGCGACTAAAGAATATGCCCACTCCCCTTGCAGAACAACTCCGCCCTGATCATCTCGATGACTACATTGGCCAGGAACACCTTGTTGGAAAAGGGGCTATACTTCGCGCCAGCATAGAATCCGGGAATATTCCATCAATGATCCTCTGGGGTCCGCCCGGAGTAGGCAAGACGACTCTTGCCCACATCATTTCCCAAACACTTAAGCGCGAGTTTTATACTTTAAGCGCTGTGAGTTCAGGGGTAAAAGATGTAAGGCAGGTGATCAACACAGCCAAAATGTTTCAGGGATCCGCCATCCTTTTTATCGATGAAATCCATCGATTCAGCAAATCCCAACAGGATTCACTTCTCAGCGCTGTCGAAAAAGGAATTATTACACTTATAGGCGCTACCACTGAAAACCCCTCCTTCGAAGTGATCTCCCCCTTGCTTTCCAGATGCCAGGTTTACATACTTAAACCACTTGAAAAGGAACACCTGGATGTCTTGCTGCAAAAGGGTTCAAAAAATCTTGAAGAAAAATTCAATATCTCCATAAAGATCAAAGAGAGCGAGGCGCTGTTTCGCGTTTCGGGAGGAGATGCCCGAAAACTTTATAACGCGCTGGAGTTATTTGTTTACCAGGAAAAAGTATCGAAGAAGAAGATGATTGTTACCAATGAAAGAGTTCTGGAAGTTATCCAGGAGAACATGGTCATTTATGATAAACAGGGTGAGATGCACTACGATGTCATTTCTGCCTTCATTAAATCAATGCGGGGAAGTGATCCGAATGCAGCCGTGTATTGGCTTGCCAGGATGGTTGAAGCGGGTGAAGACCCCAGGTTTATCGCACGCCGAATGGTTATTCTGGCATCCGAAGATATCGGGAATGCCAACCCCAACGCCCTGCTTCTTGCCAATGCCTGCTTTGATGCAATCAGTAAGGTAGGTTGGCCTGAAGGCAGAATTATCTTGTCGCAAACTGTCATTTACCTCGCCACTTCTCCTAAAAGCAATTCAGCATACACGGCGATTAAGGATGCCCAATCTCTTGTCCGGAAAACCGGAAACCTTCCTGTTCCTTTGCACCTCCGTAACGCACCAACCGGCCTGATGAAAGATATTGGCTATGGAAAGGAATACAAATATGCCCACCAGTATGACAACAATTTTATAGACCAGGAATTTCTACCTGAAGAAATATCAGGACAAAAGATCTTTGAACCAGGAACCAATCCCCGTGAGGAAGAAATCAGGAAATGGCTCAATAAAAGATGGAAGAACAGATATCGTTATTAGAAATACATTTTCATCTCACCGGCATTAATCAACATGTTTTCCTATCTTTGAAAGTGGCATCAAATGTGTACCCGGTTATTAGGCGTAACGGTATAGACGACAAAGAATAATGAAAAAGATATCCTTACTTTTTATTCTTTTTTCTCAATTGATTTTCTCATGTGATCAAATCGACTTTAAGAAAGTTAGTGAGCCCATTGAAAAGAGTTATAAAGAGATATTCATAAATGAAAAAGGCGATACGGTAGTTTTTCGTTACAGGGATAACGGGACCATTCGTTCTCAGGTAACGATCAGTAAAAAACGTAAAAACGGACCGGCTTTCAATTATTACGAGGATGGTACTGTTCAAAATGAATTCGTTTATAAAGATGGCTTTAAACATGGGATTGCCAGGTTTTTTTACGAAACAGGGGAACTGTACCGGGAGACCAATTACAAAGATGGACAGATGGATGGACTGCGCCGTTTGTATTACAAAAATGGAGCGATAAAAGCTGAAATCCCATATCTAAAGGGACAATTGCAGGAAGGAACAAAAGAATACTCAAGTTCCGGAAATCTAAAAACTGACTATCCTGAAATAGTTGTAAAAAGGATTTATGCTTCTGACCGTAAAAATTTCTATCTGCAGTTTTCACTGAATCCGGAAAAATCCAGGGCTATTTATTACCTGGAGGTGACTCTTCAAAATACCCATGGTAGAATTTATCTGGATAAGTACACAAAAGATGGCATTGTCACTTACCCTTTCGAAAGACCTTCATCTTTGATGGAAAAAATGCAGATTAAGGCAGAAATCAGAACCAGGAGAGGTAACCCGATGATCCTTTCAAAAGATATTAATATTGCTGCACTCAAAGACTGAAACAATTTACCGGACAAGAGCAGTATTTTATCCTCAGATCATTTTGTTCGCCTGTAAGACCATATCATAAGCGCGATGGCCATTAGAAGAAAGAATACTGCTATCGAAAATGTAACCGTAAAACCAAACAACTCATAAAACAGCACCCCGAGAAGTGGTGCAAAGATGGCCCGTACACCCGTTAACGAAAGATGAATTGACTGGTACGTTCCGGCTTCCACAGGTCTGCAAAAATAGGCTGACCCAATATTCCATAACAATACCATTGTCGCGGCAAAAATGCCATGGAATATGATGTACAGGATCAAGGTATAATACACAGTTATGTCAAGGAACTCGAAAGAGTCTGGGAAATAGCTCGTCATCATGAGAAAGAATATATAGAGTGCAATAGAGAGATAAGTAATGACGGCGAATTTCCTTGGATCGATGTTGCCAAGCAAGCGGCCCGCGACAGGAAGCAGGATGATGGCCAGAATGTTGTAAGCATTGCGGTAAAAGGCTACACTGGAATAATTCAGGTTCAATGCTTCATGAAAATAGATCGTAATTACCGTAATTGAGATCATGAAAGAGAAACCATAGAACATAAACCCACCTTCAAAATGACGGTAAGGCACGTTGGTTTTCAGGATAGACCACATCTCTTTTACAGAGTCAGTAACGGATTGAACAAGTGTCTTCTTCTCTAATTCTGATTGCGTTTCCTGGTAAGGCATTGCAGCCAGCACAAAGCCGGAAATCACCCCCAGCAAACCGGTTATTGGCAGTGCATAAACGAAAAAATAATTGTCATAATCAAGCAAGTAGCCGTACGCGAACGTAATAACCAGCATAATGACCTTATTCAGCGAGGTAGCGTAGCTGTAAAGCTTTCCGAAATTGTGATGCCGGTAATTGGTTTTCAGAAGGAAATTAATATTCGGATAGATGACGATATTGCCTGAAAAGTAAATCAGGAACAGGCCCAGGTAGATGTAATGGTATATTTCATGGGCCAGCACAGTTTCCGTATCACGGGGAAAAAATAAGATCAGCAGGAGCGGAAGCCGGGTAAGCAGGGAAACCAGCCTGAGCATTTTTTTCCTGTTTTTTATCCTCTTCAGCATTTCATTGATGAAAACCAGGAACAGGAAAATCACCATACTGAACTGGAACAGGAACCCGAGCTGATAATTGGTTCCGTGCAGGCTTTTTATAAACACGAATTCATTCAGGGCAAGCACTCCGAGAATCACGCCTTCCAGGGCCATATAAATAAGATGCAGCCTGAATGTTTTGGTTTCCTTCTGATCAAGTGATAAATCCCTGAATAAAAATGTCATTAAAATGTAAATAAGGCTGCAAATGTAGTGAGGCAGATGGAATGCAGGCTGACAGAGTTTATTTACTTTTACCCTTGAATTAACAATGTATGGTATGGATAAGATGAAGGTTGCTGTATGTCAGATCACACCGGTTTGGCTTAATAAGAAACTGACACTTGAGAAAGTAGCGGGTGAAATTGAAAAAGCCGCTAAAGCTGAATGCAAACTCATCGCTTTTCCCGAAGCACTGGTTCCCGGTTATCCATTTTGGGTAGAAAGGACTGACGGCGCTGTTTTCAACTCTGATGTACAGAAAGATTTCTATGCACATTATATGAAGGAAGCGGTTCATTTTTCCAGCGGAGACATGGATGAGGTCTGCCGGCTGGCAAAAACCAACGGAATATCCATTTACCTTGGCATCATTGAACGGGCTGCTGACCGTGGCAACCACAGTCTTTACTGTATTGCCAGCCCGGATGGAGAGTGGCTGGTGGAACCGGTTCTGAATGAAGAAAAACTCATCATCGCTGAAATCGATCATGGGATGATCAGACGGGAACGGCACAATTTCGATCCTTCGGGACACTATGCCCGGCCTGATGTTTTCACTTTAAATGTGAATACCGGGAGGCAATCAGTTCTTAAATTAACAAATCATTAACCATTCCTTTAACGTTTTGTTAACGTAAAATCTGCTGTATGGAATTACTTTTGCATCAAAGATTAATCCTCAAGAAGTGTTGAATTCATTTGCGTTGAAAAAGGAATCTGTAACAAAGTACCTTCAAAACTGCTTTATCCTCGTCATTCCCATATTGATCTGGAATGTTGCTTTCACTGATTTATTGCCGCCCGCCTTTAGTGGCGAACAATTCAATGAGGGAGTTCCTGCCTTCATAATCTGGTCTGAAAATATTTTTCGATTGATGATTTTTGCCCTACCCGCTTTTATGCCTTTGACCATCTTTTATAAATACCAGAAATATGGCCTGGCCCTCTATTTCATTGGCACCTTTCTCTACTTCCTGAGCTGGAGGCCGTTGATATTGTTTCCTGAAGGATTATGGAGTTTAAGCCTGATTGGCTTTATGGCTCCTGCCATCACACCGTTGATCTTCTTAACAGGAATAGGTCTTATCGGATACAGGCTGTTCTTTAATATAAAATACAATCAATTGGTCTATATTTTGATATCACTGGTATTTGTGATCTTTCACACTTTGCATGTTTACCTTGCCTATGACAACATCATTACATTATAAATTTTTTAGATATGCAAGGTCAGACCTATACGGATCATCCATTCGTAAAGCTATTTTTTTCAATCCGCTGACAATGCTAATTTCCAGGCATTTTAAATGCTTGTTTATCTTTATCCGATTAATCGTAAACTAATAACCAATACTATGGCATTAAAAACATTAAGATTAAAAGACGGCTTCAACAGCACAACCCCGCACCTTCGTGATGAAGTAAAAATATTGCAGGAAGCCCTTGTTAAAGCAGGTTACCAGGTAGATACCGATGGGTTGTTTGGTAATGGCACTGAGAATATAGTCAGGCAATTTCAGAGAGATCATGGACTCGATCCGGATGGTATTGTCGGCAAAGGAACCTGGGCTAAACTGGGAGTAAAAGATGAGTCGGCCCATATCCCTGTACCAGAAGGCGTGATGGTGGGATTCAGGGGAGACCTGGGATTCATCCACGCCCGTGAAGGTCACCGGGGCTATCCTTACTGGCCGGGCGGCGCGTCAGGAGTAACATTGGATCCCGGGTTTGACCTGGGCCATGTAGAGCCGCAAACTCTCACGATGTACTACGCTGATATTTTTAGCACAGATGAGTTGGATGAAATGAAAAAAGCCTTAGGGGTTAAAGGGGATGCGGCAAAAAATCTGCTTGCCTCAAATCCTGCCTGGAAAAGCATCAAAGTCAGCAATGCAGAAGCTTCAAAGATATTTCCGGTAGCAGCAGACAAATACTGGAAGGGAATTGTCAAACGATATCCCGTGCTGTTGGATAATGATACGTTAGGTTCTGTTCAGACTGCTTTCCTATCTCTGGCTTACAACAGGGGCACCTGGAACAAAGGCCTTAATGTTCTGGCAGATGACCTGAACAATAAAAACTGGACTGCCCTTGCCAATGAACTGGGCAATATGCAGCAGGATCACAGTCTTGAAGGAATTCGGAAAAGAAGAAGAATGGAGGCAGACCTGATCAGAAATGAGATAGCCTGATTGAGTCCTGAAGTTGCTTTTTTTTATCCAAAGGCTTTGGCGCCATCCTCGATTTTAACAGAGTAAATATTTGGTGACATTCCGGTGCTTTCCTTATAGCCCTTACTTATAAGTTGTGTGAAGTTATTGAGGGATGACTTTTCGATCAGATTGATCGTACAGCCGCCAAACCCGCCACCCATCATACGGGAGCCGAGTACAAAATCCATCTCCCTGGTCAGGTCCACAAGGACATCAAGCTCATCACAGCTTACTTCATAGTCCCTTTGAAGACCTTCGTGAGACTGGTACATCAGCAGGCCAAAGGTTTTAAAATCCTTTTTTTTCAACGCTTTGCATGCTTTCAAAACACGTTGATTTTCTTTAACAACATACATGCATCGTTTGAAAATCAGAGGATCAAAGGAATCTTTATGTTTCTGCATAAGCGTTTGATCCGCATCACGAAGCGCTATTACTGATCTATCAAATTCCTGCAGTGTCCGCACCCCATCATCACATTCCTGCCGCCTTTTGTTGTAAGCGGAATCAGCTAACTTGTGCTTTACCCTCGTATCGCACAATACAATCACATGATCCTCCAGATCCAGAGGAAAATACTCATGTTCATGATCTCTGCAATCCAGTTTAAACACCTGATCTTTTCTGCCAAACATACTCGCATATTGATCCATGATGCCGCACAAAACTCCTGCGTATTCATGTTCAGCTTTTTGAGCCATTAAGGTCAATTGGTATTTTTCAATATTTGCTTTGTACAGTTCATTTAATCCTGTGGCAAACCCGCACTCTATCGCCGCCGATGAGGATAAACCGGAACCGATGGGGATATCACCACCAAAAACACAGTCGATTCCCTTCAATGAAATACCTTCTTTCTGAAATTGCGCAAGGACACCAATTAAATAGGACACCCATGGAAATTTATAATCTCTTTGAGATATTTCCTTTGTTTCAAAATACTCATCGTAATCTATAGAATAAAACCTGAATATGTTCCCGTCATTCAGGTTCATCCCAAAAACAATTGATCTATCAATAGCTGCAGGTAGTACGAAACCGTCATTGTAATCTGTGTGTTCACCGATCAGGTTGATTCTTCCCGGCGCCATAAATATCTTTGGACTGGACTTAAAAAAACTACTGAACTTTAACTGTACATTCCCTTTAGTCATAATAGCCGGATATGAATTCCTGAAACGAAAGTAAAAAGGTTTTTCCAATAGACAATATTAATCTATTAATTCCTGATTGTACTTCGACTGGGTTAATTTTATAAATAAAGGCATATTTAATAAAAGGAGGTCAGCAATAAGGGCAGCCTGAAATATGCGGCAGCTAATTTCGTCTTAGATCAACAACCAATATAATGTTTAATGATGCGATACTTCAACATATCCAAAATAAAAGATCACCCTCCAGCAAAAAACATCATCTCCTTGATGGCTGCAATCCCGTCCTGTTACGCATGAAGAAGAGGTGGAATAAATTGGAATCTTATTGATTATAAAGATTGAGATAACAGAAAATATCATGCAATTATTTTCCGGTTCGATTTTCTTTGTAATTTAAGCTTGACTTTAATAACCTATTTATGGCCTCAAACACAAATACCACTGATAATCATAAGCTGCATTATTGGATCATCTTAATCATCCTTTCAGTCCTCAGTTTAATTGCAGGATTTATTGGATTTCAAAGCTATTTCGCACACCACGGAGAGGAGTTTAATTTGTCAAGATCAATTTACCGCACGTTTCAGCTCTTTACATTTTCAGGCGGCGACCTGACTGAACCCATTCCCTGGACATTGCATCTGGCACGATTTAGCGCCCCTCTGACAACAATTATGGCTTTTGTAATGGCGCTGTTGGGAATCTTTCGGGATCAATGGAAAAGGATAAAGATTGCCATGATGAATAAGCATGTGGTTATCATAGGTTTCGGCAACAAGGGTAAAAATGTGATGGAAGAAAGCCTGCGAAAAAATGAAAAAGTTCTGGTCATCGATAATGACCCTTTCAATGACAACTTTGATTCCATCGCCCCTCCCCGATGCAGGCTGTTATTGGGTAATGCCAACAATAAAAACCTACTAAAAAAAGCGAGGATCAGTAAAGCCAAATCTGTTTATTTGCTTATGGGAGATGATACAATACAGATGAATACCTGCTTACTCATATATCAACTGGTTAAGGAAAGTAAACGAGATGAAAACAATCCATTATCCTGCAT
>JAUXDH010000061.1 GCA_030618545.1 Chlorobiota bacterium
ATTTTTTCATCGTTGACCATGGTCTTTGCTTCAAGCAGGTCGAGCGATTTTTTTCGCTGTTCCATGTCATATGCCACCAGCATCTGCGACAGGGTGTTGGCCTGGTTAACAAGTGCAACTGTATCCTTGAGTGACATCAACCGCTGATTCGCTGTATAAGCTTTCTGGTACATATTTTTAGAAAGATAAAGGCTGGCCAGCGATTCCAGGCACACTACAAGATCATCTCTGTTACCGGATATATCAAGGATCGATATCGTGTGAAGTAACAGTTCCTCGATATTCACGAATCCGGCATCCGCAATCAGCAGATCCGCAATATCCAATGAAACACCGGTATTTGCTTCCCTGATATAGGCTTTACCAATACGGGTGAGAATTCTGCTTGTGGTTAGCTGATCGCTCAGACCTGAAATAATTTTGTAAGACTCAATGTACTCCTTGAGGGCCTTATTAAATAGCCCCCGGCAATTAAGTGATTCTGCCAGATTTAATCTTGCAATTCCATTAAGATAGGGATCATTTTCATTTTCGAGTAACTCGGCCGCTTCATTATAATATTCGATCGCCAATTTATAATCTCTCATTTCGTCGTAAACACGTGCAATGTCACTTTTCAATGAAGCAATTTTCCGGTTATTGTCTTTTTCCTCAATGGCCATTGCCAGGGCAGCAAAATAATGTTCCAGTGATTTTTCGAAATCACCAATGGAGAAATAAACATATCCAATAAAGGAATTCGCGTTCAGTATTTCATATTTGCTGCCAATTGTATCTGCGGATTTAAGCGCCCTCAGACCCGATTCCAGCGCTTTGTTGTATTCTCCCTGTGCAACGCACATATAGCAATACATCCCGAAGATATCCATCAATTCCTCAGTTTCACCGAGCTTACTAAAAATCAATTCTGCTTTTTCGAGGTAAAATAATGCGGAATCATATTGTGCATTATCATAATAATAATTTGCAATCCCTTTCAAAGCTAATCCTTCTCCATACTGGTATTCGGATTTCATGGAAAGATCCAATGCCTCTTTATTGTACCTGATCAGGTCGTCGGGATGATAATACCTGCATTCATCTGCCATTTCAATCAACGCGTTGACACGGGAGGAATCTGAATCCTGGAAGACAGGTCCCTGGGCTGTAGAATACCTCAGATTGGTTTGCGCTGCTAAGAGAAAGCTGCACAATAACAAAACGGTGTTAAGACAAAAGATTCTCATGACTTATTAGGATCTGTCTTTGTTCATTAGTTCCACAATCTTGGATTTGAGGTCATCCGGGCTAAAAGGTTTTGAGATATGATCATTCATACCAGACTCAAAACATTTATCTATTTCTTCTTTTATTGCATTTGCAGTAACGGCTATGATTGGAACATTTGCTGACGGACTTTCGAGTTTCCGGATAGCGACGGTAGCATCATAACCGTTCATCTCTTCCATTTCGATATCCATTAATACCAGGTCAAAATCCTGTTCCTGAACTTTCTCCAATGCTTCCCTCCCATTGTTCGCCAGAGAGAGTTTTACATTGCTGATAATTTCATTCAATTCATCTGTAGCGACCATAATGTTAAACTCATTATCTTCAACAAGCAAAACCTTAAGTCCGTTCAACTGAGTTGAATGTTCAGTAACCTCTTCATATTTTTCTATTTCCGGAGAACCAATCTCAAACGGGATCACGAAGGTAAAAACACTCCCGCGTCCAACTTCACTCTCAACTGCGATATGCCCATTCTGAATCTCAATCAATTCCTTTGAGATTGTCAACCCAAGCCCCGTACCTCCATATTGCCTTGTGGTGGTGCTTTCGGCCTGAGTAAAACTTTCAAATATTTGTTCCAGTCGATCAGGAGAAATGCCAATACCAGTATCTTCAACTTTTATCTCGAGATGGGCAATGTTATCCTGCTGTTTTTTAAGGCGGATGCTTACGAAAACATTTCCCTTTTTTGTAAACTTGATTGCATTGCCGGTAAGGTTGATCAGTATCTGATTCAGGCGAACCGGATCGCCAATAAGGACTTCAGGGATTTTTTCGTCGAGTTCACATCTTAGGTCCACTCCTTTTTCCTCTGCCTTATATTTAAGGATCTCCCTTAATTTCATTAGCTCATTAATGGGTTTGAATGGCAGATGTTCAATTTGTATGGATCCATCTTCGATTTTCGACAAATCAAGGATATCATTCAGTATAACGAGTAAGCTATCAGAAGATTGGGAAATGGCATCCAGGTAACGTTCCTGGGATGGGTAACGCCTGTTTTTTTTAAGAATGTTAGTCATTCCAACAATCGCATTCATTGGCGATCGAATCTCATGACTCATCTTGGCAAGGAATTTTTCTTTTACTTTCTCACTTTCTTCCGCACGCTTTTTTTCAAGATAGATTTTTTTACTTTGTACTTCCAGTTCAAGCCGGCTCCTGCGCATATAGCTCAAACGGCTAAGCATACCAACAACGAGAATTAAAATAGAAACACCTCCGGCAAAGTATATGTACCGCTGTAAGTTTTGTTGTTTGATTTGGGCTTCCTGGGAAGTATTCCGTGCATTTGCCAGCGCGATCTCGTCCTCAGAAAGCGCCAGTTCAAACTCTTTTTGAAAGTATTCGATGGCCTTTGTTTTTTCTGCCTCCCTCATGGAATCACTGATAGCCATGAGTTTTTCCTGCATTTTTATTGCATTGTCGTAATCCTTCGATTTCGCATAATCAGCTATTTCACTGGTGTAGTCAGCCTTTAATTCATTGAACTTTTCACTTTCCAGGGAATCCGATGCTTTAGCAGATGCAGTGAGATTCAATGGGTGTGACAGGAGGCAGTTCCCCTGGCTGAGAAAAACAAGATTAATGATCAGAAAGGCAATGATCCCTATATTTTGGCGAAATACTTTGAACATCCGGGCAAATAATAATTATGATTCGAGAAATTCATCTATTTCCACAACTACCTTATCACTAATAGTCTTTGCTTCCATGACAAGATCCTGAAGCTTTGAATAATCTCCCTGATTTTTGCCAATCAATTCAATTTCAGTCAAAACTTCTTTTAAAGATTCGATCCCCAGGTACTGAGCCTGTGGTTTAATGGAATGTGCCTTTAGTCCGAGGGTTTCATATTCCCTTCGAATTAAAAGCTGCTCAAATTCATTAACCACCGAAGGGGCGCTTTTCAGGTACATCTCAAGGTACTTTTTAAGCTTCCCCTGATCTCCTTTTGTGAATTGAATCAGGTACGACAGGTCAATTTTCTTAGAATTTTCGGGCATGTTTAAGGCGATAAATGTGTAAAAAACACAATTATACTTCTAACAAAGCGAACAGGCTGCCGGTAGAGTCAACGTTAACATTTATTTAACAAAGAGGTAGGTTAGTGCCTAGAGTATTTAGAGTGCCTGGAGTGTTTGGAAAAAACAGAGGAATTATCAGGTTTTGCTGTGTTCTGCAAGATAAGCTGAAGGGGTCATTCCATATTCTTCCTGAAAACATTTGGCAAAGTAGGACATATTATTAAAACCAAACTTAAAAGCGGTTTCCGTTACATTGGCGCCTTGCTGGGAAAGTAATTCTGCCGAACGTTTAAGCCGGATAGTCCGGACAAATTTACTGGTTGACTGATTGGTAAGAGCTTTTAATTTACGGTGAAGCTGTACCCGGCTCATGGCTATCTCCCCGCAGAATGTTTCCACCGAGAACTCATGGTCCGAAATATTTTCCTCGACTACCTTCACCGCCTTTTCCATAAATTGCTGATCCATTGAAGTCACTTCAGCCGCTTCCAGCATAATTCCTTTTTTGAAACTCGCTGCAAATTTTTCCCTGAGCTTTTGTCTTTGGGCGACAAGATTCCTGACGGTTACCTGAAGTTCCCTGGAATCAAAAGGTTTGGCGATATAAGCATCGGCGCCTTTTTCAAGGCCTTCAATCCTATGCTCAACCGATGAGCGAGCCGTTAACATAACAACCGGAATATGGCTGGTTCGTTCATCGGATTTGATTCTGTCGCACAACTTATTGCCATCCATTATCGGCATCATCACATCGCTGATGATCACATCAGGAATTTCATTGATTGCTTTTTCCAATCCTTCTTCCCCATTGCCTGCCTCTATCACTTTGAATGAGTTCCTGAAATCTTCTTTGATAAATGCCCGCATATCAGGGTTATCTTCTACAATCAACAATATTGGCAAACCATTTTTCTTGTGTTCAACTAATTCTGTTTCTGTTAGTGCCTCTTCCCCGGGTTCGGGTTCTTCTGTACTTTCAGTAAGTTCTGTTTTAGCAGATTCCTCGATAATTTCATCAGGTTTTAAGTGGGATGAACCCGAAGGCAGGAAAAATGAAAAAGTAGTTCCAATTCCTTCCTGACTTTCTACCCAGATACTACCCCGATGCAATTCAACCAGCTCTTTTGATAAGGATAACCCGATGCCTGTTCCCTGATAGTTTCTGCTTAATGAATCCTCAACCTGGTAAAAACGGTCAAATACATTATCCATTTTTTCTTTAGGGATTCCAATACCTGTATCTTCAACAGAAATCTTTACACCAGGTTTCCCGTGCAAGGCATATTCCTCTACCACAACGGTAATCTGACCACCTTCGTCAACAAACTTGAATGCATTGGAAAGTAAATTACCAAGCACTTTTTCAATCTTAACACTGTCGATATAAATCCTGTTGGCGCCGATGAGCGCTTTGTAAACCAGCTTAATGTTCTTTTCTTTCGCGAAGGATTCAAAAGACTGAATATACCTGTTGACGAATTGAGTAATGTCTGTTTTTTTTGCTTCCAGTTTTAACTTACCTGACTCAAGTTTATAGAGGTCCAGCAACTCATTGATCATACTGTGCAGGCGGTTGGCATTTCTCTGCAGAATCCTGATATCTTTTCTTGTGTCCTTGTCTTTGACTTTTTCCAGCAGCCTGTTAATGGGCCCAAGAATCAGCGTAAGCGGAGTCCTGAATTCGTGGGACACATTGTTAAAGAATTGTTCTTTTAACCTTTTTGACTCTTCGGCCCGCTGTTTTTCCCTTTCAATGATCTTGTTCTTCTCTGCCAGTTTTTTATTTGTACGGCGGATAAAGTATAAGCGGTATAACAAAGCTGCTGCAAGAACCATCACCCCCATCCCGAAAATCATAAAAGCGTTTCTTCTCGCTTTTTCTGCATTCAGGTCTTCCTGGTACGCGATTTCATTTATAAGCTTTTCTTCCTCCCGGACGAGACTATCAGCAAGCCGTTCTTTATCAAACTCAAACCGCATGGCAAGCCTGGTAACTTCCTCTATATTTTCAACCTCTCTCAAGGAGTCGGCGATTGTGTAAAACTCTTCCTGGTAATTATAAGCAAGCAGTAGATTATTTAATCCCTTGTGGGCGTCTCTCAGACATTCACAGGCATTTTTGCGTTCTTCGAGGTAATCATAATCTATGGCAAGAACATAAGACTTATCGCACCACTTCTTAGCCTCAGCATGGCGATCGAATTTATTATAAAGCGAACCTATATCGAAATAAAGCGAGGACATGTCCTTCTTTGCGTCGATCTTTTCAATAAGAGGAAGCGCTTTATTATAGTAATACATCCCGTTGTTGAAATCAGACCGGATTTTATATATGTTTCCAATATTTATGTAAGCTTTGGCAATCGAGGGTTCATCTTCCAATTCGAAGAAAACTTCAAGTGCTTTTTCATAGTAACTCAGTGCAGTATCCAGTTTATTCAAATCTTTATTTACAATTCCGATGTTTGAATAGGTGGAGGCCAGGTATCTTTTATTATTCATCTCAATAAAAAGCTTCTCACTTCTCTTCAGGTAATCAAGCGCTTTCTCAAGATCACCCTGATCCTCGTACAACAAACCTAAATTGTGATAACCCAGCCCTTTTCTGCGTACATCATTTAATTCCTCGCTAATACCAAGGCTTTTCTGAAAATACTCCAATGCCAGTGGAATATTTTCCTGATCAAGGTATACCAGCGCCAGATTGTTGTAAGTGGTTGCCAGCGTTTTCCTGTTGTTTTGTTCCTCGAGAATTAAAATAGATTTAGAATAGACATCGTGTGCTTCCGTAAGCTTGCCCTGCCTTCTAAAGACCAGCCCCATATTGTTATAAAAATTGGCCTCTTCATTCTGTAATCCTTCTTTTTTGGCTAAAGCGAGTCCTTCCCTATACCTTTCCAGCGCTTCCTCCTGTTTACCCTGAAGGTCATTTGAGATACCCATAACTTTGTAGGAGTAGGTCAGCATGGATTTGTCATCTGCCTTTTCGGATAATTCATACAGCATTTCAGCCAGTACATAACCGGAATCGTAATCCCTGAACAAAGTATACCAGCTCAACACTTTCATAGCCTTCATCTTTGAAGAGTCGGCCTGGGAAGGATCGTTCCACACTGACCACAGGCTATCGGTATCTTGTGAAAACGCTCCAATAGATATAACTGCGAAAAGAAATGCTATGAATAATCTTGCAGCCCCGGAAAGATTCATTTAATCAATGTGTGTATTTGTCAGGGTATAAATGTACAAACTTAAACCGGATGATCCTGATTGAACCGGTGTAAACGGTCCTCAAGATCCTGAAACTGATGACGGCCAACAAGTGAAACACAGGCTCTGATACCTTCTTTCCTTTCACTTCCTGTTATCAGCAAGGAGATCGCGCTAATGCCATAATAAACCATTTCGTTAAGCAGTTCCTCCGCATCCATACCAGGATAAGAAAACGTGAAGTAAAAACCATCCGCGATGGGATTGTCTTCATCTTTATCGTAAACTATCTGAAATCCATTGCCGGTAAATAGCTTTTTCATGATCCTGGCCTTTTCACCATATTCCTTAACTACCTCAACAAAATTATAGTCGCCATCATTAACCGATTTGAGAATGGCAGCAAGCGCATATTGAGGAGTGTGTGAAGTACCGGACGAAAGTGAATAAAGTGTTCCGAAAATCATTGCCCTGCCCACCTGATCAGACTGGTAATACCTTAAAAGGTCAGGCGCCTGGGAATTAAATACTTTATTCGAAATTACCATCATCCCAATTCGCTGACCGGCATAGCTAAAGACTTTTGAACTGGAAATGAGCAAGACATAATTATCGGTGTATTTAGCTACCGATGGCTGGAAAGGAGGTTCACCGGGAACGGAATAATCTTTCCGAAAATCCATACCGAAATAGGCAAGATCTTCGATGACGATCACATTGTATTTGTTGGCCAAATCCCCAATGATTTTCAATTCCCTTTCGGTAAAGCATATCCATGATGGATTGTTGGGATTGGAATAAATTATGGATGAAACTTTACCGGTTTGCAAATACGATTCCAGTTTTTCCCTTAGCTTTTCTCCACGATAGTTGTACACATCAAATGACATAAAGCCCTGACCCAGGACTTTAATCTGCTGCTTATGTACAGGAAAACCGGGATCAATGAAGAGGGTTCCCTCACGGTCTGCATGCATCCTGTTCAATGTGAGGAAGGAAGCAAAACTTCCCTGCATGGAACCAACAGTGGGAATACACCCTTCAACATCGACGTCAATATTCAGGAAAAGTTTTACGAATCTGCTGATTTCCTGCTTTAATTCATATGTACCGAAAATGTCCGGGTAAATTGCAGGAATACCCAGGTCAAGGGCTTTTTTCTCTGCTTCGATTCCTATTTTAACAGGGGGCAATCCCGGGATTCCCATCTCCATCCGTATGAATCTCTCGCCGGTAGCCTTTTCAATTTCGTCTATCAGCTTTTTGATTTCGCGGATAGAAGACCGTCCAACCGACTGGAGTTTGCTCTTCTCAATTAATTCTGTTACTGTTGAGTAATCAATCGGGGTATTTTTCATATTCATTCTATTAAATTCTGATGACATCTGATTTTTTATGGTTATCTGTTGGTGGCGACATCTTCCGCTTACATTTTATTTGCGATTGCCAGTATCATTCCCAGCGTGACACCCAATATGGCTGCAAATAATACCTGGTAATCCGGAGGCAGCAGAAACGTTATGGTATGAGCCGGAATCCAATAAAATGGTATTGTTTTTTTAAATACAAAATGCCACTGAACATCCCAATTCAAATGTATAAAGATTTCCCTAAACCTGATGGGTTTTATCAGCGAAGAAAGCTTGCCATTGTTGGCAAGAATGTGTGTATCGGTAATTTTGTGAAAAGTCATCATCACAGGAGCATAAACCAGGTTCATGGCAACACTTGTGCAGAAGGCAACAAAGACTTTCTTTCCATTCAATTCTCCTCCCAATACAGAAGTAGCTCCTTTAATTCCCATATATTCCAGGAGAACAGGCGTACCTGAAGCAAATATTATAAAGGCTATTTTGATGGTTATCCCAATAAATCCCCAGACCAGTAACCTCGGCAGGATACCAAATCCAGTTTCATAATAATTCCCGGTTTTTATTCTCAAACCAATGACTTCCCCCAGGGTAGCCAGCACCGCGAACTTGATGAAAGAAGTGATCAAACCATGTTCATGGTTGAATGCTTTATAAGAATCCAATAATTGATCACTAAAGAAGAAAGGGCTAAAAAACAAAATGACCGCAAGGAAAAATATCAGATCTTTTGACTTCATAAAATGGTCCCGTTAATTCTCTATCCGGATACGTGCATCCACGGCTAAAATTTTCTTTCCCTCTCCTAAAAGCGGATTCAGGTCCATCTCCGAAATTTCCGGCGCCGCCATAGCAAGAGATGAAAGCTTTGAAATAATGGTTGCAAATTCAGTAACGTCAACTCCCTTCAAACCTCTTATGCCTTCTATCATTTTGTAGCTCTTCAACCGGGCTATTTCAGAAACAATTTCTTTCCTGGCTGCAGGCACCATTAATGTCCTGACATCTTTAAATACTTCAATAAAAATACCTCCCAGACCAAACAGCAGCATGTGACCAAATTTATCTTCGCGTTTCAATCCGGCGAATAATTCAATTCCTTTAGCCATGGGCTGAAGAAGGACAGCATGGGCATCCCTGATTTTTATCATTCTGTTAAATTCATCTTCAGCACGCTTATCATCATTAATATCCAGGCTTACTCCTCCAACATCGGATTTATGCACAGGACCTACAACTTTCATTACAACTGGAAAACCCAGTTCATCAGTAGCTTTCAATAATTCATCTTCAGTTGAGACAACCTTTTCCTTTACTCTTGGAATTCCAGCGGCATCAAGAAGAGACGCGACCAGATCAGGATGCAGGTAACCATCGTCGCAACTGTCAATTATTTTTCTGATCAATGCCGTGTTGACAGCGGGTGGTAATAATTCTGAATCTTCAGCCGCTTGTGAAAAGAAAGCTTTTGAAAGGGCCTTCCCCAAAGTCACCTCATCGGAGAAATATACCCTTCCTTTATCTACAAAATAGTCTACCTCACTTTTGGCAGTCAGGATACTGGGCAGCACAGGATAGATGGGCTTATTGCAGGTTTTTATTTTTTCAAGCAGGACATCATACACGTCATAGATATCGAATAGGCCGGGGGTGCCGAAGATAACGACCATGGCATCGATATTGTCAAACTTATTTTCAACGAAATCAATTATGGTTCCTAATTGCACCGCTGTTCCGGTAGCCAGGAAATCAATTGGGTTAGATACAGATGAGCCGGGGAACAACTCTTCTTTAAGCTTTTCGGCATTTTCGCCCTCGATTGGAGGTACCGACAATCCTCCTTCCGAAAGCGTGTCGGTAAGCATAACCGCAGGTCCGCCGGCATGTGTGATGATGGCGATATTCCTGCCTGTCAGTTCTGGATAAGTGAAGATGGAAGCTACAGAAATCAATTCTTCCCTTCCGGTGCATCTGACAATGCCAGCTTTCTTAAATAGTGCATCCACCGCTGTGTCCGGGCTCGCCAGGGCGCCTGTGTGACTTGATGCAGCCCTGCTGCCAGCCTCTGATGAACCAGCCTTAACAGCAGCTATTCGGCAGCCTTTTCTGATCAACGAAGAGGCATGCTTCAGCAGCATTCCTGGTTTTTCAATAGTCTCAAGATAAAGGAGCTTGATCCTCGAATCCTTTTCCGGATCAAAAGTTTCATCCATATGTTTCAGCACTTCTTCCACTCCCATTTGTGCTGAATTGCCAACTGAATAAACATTGGCAAATCTTAATCCTTTGGGAATCCCTGCCTCCATAATGAAGCAGGCTGTGGCTCCCGAGCCGGAAATAAAATCACATCCCTTTGGATCAAGTTTTGGGATGGGTAAAGTAAAAACACTGTGATGTTGTGGAGTGATGATGCCAATACAATTGGGTCCTATCAGGGAGCCACCAACTTTGTTAACAGCCTCCACTACCCTGTCCTCATATATTTTGCCTTCCTGACTCTCTTCGCTAAATCCTGCTGATAACACGATGAAGGCCCTGGTGTTTTTATGGGTGGTTAGAAACTCCACAGTATCAGGCGTGTATTTAGCAGCTATCGCGATGATGGCAAGGTCTGCATCCGGCATCGCCGAAGGATCACGGTAACTTTTTATTCCCTGTACTTCATCCTCCTTGGGATTCATAACATAAAGATCACCCGAAAAACCACTGTCTATAAGGTTCTTCAGGACTTTTCCTCCGGGTTTCTGTACGTCATTGGACCCTCCCACAACAACGATGCTTTCGGGATGAGTGAGCTGTTTTGTAATCATATCAACACCAGTTTAGGATTATCAAAATTAGGAAATTCCAATGCCTGAAAAGGATAATTGCGGAATTTAGAATCTGTACAAGGAAAAAAAAATGGTATTATTCCAGCATCACGCTTATGGCGGCAACACCGATGCCAACATGGGTGACAAGAACAGGTGCAGCATCCTGAATAAATTCAGGTTTCATGCCGGTAAGTCTTTCTATTTCTTCAGCGTAAAAGTCGGCTGCATCCTGGTTATCAGCATGGGATATGGCATATCCCCAGATCTTTTTGCCATCCACGAATTGTTCAAAGTCTTTGATGATTATCTTCTTACTCTGTTTCATGGTCATCGGCTTACCGAAAGATTCAGTCCTGCCTTCATTATTCACCGTAATGACAGGTTTGACATTCATCAGCTTTCCAATGAATCCCTTGGTTGGGCTTACCCGACCACTCCTGATCATATATTTCAAAGTACTTGCACTAACAAGTATCCTTGTATTATCTGACCATTTTGGAATTCGGGCAACAATGTCATCATGACTCATACCTTCTTCAAGTGCACGTGCTGCCCTGAGAACGGTCAAACCAAGTGCATTGCTGATCTTGTTGCTATTAAGCACATCGATCTTTTTCCCGTTTTGCTCAGCTATCTGGCCGGCTGCTTTGAGGCTGTTCTGCCAGGTGCCACTTAACTTATTGCTTATATGGATCCCAATGATGCTGTCGTAATGAGTTGACAGATAGTTATAGCGGTTAACAAAGTCTTTGTTTGAAGGTTGAGATGTTGATGGATAATCCTTTGCAGCAACCAACATCTTGTAAAATTGTTCGGGCTGCATGGTTACCCTATCGAGATAAAAAGATTCCCCAAAGTGGATGTTCAATGGAATCATCTGAATCTGATGCTTCTCTATCAACTCTTGCGGCAAGTCACATGTAGAATCTGTTACGATAGCCGTTTTATGTTTTGCATTGGTGGCAATCTCATTTTGCATGATCATGTCGTCCACTTTCTGTGCGGCAATGGTTCCCAGTTTACCAACATCAACAAAAAGAGACCAAGGAGTATCGGTATGGATATGAATCCTCATTTTTCTTTCTGAACCTGCAATAACAAGTGAGTCACCATAATCCTTGATCGTATCCCTGATCTTTTGTTTATCAAGCTTTTTACCGGTGATCAATGCTTCAGTACAAAACCTGAATGTAATATTGTCGTGCGTGATAATCTCTTCTTCAATGACTTCATCATGCTCGAGCGTTTCCGCATCTATAGTTTTGCCGGTTTTAAAAAACTCCAGCATTCCTTCCAGGAAAACAACGAAACCTTTTGCCCCGGCATCTACCACACGTTTTTTCGTCAGCGCTTCCATCTGGTCGGCAGTTTTAGCAAGCGCTTTACTTGCTATAATAAATGCATCGATCAGAATCCGGATGAAATCGTCAATATTGTCTTTGAGATGGTACAGGTGGTCGGCCCAATCCTTAATTACAGAGATGATCGTTCCTTCCACAGGATTGGCAATAGCTTCATAGGCATACTTTACCGCGTTTCGCATGCTTTCGGCAAAGTCTTTAACATCGATAGTTGCTGAGGCACGCAATTCATTGCTGAAGCCATAGAGAAACTGGGCAAAGATGATGCCTGAGTTACCTCGTGCTCCGGTCAGGGCAGCATCCGCAATGGAAACAGCCGACAGTTTTAAATTCTCATCAGGAACAGAAATGTCAATGATGGAACGCATGGTGGAGGCAAGATTGGTTCCCGTATCAGCATCTGCAACAGGGAATACATTGATCTTGTTGATCAGTTTCTGATTTTCAAAAATACTGTGTGCACCGGAGAGAAAACTTTGGTATAACTGTTTTCCGTCGATCTCGGTTATTTTGTTTTTTTCCAAGATATGATTAATTGAGGCGAAGCAAAAATAGGAAAAAAAATATATGAAATAAAAGATAGTATCTCCTTTACATCCTTAAACATCTCCAATATGTAAGACACTGAAAAATGAAGAAGCTTTTACAAGCACCAGGGTACCAAGGTCTTTATAAAGCTCATCTGTCCGGCGAATAAATTCTTCTTCCTGTCCTTCCACAACATCGGGAATACCCATAAAGGTAAGGTCTGCATCTGAAGAATGTTTTCTTATCAGGTTGTTGATGGATAATTTATCAAACTGGTTATTGATCACCTTTATTTCTGCATCCATGCGCATATTGGCCAGTACTTCCCTCGATTGCTTTTCGATGAGCACCTGCCTTTCGTCAATAGGATTTACCAGAAGCAGCCTGACTGTAGCATTCCTCCATTCATAGGAAATCCGAATAAACTTGATCAGCGACAGGATAAGGTTACCATTGTTGCTGCCCCCCCTCCACCAGATATCGATACGTTCATATTCTCCAAACCCATTATCTACATTGTAATCCAACAATACGATATTCATATCCAGGTCGCTGAGGTATTTCAGCATCCGGGCAAACCTGAGAGGTTCAGCAGTCTTTCGTCCCCATCCAAGGATCACGGTGTTGGGTTCTACACCTGAGAAACCATAAGTCGCCGAAATAGTTTCAATCCCTTCATAGATATTGTTGCATTCCTGCCTTCGGGAGAAAATACCCTCCACTTTTGCTAATGTTTCTTCTTCAACATTTTGCTCAGATTTCGGATAGAGAATCTTTGATGATTTATGTTCTACCAGGTCAAAGTTTGAAACAAGACCATGCCGTCCTACCAGCCATTTTCCAAAAGCGATCAGGTGGGGCCTGTTTACAGTTCCACCACTGAAAAGAAGAATATTTGCCCTCCAGTTTCTTTCATTCAGCTTTTTATTGTGCATGGCCGTAAGAATCTTTCGCAACAGAGAAGCCGCTACGCTGGGCCACACATCACCCACGTCGAGGTGGAGGTTTTTCCTGCTGATGTAGATGTAGATAAAAGTGAGTATGACCAAAGCAGCGACCATGGCTGTTATGTCAAGCTCAAACATGATAAAGAAACAAGCCAGAAAGCCGATAATTCCAATCCAAAGGGAGATTTTAAACGAGGGGCGAAAATCGGAACTCGCCCATTTTTCCAGTGCGAATGCCAAATTGATAAACCCATAGGCGGTAAGGTAGAACATTGTAACAACCCTTGCGATTACGTTGAGATCTCCGATCAGTATTCCAATTTCGGCTAAAAGGAAAGTAAATATCAGTGCATTTCTGGGTTCATTGTTTACACCCTGGCCTTTTCCAAGAATGGACGGCACTATCCTGTCCTGTGCTATTGCCTGGATAATTCTCGGTCCACCAAGTATTCCACCCAGTGCAGATGATAGCGTTGCTCCCCAGACACCTGCAATTACCAGGATGGGAACCCATGCGATTACCAGTAAAAAGTTATAATCACTCATCAACAATTGCTGGTCGACAAAGAAATAGAATCCCATGCCCAGACTTATGTAAACTACAAGGCCTGTGAGAATAGACCACATCGTCCCCTTTGGTATGTCTCTTTTAGGATCTTTAAGATCACCTGATAGAGCCACGCCGGCGGTAAATCCTGTTACAGCCGGAAAAAAAATAGCGAATACCACTTCAAATGAGTAATCCATAAAGGGTGGAACAACCTCAGGGGCAACACTGTCAGGTGCCGGCCCCGAAAGAAAAAACCCTATTGCAATGGATATTAATGAAAGGAAAATGGCTCCCAGAATGAAGAACTGTGTCTTGATGGCAATATTGGTGCTAATCAGTGCAAGGACTATCAATACAATAAGTACGATCGTTCCTATAACCCTTACGTTATCTACTGATACGGTTTGAATATTCAGGAAATCAGTGATGACAGGTAATGCCAGGAAGTTTTCGGTAAAACCGACGATGTACATCGATATACTCAGTGCGGTACCTACAAAAAGAGTTAACCCAATTGACCCACCAATGGGCAGCCCGAGCGATCTTGACAAAATATAATAAATGCCTCCGGCCTCTATTTTTTTATCTGTAGCTATGGAAGATATACTCAGACCTGTAGTAAGAGAAATCACATGAGCCAGTAAAATGATAATGATCGCACCCCAAAGACCTGCTACACCCATAACCCATCCTAAACGCAAATACATGATAACGCCAAGAATAGTGAGAATGGAAGGTGTAAACACTCCGGAAAAGGCACCGAATTTTCTAGCTTTTTGCGCCATGCAATTTAATAAGGGTTGTAGCTAATGCAAATCTAAAATAATAAATG
>JAUXDH010000056.1 GCA_030618545.1 Chlorobiota bacterium
CACTGGAGCAACAGCCGGAATTGGTCTCGCCTGCGCGCAGAAGTTTGCTGAGAACAAACATAATCTTATCATTACCGGACGCAGGGCTGAAAGGTTGAAAGAATTGTGTGGGCAGCTCAGGCCAATGCAACAACATTGATAAAACAAGAAATGTAAAAATATAAGAAGACCTGATTACTAATTCATAAGTAATTGATAATTTGACATTTATGTCATTTGTTAAAATTTGGATTATTTTTGCAATCCGAAACTTAATTTGAGAGAATATGGAGGTGACCCGCATATTTGATATTTTGACGCATTGTGCCGAACAATATCAGCCAAAAGATGATGTGTTAGCCGGTAAGGAAAACGGTGAATGGGTAAAGCACAACCTGCAAACATACAGGGATACAGCAGACAATATCAGCAAAGGTCTGCTGAAGCTGGGAGTGAAAAAGGGTGATAAGATTGCTACCATTTCCAATAACCGGCCGGAATGGAATTTCATCGACATGGGAATTTCACAAATCGGGGCAATCCATGTTCCTGTATACCCTACAATCAGCCAGGAGGATTATAAATACATTTTGAATCATTCAGACGTGAAGTATGTATTCATAGCAGGGAAAGAGCTGCTGAGGAAAATCGACCACATCCTTCCAGGGATACCTACCATAGAGGGAATTTATACCGTTAAGAAGATTGATGAACATTCTCATTTGAATGATTTGACCGAACTGGGAAAGCAATCCGGATTGGAAAAAGATCTGGAAAAGTTGAAATCAACCGTTAACGAAGACGATGTAGCGACGTTAATTTACACCTCCGGTACAACTGGTTTTCCAAAAGGTGTTATGCTGACCCACAAAAACATACTCAGCAACGTCAAAGCGGCTTACTGGATTTTCCCTGTTGATGAAACATCAAAAGGATTAAGTTACCTGCCTCTGTGTCATGTATATGAACGAACTGTAAACTATATTCTCCAATACAAAGGGGTTTCCATTTATTATGCGGAAAATATGGGAACCATCATAGATAATATCCAGGATATCAGGCCGCACATCATGACAACTGTTCCACGTTTGCTTGAAAAAGTGTATGACAAGATCATGGCTAAAGGAAGAAAACTTACAGGAATTAAAAAGCAGATCTTTTTTTACGCGGTAAACCTTGGCTTAAAGTATCAATATGACGGTTCAAACAAGACACTCTACAGCCTGCAACTGAAATTGGTTGATAAGCTGGTTTTCGGAAAGTGGCGTGATGCTTTCGGAGGACGTATGCGCTCAATCGTTTCTGGTGGTGCAGCACTGCAGCCGCGTCTTGCAAGTGTTTTTAACGCTGCTGGAATTCCAGTAGTTGAAGGATACGGCATGACTGAATCATCACCCGTTATAGCTGTCAACACATATGAAAAAAGAAAAAGAAAAATAGGAACTGTTGGCCCTCCTTTAAAAAATGTCGAAGTCAAAATAGCTGACACAGGTGAAATACTTGCTAAGGGGCCGAGTATCATGAGGGGTTATTTCAAGGATGAAGAAATGACCGCGGAGACGATAATTGACGGCTGGCTTCATACCGGAGATGTTGGAATCCTCGATGAGGATGGTATGCTAAAAATCACAGGAAGAATAAAGGAGATATTTAAGACCTCTATGGGCAAATATATTTCGCCCTCCCAGTTGGAAAACAAGATTATAGAATCCCCATTTATTGATCAGATCATGGTAGTAGGGGAAAACCAGAAATTCGCGGCAGCGCTTATCGTACCCAATTTTGAACACCTCAGGTCCTGGTGCAAGATTAAAGGTATTCAATACAGCACTAACAGAGAAATGATCGGCATTAAGGAGATCCGCAACCGTATAAAGAAAGAAATCGATTGTTTCAACAGGCAATTCGGAGATACGGAAAAAATCAAAAAGTTTGAACTGATTGATCACGAATGGACTATAGATTCAGGTGAAATCACGGCAAACCTCAAATTAAAGAGACGGTTCATCCAGGTGAAATACAAAGGGATGATCGATAAACTTTTCAATATTCAAGAATCCAGTCAAAAAGTGTATGCAGTTTAACAACATCACACGGATATTCGACATACTAGACGGATACCGTAACCAATACGTGGACAGGGAAAGGGCTCTTTCAGAGAAGAGAAGTGGAAGCTGGAAACACTACAGCGCCACGGATTATGTAACCATTTCTGATCAGTTAAGCCTTTCTTTACTGGAGATTGGCGTGAAAAAGGACGACAAAATCGCCACGGTGCTTTTCAACTCCCCGGAGTGGAATTTCCTGGATATGGCCATAGCCCAGACCGGCGCCATACACGTGCCCATCTATCCAACGATTTCAACTGAAAGTTATAAGTTCATTTTTTCAGATGCTGATATCAAATTCCTGTTTATTTCATTCCAGGATGTTTATGAACGCATCAAACCTTTTTTAGATGACATCGAAGGTTTTGAGCAAACTTACAGGATTGGGTTTGATTCCGACCTGCCCACCTTTCAGGAATTGCTTGAAAAAGGGGCAAAATCAAACAAATTAACAGAACTTATCAACATCAAGAAAAGCATTGATACTGATGATGTAAATTCAATTATTTACACTTCCGGCACAACAGGTCTGCCTAAAGGTGTGATGCTGTCTCATAAGAATATCACCAGCAATGCAATGGCGGCTGCCAATATCCTGGCTCAAAATCCTGTCAGCACCAGCCTGAGCTTTTTACCGCTATGTCATGTTTTGGAGAGGGTAATCAATTACACTTACCAGATTCATGGTATATCAGTTAGTTATGTCCACAACCTTGAGCTAATTGGTGAGATGCTCAGGGAGGTAAGGCCTGAGATGTTTTGTGCCGTGCCACGTATCCTGGAAAAAACCTATTCAAAAATCATGGACAAAGGGAGAAACCTGCCTTTATTATCCAAAATAATATTCCACTGGGCTCTCAGCGTTGGAAGTAAATACGAGCCATGGGAAAAGCGCTCAGCCTGGTACAATTTTAAATTATACATCGCCAGGAAGCTTGTTTTTTCCAAATGGATTGAAGCCCTCGGAGGCAAGATCGATGTTGTGGTTTGCGGTGGAGCGAGTCTTCAGGAAAACCTTGCACGGCAATTCTGGGCAGCAGGCCTTAAAATCATGGAGGGCTATGGACTTACTGAAACTTCCCCGGTAATTGCTGTTGGACAATTCCTTCCCGGGGGCGTTAAAATAGGCACTGTTGGTCCTATTCTTCCTGGTGTAAATGTGAAAATTGCTGATGATGGTGAAATACTTTGTAAGGGTCCCGGTGTGATGAAAGGGTATTTCAAAAGGCCTGATCTTGATGAGGAAGTATTTGATAAAGATGGCTGGTTTCATACCGGAGATATTGGCGTACTGAAAGACAAGTACCTTCGGATAACAGATAGGAAAAAAGAGATTTTCAAAACTTCCGGAGGGAAATATATCGCACCCCAGGTAATTGAGATCAAGTTCAAGGCTTCACCTTTTATCGAAAACATCATGGTGGTAGGTGAGGGTAAAAACTTTGCATCGGCTTTGATAATTCCTGATTTTAATCACCTTAAATCCTGGTGTAAAGTAAAAGGGCACAAATACAATGGGCCTGATGATGCCATTGCGAATAAGGTCATCATAAATAGAATTCAGAAGGAAGTGGATGAGATGAACAGTGAACTGGATCGTACCGAACAGGTCAGGAAGTTCGTTTTGATGAATGAGGAATGGACTGTGGAGAACAACCTGCTGTCGCCTACTCTTAAATTAAGAAGAAAAGACCTTACCAACAAGTATCGGGAAGTCGTTGAAGATGTCTACAGGGAGGTATAGAAAACTGAAGTTTTAGAAATACTCAGTTTAAGACATAGTACACCAACTCCTTCAATGGTCCATAACTGCCGGCATCGCTGCTGCCAATACCCTTACTTTTTAAATCAAGTATCCTGATTTGTGAAATGATGGATTTGATTTTTCGCAATGAATACACTTTCGATGCCTGTGAATAATCTTTTACAAAAAAAGGATTTACACCCAGCTCGGCCGCAATCTCACTTTGTTTAGATGTTTTGATATGGTGGTACAGAAACACCTTCATGAAATAATTGTGAAGCATCACTGTAATCATCTGTAACGGATGCTCCTTAGGGTTGGCTTCAAAATACTGAATGATTCTGTGTGCTTTCAATGAATCTTTCTTTACCAGTGCATTCTGAAGTTCAAAAATATTGAAGTCTTTGCTTATCCCGATATTTTTTTCAATCTCGTTTTCCGTTATCAACGATCCCGGCTCAAGGTTAATAGCCAGTTTTTCGAGTTCATTGTGGATCTTGCTCAGGTCATTACCAAGATAATCGGAAAGCAGACTGGCAGAAACCGCATTTATTGAGTAGCCCAGTAAATCCACTTCCTTTTCAATCCATTGAGGTACCTGGTAATCCCGTAATCGATCTGAAGTAAATATGACAACATCTTTGGATTTATCCAACATTTTATAGAAAGCTCTGCGCTTATCAAGCTTCTTGTACTTGTAAGCAATGACCAGGATAGTAGTGTTCAACGGGGTTTTCAGGTAAGGCTCTATTTGCTCAATATTGTTCAGTGATTGGGCCTCTTTTACCATTACCAACTGGTAATTTCCCATCATCGGAAAACGACGCGCCAGATGGATCACATCTTTTGGCATTACATCCCGGCCGTAAACAATCGTCTGATTAAATTCCTTTACATCTTCATCCAGTGCATTCTTTTCGAAATAATGGGTGAGCTGATCAATAAAGAAAGGTTCTTCTCCCTGAAAAAAATACACCGGTGAAAAAATCTTATTCCGGATGTCTGCTATTATTTGTTCGAAAGTCAAGAGCTAAAATCTGAGGTGTTTTACTGTAACTCCTTTGTTTATTAACTGGTTAAGGGAATTGATGCCAATTTTAATATGGTCTTCTACAAACTGAGAATTAACTTTTTTATCACTTTCCGCGGTTTTGACTCCCTCGGGAATCATAGGTTGGTCAGATACAAGCAGCAGCGCTCCCGTAGGAATCTCATTACGAAAACCAACGGTAAAAATAGTGGCAGTTTCCATATCAATGGCCATACTCCTGGTCTTACGGAGGTACTTTTTAAATTTGTCGTCGTGTTCCCAAACACGCCGGTTTGTGGTAAAAACTGTTCCGGTCCAATAATCTTTTTCAAATTCCCTTATGGTGGTTGAAATAGCTTTCTGCAGATTAAACGCGGGCAGAGCCGGAACTTCAGGAGGCAAATAATCATCGGATGTGCCCTCACCCCTGATTGCAGCAATTGGAAGGATCAGATCTCCCACTTCATTCTTTTTCTTCAGGCCACCGCATTTACCAAGCAACAACACCGCTTTTGGCCTGACCCCACTTAGTAGGTCCATAATAGTCGCGGCATTCGCACTTCCAATTCCAAACTGAATCATTGTGATATTGTCAGCAGTTGCAGCCGGCATGGGCACATCCCTGTTCTCAATCTCAACATTGTTCCACTGGGCAAATATTTCGAGATATTTACTGAAATTGGTCAATAGGATATATTCTCCAAAATCTTCAAGCGGCATTCCGGTGTACCTTGGGAGCCAGTTGGAAACGATTTCCTGTTTATCTTTCATCTTCAGGTTTTGCTAACAAAATTAAGGAAATTAGGGTAGTTTAACAGATCGAATAATGTTTTGTTGGAAAGCCTCACCTGAAATTCTGTTTCGGTCGAAGCGATGTTACTATCTTTGGATTGAAAATCCGATCCTTGATGCAGCTAAACTTACCACAATATGAATTCAAGACCAGAAAAACCGCGAAGGATAAAACAGAAATATTTGATAACATACGGAAGAAGTATGTAATACTGACGCCAGAAGAATGGGTAAGGCAAAACTTTTTGCGTTTTCTTGTCAAGGAAAAAGGTTATCCGCAATCACTGATCTCAGTGGAAAAAGGTTTGATTGTAAACCGAATGCAAAAAAGATTTGATGCGGTAGCCTACAATACAGGTGGTCAGCCGGCAGCATTAATTGAATTTAAAGCGCCGGGTGTGGCAATTAACCAGCGGGTATTCGAACAAATTGCCGCATATAACATAAAGTTAAAAGTGAGGTACCTTATCGTAAGCAATGGAATTACACACTATTGCTGCCGAATGGATTATGAGAAAAACAACTACATATTTTTGGATAAAATACCAGTGTTCGGAGATCTTGAGTAATCTTCCAAACGATTGATATTTTCTAATCCAAAAAGCATAGCTGATAACAATCCTGACTTATCCTGAAAGTATCGTTTAATAATTATTCATGAAAAATAAAATTTGGCGTGCTAAAAAAATTATAAATTTGCTAGTTAAATAAAGTCGGCATGAAAAAGTTAATCATTCAAATCGTTTTATTCGTATTAATCGTTGTACTGGGTTACTTTGTTTACCAAAGTGTTCAGGAACCCATAGAATTCAGGAAGGAACAAAGAAAACGTGAATTAGTAGTAATCAACAAGCTAAAAGATATACGAAGCTCACAAGTTATTTACAGACAGTTGAATGGTTCTTATTCCAACAATTTCGACTCGTTGACGCTTTTTCTTGCCTCGGCTGAGATCCCTGTGGTAAAAATGGTACCGGATCCTGAGGATACTACCTTTACCAAAACCATTAACGATACTATTGGGTACATCAAAGTGGTTGATACCCTTTTCCAGGATAAAGATTATACATTAAATGAACTCCGCCTGATTCCATTCTCCATCGATCAGGAATTTGAAATAAATGCGGATACCATAGAACGTGGTGGCGTGGAAGTTCACGTATTTGAAGTTAAAGCTCCTATCGAGGCCTATCTTAGGGGTATGGATGCACAAACCGTTATCAATATTGTTGCCAAGCAAAATGATATCGAACGTTATCCCGGTCTTAAAGTGGGTTCGTTGACCGAACCATCAACCGACGGAAACTGGGAGTAAATCTGACCGAAATGTCTGACCGGTCAGGATCAAATATAATATTCCTGGATAAATCCTTTAGCAAAGAAAATTCCCGGTCATATATCCTTTCTATCCAACTGAGCGCTTTTCGCTTCTCTTGTGTTGTATATTCAGAAACAGCTAACAATTACATTGGGTTTGTATCCGGAAAGTTTTCTGAAAAACAGTCCGATGAAAACCTGATCAATGAACTCGACTACATTATTAAGGAAATCGAATGGTTAAATTACCCTTACAAAAAAGTCTATTTCATCATTCAAAATCATTTTAGTACACTTATTCCACAGGCGCTTTTTGATAAATCTGAAAGCAATGCCTATCTTGAATTCAACCAACCAATTGATGATGGAAGCATTATCAATTATGATACTTTAAAAAACACCAGTTCGGTTAATGTCTTTTCATTGAGTGATCAGCTTTCAAAAGCAATATCTTCACGCTTTCAGAAGGCAGCTATCAAACACTTCGCTTCAATATTCATCGAGGCGATTGCCATCAATTTCAAGAATCAGATGGATGATAAATCTGTTTACCTGAATGTAAGGAGAGACTATTTTGACTTGCTGCATTTCAAAGAAAATAAATTGGCTTTTTACAACCTTTTCAAGTATAAAACCAAGGAAGATTTCATCTATTTTCTGCTTGCGGCACTTGAGCAGTTGTCATTAAATCCTGAAGAAGTTCACATAAATCTTATGGGCGAGATTGATCATGGAGACAGGTTATATGAAATGATTTACAGGTATGTACGGCATAGTCAATTGATCGGCAGAAACGAGACATACCGCTATGCTCATGCTTTGGATGAGGTGAAGCATCCTCATTTTTTTGTGTTGTATAACTTACTTCAATGCGTATCATAGGTGGTAAATACAAAAGGAGAGTTATAAACCCTCCCAGGAACCTGCCAGTAAGACCCACTACCGATCTTGCAAAAGAAAGCCTGTTCAATATTATTTCCAATAGAGTTGACTTAAACGAAAAAACAGCGCTGGATCTTTTTACCGGAACAGGAGCAATATCTTATGAATTCGCATCAAGAGGATGCCGGGAAGTGACCGCTGTTGATCAAAACTTCCAATGCATCAGGTTCATTAAGAATACAGTTGCTGAGCTTGGCATGGAATCAGTTAAACCAATCCGTGCCGAGGCATTTGGATTTATCCGGATGACTTCCAAAAAGTTCGACATTATATTTGCCGACCCTCCATACAATCTTGAAAAACTAGAGTCCATCAGCAGTGATGTAATTCATCACAGGCTATTGAATCCGGATGGGTGGATGGTGATTGAACATCCCAAAGAAGTTGACCTTTCATCGCAACATTGTTTTGTTGAACATAGAAGGTACGGGCATGTAAATTTTAGCTTTTTCCAAATGGATTTATAAATCTGTTTTCTTCAGAAAAGCGTGGCAGGTAACTAAAAAGCCGCCCGTACAGGCGGCTTTTTTCTTTCTTTTAATATTCATCCTCATTAAAGAAGAAGTCTTCTTTCGTGGGATAATCCGGCCATAAGTCCTCGATACGTTCGTAAACCTCACCTTCATCTTCTATTTCCCTGAGGTTTTCGATAACTTCCGGTTGAACCCCGGTTCTGATGCACCATTCGATGAGCTCGTCTTTTGTTGCCGGCCAGGGGGCATCCTCCAACTTAGAGGCTAACTCTAATGTCCAATACATAGCTCAACTTTTAGGATAAACTTTTTTGCAAAAATAATTTTCTTTTGGGATTATGCAAGTGAAATTGAAAATTCTCTGTATGCCTCTATTTACGAGACTTCCAGAGGGTATCACCTACTCCGAGATCATGTGCTGTCTTTCTTGAAAGTACAAAAAGATAGTCAGAAAGACGATTAAGATACTTTACAAGCATCATATTTACCGGGTGGGATTCGCTCATTTTTATGGTAAGGCGCTCAGCTCTTCTGCACACTGTTCTGCCCAAATGACAATAAGATACCACTGTTGCTCCGCCAGGAAGGATGAATGAAGTCAGGTCAGGAAGTGTTTCATTCATGAAGTCAATTTCCTTCTCCAGGAAAACAATGTCCTGCTCATTTAATTCCGGTAATTCTATTTTCGTATCAGGTCCTTTTGCCAATAAAGACTCTGCCGTAAATAACCTGTCCTGTATCTCCAATAAAGTGTCTTTCGTTCTTTCGCCAACATCCTGGTCCCTGATTAAACCTATCCACGAATTCAGTTCATCTACCGTGCCGTATGCTTCGATGCGCTCATCATATTTAGGCACACGGAGACCACCAATCAGAGATGTGCTGCCCTTGTCACCGGTTTTAGTATATATTTTCCATTCCTGGCTCATTGTCTGATTATTTTACCACAATAACATTACACAGGCCTTATTGTTTACCCGGTATTGCCTTCAGTTTAAGACTCATTTTCAGCAAAGTGATAATCGCCGATAGTTTTGATTTTTTTATTTATGGTATCAGAAACTATTTTTCCATCCATCATTCTGATAATCCGATGGGCATGCCGTGCGATGTCTTCTTCATGGGTGACAACAATAATGGTGTTTCCCTGTTTGTGGATTTGTTCCAGCAATCCCATAATTTCGATAGATGTTTTAGAGTCCAGGTTTCCGGTGGGTTCATCAGCGAGCACAATGGATGGATTGTTAACCAGCGCCCTGGCAGTTGCTACACGCTGGCGTTGTCCTCCTGAGAGTTCGTTGGGTTTATGGGTCATGCGATCAGTTAGCTGAACCTGTCCCAGCGCATATTCAGCCATTTTAATCCGTTCATTTTTGGAGATGCCTGCATAAATCAGCGGCAGCATAACGTTTTCAAGTGCGGTGGATCTGGGAAGCAGGTTAAAGGTTTGAAAGATAAAACCGATTTCCCTGTTGCGGGTCTCCGCCAGTTCATTATCTGATCTTTTACTAACGTCATTACCATTCAGGAAATACTCTCCGCCTGTGGGTGTATCCAGACAACCTATCACATTCATCATGGTGGACTTTCCAGATCCTGAAGGCCCCATTAAGGCAACAAATTCATTTTTATAAATACTTATTGATACATCAATTAGTGCTTTGACTGTTACGGTACCCACCTGGTAAAAACGTGATATATCTTTAAAGCGAATGACCTCTTCTTTCATGCTGTAATGGTTGAACTTCCAAATGTACGAAAATACTATGCCGGCAACAATTTATGAAGGATTAATACCTGATTACAAAATCCTGCTTGGTGATATCCGGTCGGAAAAACACCAGCCCTATCCAGTAAAGGTCAATGCTAAGCGTGACTCTTTTATCTTTCTTTATGGCTTTCCAGGCTTTTGACATTCCCCTTGACCAGTGGATATCATCAAACATGAACACACTGTTTTCATTGGCTTTCGAAAGGCACTTTTCAAAGTATTCAATGGTAGGATTCATCCGGTGGTTTCCATCCAGGAATACCATATCTAATTGGTCTGTCTGTGTAAGGACTTTATCCAGGATTGCATCAAAATCACCCACTTCAATTTCGATATTCAACTTTCTCTTTTTAAAACTTTTTCTTGCCACTGCTGCCAACCCCATGCACCCTTCCATGGTAATCATTCGGCTATCCGGGCTGCCTTTGCCCAGGTATAATGCGCTGATTCCGGCTGCTGTTCCAAATTCAAGTATTGTTCCGGGCTTAAACCGTTGTGACATTCTATACAGAAATTCCAGTTTTTTTCTTGAATGGGTGCGCTGCCTTACTATCTTTCCTACTGTGGTAACCCGTGTAATATAATTTTTATCACCGGCAGCAGTTCCGAAATCCATAGTTTCAATCCTGTCTGTTCGCCTGGCATACCGTTCCCTTATCCTGTTGAGAGAGCGGTATTCGATGTGTTGTGTTTTATCCCTGAATACTTCATCAATCAGTTTGTAAACGAAAGGGGAGTGAACTTTATAACGAGTTACTGCTTTGCGTTGATAGTTCAGCCAGGCTGCGACCGGCCATAGGTTTTTCATAATCCTGAGGTTTAATTATTGGAATGCGACCTTATTTGCGTAAAAAACTGTCCTGATACTCTGGTCGCCCAGCGATCGGTTATTCACTTTCTGATAACCATAGATCAGGTAAAAATCGTCATACCAGTATACAATATTGTTGTTTTCATCACCAGAAATCCTGTCCTTGTCAAACTTTGTCTCAATCATTGTCTCAGTGTAGCCAATATCAACAGGCCCTTCTATTGTTTGAGAAATGATCTTCCCATCGTTTACATAAGCCATGGAGACAAAATCGCCGTCGGGAAAAACAATTGAATTCCTGCTTAGCGTATAGGTCTTCATATTTCTGATTACAAAATCGTTGTTCCAGATCAAATCACCATCATCACTTACGCCTGCTATGATTACATCATAAAAGTTGTAGCCATCAAATATCTGGTAAGTGTATGGGACAGGTCTTCCATAGAAGTCATAATCCATCCGTGTTTCTGAACGATAATATGGTTTATATACTTCAACGGAAAAAATAAACTGGTCTTTTACACGGATGATCCTGGGTTCATACATGTGATAAAATGCTGTCAGGGATTTACCCGCTGAGCGGTCTTCATTTTTTTTATTCCGGCTGTACTCCATTTGCCGGTTGCCAAGTGTGCCGTAAACATTATCGAAACTCAGAAAATCATGGAATTTCAATTCTTTTTGCTTACCATTATCGAATGAGAGGAAAAACATACCTGCACCTTTAGCCAGTTCATCGTTATCGAGGTCTTCAAGAGAATTCATCCTGCCGGTAAGGATATCATAGGTGCCTAACATTTTAAGGCTGCTGCCCTTTGGCTGTAAGAATATAAAAGAACGGAGTAATTTAATGGTCTCCATTGACTCAACCTGAAAGACCTGTTCCTGTTTGCCCTCTGTCGAAAAACGTATGATTTCATCAGAGACATATCTTTTATCTTTTATGGTTTTAACGGCAGTATAAAACTTCCTGTTTATTTTATCAGCATACAACGACAGGAATTGGCTTTCAGCCTCCTGATAAACACTTACAGGACTTATGTCTCCTGTTAGCAGGTTAATAAAAAGAAGGTCCGATTCATCCCGTGTAAGGTTCAGGGCGAGGCATCCTGTATTACCGATCACCTCAAACCCTGCGTATTCTGCTTTCTCGGGAATAGTACCCGATACTTTGGAGAACTCATTAGTTTTAATGTTATAGCTTACAACTTCGTAAAAACCATTGTCACCGCGCACTTTACCGATGCTTTTAAAAAGCAGGTGAAGCTTTTTATCCGATTGGGCTGAAGCGATGAATTCTATCTTGTCAGGAAGCGGGACATATTTCAACCATTCCTGCTTCATTTTTGTATTGAATAATCCAAAGTACCATTTCCTGAGTTCCAGGTTGTCAACTTCATTGCTTTCATAAAAGACTATCGCACCATCTGTTGCCAGCGTCTCAACATGAAATGTCTCCACCTCAATTGCTGATGGCACTTCCAGGCGGACAGGCAAAAGCTTTTGGGCCACTGCGTCCGAAGCGCTTAAAATCAAACAAATCAGTATAAATACGATGTTTCTCATTCAGGTTGATAACGTATAAATATCTGTTTACGTATTTAATGGTAAATAGCTAACAATAATAAACAAAGATAGTTTTTGCAAACAAAAATCCCGCCGAAATGAATCCGGCGGGAATAAAAAAATCATCTGTGTGTTGCATTATTTGATCATCAATTTCCCAGATTGAACTGTCGCGTCATCTCCTGTTAAATGCATGATGTAAAGTCCTTCCGGTAATTCCTGCAGATCGATAGCATTAAAACCTTTGGAGCAGTTTATTCTAATGACTTGTTGTCCGGCCAGGTTTGTGATAACAAGTGTACCATTCTGTTCCGAATCTATATTTACATGTGTTGTTGCAGGATTTGGGTAAGCTGCAAGATTCCTTCTCGTGTTTTCAAATAATCCCGTACCCTCTTCACTATACACCAGGATATTATCTATTTCCCATCCCGCAGCTTCACTGTCTGTAGACGTATATTTATATGCCAGGTAGCAGGATGCGCTTGCGTAAAGTGATAAATCAATTATACCGGACGCTGTCCATTCCCAGTTATCCGGTGACCAGTTGGCCTGATCTGTTAATTCCAGCCAGGTAAAGTCATTAGGGTCACTGTTCCCATCATAATCCTGGGAGAAAAATAACTGAAGATCGGGGCCTGCAAAATCTCTTGCAGAACTAAATTTAAACTTGACATCTATGTAGACATTTAAGCTCATATGAGGCGATATCAGCCAATCTTCATTTACCACGGCACCATCTTCATAACCGCTCATCCTGGCAAACCGACTCCCCTGATATTCATAATTCTCCCATTTTTGAGGGCCTTCCACATTATACTCAGACCAGGTACCCAGGGTTCCATCTTCAAAATCCTCTTCGTTGATGATGATGACATTGGTTGTAGTAGTCTTATCATATGGGGCTGTTCCATCAGTTTTGAAGTTGATATTAGCGCCGGCATTGGTATAAGGATAAATAGTAAACTCATATTCCTGTCCACCTTCAAGACTGGTAAAGGCATACATTTCCACTCCGTAGGCAACATTAACTGAAACTTTTCCATCGCTCCAGTCCAGATCATCCATAACGGGAGTGCCATCAACCGGAACATCGAAATCACCAGATGAACCTTTTTGGCCTAAAAGTAAATAAGCTCCCGGTAGTTGATCCCCTGTGGCATCTGTCCAGCTAACATCAATTCCAAATCCATCAGCAGTGGCACTGAAGTCGGTTGGATAATTGGTCGGCTCAGGATAGTTGGTAGATGAACTCTCAACAGAGAAATCATCATAAAATACAGAACCTCCTACATTTCCATCCTGGTGGTAAACCCTTACCTCAAAGCGAAACTGAGCAGCATTTGCCGGTGCAGTAAGTACTTCATTGTAATGTTGCCAATCCGTACTGTTTTCACTGTAATCAGATGGCCTTAAAATATCGTCATCTTCATTATTAAGATATGCGCCCTCTGAATCCATCCAATAAGACCATATCCTAGTTTTGGCATTGTCATCGTTGTCAAAATAATAATAGCCGATGGTGTATTGCTGACCGCCAATAATTCCTTCGATATCCTGTCTGAGTTTCTTGGAGCTGCTTTCAGACTCCTGAGATGCGGAATAAGAATCTCCATGAACAGTTGTAGACTCCTGGCTGATATTTTCAAACAGGTCCCAGTCAGCAGGGGTGTTCGCGTCATTCCATTGTTCAAGATCGCCATTCAAAACCATATTCTGGGCATTGATAACAAAAGGCATTGCGGCAATGAGAATGGTGATTAAAAAAAAGTAGTTTTTCTTCATAGCAATAATTATTAATAAATTAACATCTTTCAATTAAACATCATTGGCTCCCACTTTAATCAGTCAGTGGGAGCCAATAATTAATTCAAATTATTTTACAATAAGTCTTTTCACAACCAGGCTTCCTGTTTTTGTATCCAGAATCCTGAGCATATAAATTCCCTGATCCAGCCCGGCCGGATCAATTGTTTCCGTTCCATTAAGTTTTTGCTTAAATACTGAAACCCCATGAATATCCAATACTTCCAGATTGGCCTCAATGCCTGCCGGTAATGAAAGAGTGAACACTCCATTGTTAGGATTTGGATACAGCTCGACATTTTGAGCGGTGAGTGTCAATTCCCTGACATTTTCGGGAACCACTTCGATATAATCTTCTTTGGTGAGGGAATCATATCCGTATGGATTATCTACAACCAGTGTAACGTCATACCATTCCCATTCCATGATCAGGTAATATATCTCATCAGGATTTTCATCAGTGGACGATTCCGGAGTTCCGCCTTCAAAAAACCACTGGAATGAAAGATCATCCCCTGTTGAAAGGCTGGTGAAATTGGTGTAACTGCCTGCTGTAACCTCGGTTTGATCTGCTTCAAATTCAGCTACCGGCGGAACACCTGTATGGATGTATTCCTCGATTGTGAGGCTATCCGTAATTGTTCCATCCGAAACAACCAATTTAACATCCCAGTCACCCGCTTCTGTGTAAATAATGTAAGGAGGACTTTGCCCACCGAATGTCTCCGGCGTTCCACCTTCAAAAGTCCATGACCAGCTTGTAGGATTTCCAACAGTTTGATCCGTAAACATCACACTGTCACCAACAGCTAGCCAGGTAGGTATTCCCTCAAAGCCGGCAAACAGTGACACCTGACATTCAAATCCCGGTGTTGCGAAAATTGAATCTCCATCTGCATTTTCTGCTGCAAAGTTTACAGAGGCTGTCCAGTTTTCTGGTAATTCGTTGTCAGAATCAGGGATGCAAAGAGTTAAGGAAGGGCCGAAACCATCTGCCAGTGTATCCCATGGCATTTGATCATCGAAGGGAACATAATCGACAATATTCCCAAAGCTGTCTGACAGTTCAACAGGTTCACCTCCATTACTCAAAGCTCCTCCGGTCCACTGATAAGCATCCACACCAAAAGTTGCCATCATTGCCAGTGAATCTTTTGCAAGCAGAAGGAATGTATCCGGAAGAAGATCAACATCAGGGAAAGTGTATTCTACACCCATTGACATAAAATATCCTTCCAGGTTAACTGTATCCACAGTGTTATTAAAGAACTCCAGAAACTCGAGCGAATCTTCACCTGATTCAGGGGGATTGTACATGATCTCAGTGATCACAATATCAGGTATCACATAGGGATCAATTATTGAAAAATAATCTTCACTTTCACCTACAGGATCACCCTCAATAATTCCGGAAATCCTGATCTTGTAATCATCACCCACATCCAGGCTCTCCCACACAAGCCAGTCATAGCTGCCCTCTGATAAAGAATAATTGTAAACGATCAGTTCCGGGTCTTCACCGTCTTTCAACAGGTCTATCTGGATTTGTCCATCCCAGAATCCATACGACCAGGTGATGTTGTAAACGGATCCTTTTTCAAGGTATTCACCACCATCCGGATCGGTGACATCAACAAAAGGAACCGGAGGGAAATTAAGCGCTCCGGGTGTTCCGCCATCTTCATTACTTGCGGCCCAACTCTGTGGCAAACTGTTATCTGTATTCGGATCAATCAGCGATAAAGTAGGCCCGTTACCATCTGGTTCAGTCGGCCATGGATCACTGTCGGAATAACTTACGATATCCACCAGAATCCCGTCTGCATTCCAGAGACGTACATCATCACCGCCATTGTTGAGTTGGAAATTGCCCCTGCCATCGTAGTCAGGAGTAAACGGGAAGGGATCATCACCTTCTATCGCGATTGTAAAATATCCATCGGCAGCAACACTATGGCCTGCCGGAATTATTATATTTGGATGTGATGCATCACTATCCACCACTTTCCAGTTTTCCAGATCGATGGAAGCATCAGTGTTGTTATACAGTTCAATCCATTCCTGGTCAGCGCCCGGTGAATTGTACATGATCTCGTTGACGATGAGCGCCGGTTCGTCAGGCACTACCCACTCAAGTGATTGATCTGAATCATCGGGAACAGTAAATTGCCAGTTACCGGCAATCCAATTGTGTTCCGTATCATTTACTCCCCATTCCCATGTATTTGATCCACCATCAACAACAAGATCCTGTTCACACATCCAGATGTGGTCTTCTGCAAGGGTATCTCCATTTGTACCATCATCATAGAATGCCGAATGCTCCATTCCGCCACCCCAGCCCGGATCATAGAAGCCATTTCCGTCCCAGCTTCCTTTAAGTAAAAAGCCGTCATAATTCATCCCTGCAGTGTCAACAACCGAGAAAGTAACTGTAGCCACAGGTGGCGGTGGTCCGCTAACTGTCGTGATGTTATTCGGGAAGTCGTAAGTAAAAGTTGTGGAGTTTATTCCATCGGATATGAATGGTGTATTGCCACCTGTGCTCTGGTCCCAGTTATTGTTCAAACTGACCTTACATACATAGTTTCCTGCAGTAGGTATCGTTACTGTTAATATATCAATATCATCACCATCAGGATC
>JAUXDH010000028.1 GCA_030618545.1 Chlorobiota bacterium
CCTGAAACCTGAAACCTGAAACCTGAAACCTGAAACCTGAAACCTGAAACCTGAAACCTGAAACCTGAAACCTGAAACCTGAAACCCAAAACC
This sequence comes from Chlorobiota bacterium, assembly GCA_030618545.1. Classification (GTDB taxonomy): domain Bacteria; phylum Bacteroidota; class Bacteroidia; order Bacteroidales; family F082; genus JAADID01. Next base: position 94 of record JAUXDH010000028.1, read on the forward strand.
TGAAACCCGAAACCTGAAACCTGAAACCTGAAACCAAATGCCCAACGACCGAAGGGAGTCCGTATGGATGACCAATGACTAATACCTACCTCAACCCCCTCCTCCCTTTCCATTGGTATCGGACAAAGAGTGATAAGAAGGCCGCGATAACAATGTAAAAAGGATAAACAAATTGAAATGGCAGGGCATACAGGCGCAACCGTCTTTTATCGGCAAATCCCATAAAATCAAATAAAAGCGGAAGATCTATCAGGAACTTAAGGAGAATATAGAGTAGAAAGATCAGTAAGAACCAGGATGTGAAGACTCCTGCAACAAAAGATGCTGCCAGCATCAGGTTAAATAAGGCAACAATAACCGGGACCATAACAGACCAGGAAGTACGGTAACCTTTGGCCTTGGAAGCCCACCTGATCCTTTGAGAAAAGAATGTAAAGATGTTATCAGGGGACATGGTCTTCACAATTGTCCCGGCGTCTTTAATAAAATGAACGCTGTCCATTCCAAATCTTTTGGCCACCATATGAATCAGGAAAACATCATCGCCCGAAGCGAATTCTTTCCCCGGTACAGTGGAATTGATTTCCTCAAAAACTTTTCTGTTAAATGCCATGTTGGCGCCGTTACCCATCATTGGTCTACCGGAACCAAGCGACCCGGCCCCCGTAGCAACAAGGCCGATAAAATCAATGGAAAAAAACTTTTGAAACAATCCTTTTTCCCGGTGATAAACAACAGGGCCAAGCATCAACTTAGGATTAAACTCCCTGTAGTAGTCAATAATCCTCGTTATCCAGTTGGAAGCCATTTCACAGTCTGCATCTGTAGTGATGATCAACTCTCCGGAAGCCAGTTTTACACCCTGAGTGATGGCTGCTTTCTTTCCTGTTCCGGGCATTTTTTCTAAAATGATGTTTCTGATGTTGTTTTCCTTTCGGAATCTACCGACAAGATTTTTTGTCTGATCTTCAGAATGGTCATCTACCAGGATTACTTCAATAAGATGTTGCGGATAGTCCTGCCGGTAAAGATGCTGAAGCAAATGAAGGATGTTGTCTTCTTCGTTTCTCATGGCAATGACAAGACTTACGCGTGTTTCAGCCTGATGTGTCCGGCTTTCAAAGTTTTTTAACCTGAACCACCCTGAGGTAATTATTCCCATCATAAGCAGGTAAGCACAGGCTGACAGGGTTAATCCCCAGATAAAAATACTAATTGCCATTTCCGTTGATTTTTCTGAAAAACCTCAGGCTGTAAACAAAGATAATTCCTAGCAGGGCTGGAAAGGCAAGGTTGATAAGCCATAGCACCGTGGTTGATGACACAACTGCGAGAGATGTTTGCTGAGTCCAGGTATTCAAAGGCTCGAAGTAAAATGCGAATACAAGTAAACTTACAGATCCTCTTACACCCAACTCAGTAAGCGCTATGGTTGGAATGACTGCCATGATGAGGTAAACCAAACCAATAAGTACCATGGCAGCTGGATAGGGAATTTCAACCTGGAATATCCTGAGGAGCAGGTAAAACTGTAAAGAAAATACCAGGTATCTCAGCATGCTGATCAACAACACTTTCAGCAGATCGTTAATAGAATACATGGAGAAAACCCGGGCATATTTTTTGACTCGCCGGTATCCGCGACCACTGATTCGTTTTATGATATCTGAAAAGGAAGCAAAGTTCAGAAATGAAAACACAATGGCAATCATCATCATCAACACAGCTAAGATAAGGCCCAGGTAAAACCAGATATTCAACTGCTCACTCATGTCGTAATATTTGGGAAAGAACATCAGTACGGCAACGGATCCAAAGATGATAGTTGTAATCAATTGGGCAATGCTTCCGATGATAGTGGCTAACACAGCCTGCAATCGATCAGCTTGTTTGAGAACAAACACTCTTCCAAGGTAATCACCCACCCTGTTGGGCATAAACATGCTTACTGATATTCCTGTAAGCACTGCTTTGGTGGCATTCCAGTAACTTACAGTTTCCAGTTTGTCGATGAGGTATTTCCATTTTATGATTTCCAGAAACTGGTTTATGGGCAACAATAGAAATACCATTGCCAAAAGTATGGCAAACCGTCTGCTGCCTGAAACATTGGGCAGGAACTTGATGATGGTCTCCAGATCTTTTCTATATACAAGCTGGTCGTAAAGGAAAAAAATCGTCAGGATGATAATGGTCAGCCTGATCAGGATGTTATAGGTTTTGCGTAGTTTTGTTTTTTTCATTAAGCGTTTTTCCAGTGGGTTCCGATCGCATTATACTCGGCATTGATCCGGGTACCAACATCATGGGTTATGGTTTGATTCATCATCAGGGCAATAAGATCCGGCTTATCACCATGGGGATATTGAAGCTGGGAAAGTACAAAGACCATGGCCTAAAATTAAAAAAGATTTTTGAACGCACCCTTGCATTGATAGAAGAATACAAACCGGATGAACTGTCCATAGAAGCGCCATTTTTCGGTAAGAATATCCAATCGATGCTGAAACTCGGCAGGGCTCAGGGAGTTGCCATGGCAGCAGCATTGTATAAAGATGTACCCATCTTCGAATATTCACCTAAAAAGATAAAACAATCCATCACCGGCAATGGAAATGCTTCTAAAGAGCAGGTGGCTGGCATGTTGGCCAACATTGTTGAGTTTGGGAAGGAGCCTGAATTCCTCGATGCGACCGATGGCCTTGCGGCGGCAGTTTGCCACTATTTCCAGGGAAACCGGATCAGTGCCGGCACGAGCTACACAGGGTGGAAGGCATTCCTGAAGGACAACCCAGACAGACAGGCATAAAATCAACTTTCATCAACCAATCCCAGGTCAAGCTGTTTCTTTTCCATGTCAACATCTTTCACAACCACTTTCACTTTATCGCCCAGCCGGTAGATATACCCGAATTGTCTTCCTTTGATACGGTAATTGTCCTCATCAAAAAAGTAGTAATCATCTTTCAGATCGCTGAAACGGATCAAACCTTCACTTTTGCTTTCGGTGATCTCCACGAAAATACCCCATTTGCTCACCCCTGAGATGAGGCCATCAAACACCTGACCTTTTTTATCCAGGAGGTATTCAATCTGCTTGTACTTCACCGAAGCCCGTTCGGCCTCGATGGCCTTCCTTTCCATTTCGGATGCATGTTTGCATTTTGCTTCTGTATCATCTTTCCCCACCGAAGATCCGCCTTCGAGATAGCGCTCCAGCAGGCGATGCACCATCAGGTCGGGGTAACGGCGGATGGGCGACGTAAAATGGGTGTAGAGCGGAAAAGACAGTCCATAATGCCCGATATTATCAGTTGAGTAATAGGCTTTGGCCATGGTGCGGATGGCGATGGTTTCGATCATGTGTTCTTCCCCTTTGCCATGTACTGACTGGAAAAGCTTGTTGTATGATCTTGCCAGTGACTGGTGAGAACTCACATTCAGGCTATAGCCCAGTTTTTTCAGGAACTGCACAAAAGTGTTCAGCTTTTCAGGATTGGGTTCGTCATGAACCCTATAAACAAAGGTCTTTGCCTTCTTTCCTTCCTCTGGCTTACCGATAAGCTCAGCTACCTTTTTGTTTGCCAGCAGCATAAATTCTTCAACCAGGTGGTTTGCTTCCTTTTGTTCTTTGATGTAAGTCTCGATGGGCTTGCCGTTTTCATCAAGCTTAAATTTTACTTCCTCAGATATGAAATTGATTGAGCCGTTTTTGAACCGCCTGTCACGAAGGGTTGTTGCCAGTTGATGCAGCACAAGGATCTTATCAGCGAATTCACCGTCGCCCGTTTCAATGATCTCCTGGGCTTCCTCATAGGCAAAACGCCGATCGGAGAGGATTACTGTTTTGCCAAACCATTGCCCAACGACCTCAGCATTTTCGTTCATTTTAAACACTGCCGAAAAGGTCAGTTTTTCCTCGTTTGGACGAAGAGAGCAAACATCGTTGGAAAGTTTCTCCGGCAGCATGGGGACTACCCTGTCTACCAGGTAAACTGAGGTTCCCCGGTTAAATGCCTCGATTTCAGTTAATGATCCCGTATTGACATAATGCGAAACATCAGCGATGTGAACACCCACTTCCCATAAGCCGTCTTTACCCTGCCTGAGAGAAAGAGCATCATCAAAATCCTTGGCATCAGCAGGATCGATGGTGATAGTCCACACATCCCTGAAGTCTTTTCTTTTTTTTAATTCCTGTTCGATTCCGGCCTTGATGCTTTCTGCTTCTTTTTCAACTTGTTTTGGGAAAGAAAGCGGGAAGTTGTATTCGGCCAGAATAGATTTCATCTCCACATTGTGCTCACCCGGTTTGCCTATGGTCTCCACTATTTCTCCAAAAGGGTTGTTGGAGTGCTCCGGCCATTCTGTAATCCTGGCAAGAACTTTCTGCCCATTCTGTGCATCGCCTATCTGACTTTTAGGAATGAAAATGTCATAAGGCATTGCCTTATTGTCGGGAATTACAAAACCGAAGTTTTTGGTCATCTCCAGGATTCCCACGTACGTATCTTTTCTCCTTTCAAGGATTTCAACGATCTGGCCTTCTGTTTTGTGACTTTTGCGTTTGGGGAAGATGAAAACTTTCACCTGGTCATCGTTAAGGGCATGGTTTACATTGTTAGCTGCTATGAAGATATCTTCACCACCCTCATCCGAAACCACGTAGGCTTTTCCCGTACTTTTCATGTCCACCCTGCCGCTGACATATTTCTTTTTATTGGCGAGGTCCTGCAGCCGTTCCGCATTGAGCATGTATTTACCCGGCTTTATTTCATTGAGCTCGCCGGCAAGTGTCAGTTCGCCCAGGATGGTCATTAGCAGGTCGCGGCTGGCCTTGTCTTTTATACCAAGCAGGTTGCTTATTTGTTTATAATTGTAAGCCCTGAATGGATTGTCAGCATAAATGCTCATAATTATTCCGGCAAGGGCTCCCCTTGATTTCCGCTGCTTTTTTCTTTTTTGTGCCATAGTGTAGTCTTAAATTCCCACGGGAATCGATTCGATCAGTTTTTTGGTGTACTCGTTCTTCGGATGATAGTAGATTTCATCAGCGTCCCCGGTTTCAATTATTTTTCCGTCTTTCATCACCATGATCCTGTCCGACATAAAACGGACCACTGACAGGTCATGTGAGATAAATATGTAGGTAAATCCGAACTCCTGTTTGAGGTCATTTAAAAGATTCAGCACCCTGGCCTGGACCGAGACATCCAATGCTGAGACGGCCTCATCACAAATGATAAAACGGGGATGAAGGGCAAGGGCGCGGGCAATAACTATCCGCTGCCGCTGACCGCCGGAAAATTCATGCGGATAACGATAATAATGCTCTCTTTCCAATCCAACCTTCTCCAACAACTCCATAACTTTTTCCTTTCTCTCCCTGTTACCGGAAAAAATCCTGTGAACTGTCATAGGTTCCTTAATGGCCTGACCAATGCTCATTCGTGGATTAAGAGACGAGTATGGATCCTGAAAAATGATGTTCATTTCCCTTCTTTCCTTTTTTAACGCCAGGCTTTTAAGTAGCAGTACCTCTTTTTTATCAAAATAGATCTTCCCGGAATCCGGTTCAATAAGCCTGAGAATGCTTCTGCCCAGCGTTGTTTTACCACAACCGGATTCACCCACAAGGCCAAGCGTTTCTCCGGGGAATACTTTCAGGCTTACATTATCAACTGCTTGAACATACTTTTTCGCTTTACCAAACATTGGTTTATTGAGAAGGTATTTTTTTTCAAGTTGCTGAACATCCAGGATAGCCTCCCTTTTATAGAGTTCATTTTGTGCAGATCGGCGATCAGCATCATTAACGATTAAATCTTCGTGTAAAACTTTGCCTTCCTTTTCCAGGAATTCATCAATGGTTGGCAGCCTTTTCAGCCGCTTACCCTGTGGTGGTCTGCAGGCAAGTAAACCTTTCGTATAGGGATGGGTAGGATGTGTAAAGACCTTTTCGGCTGACCCTGCTTCAACAATCTCTCCATTGTACATCACAGCTACTTCTTCGGCCACCTCCGAAACAACCGCAAGATCATGACTGATGAACAACAGGCTCATCCTGTATTCTTCTCGCAATTCCTTTAGCAGTTTGATGATTTCTTTCTGCACAGTGACATCCAAAGCTGTTGTTGGCTCATCTGCAATAAGCAGTTCAGGATTATTGGCGATGGCCATGGCAATCATGACCCGCTGTTTTTGTCCTCCGGAAATCTCATGAGGATATGCACGATAAATGCTCTCAGGACGGGGAAGCCTGACTTTTTCATATAGATCTAAAACTTTTTCTTTAGCTTCCTGCTTTGCCATTTTCTGGTGAATGCGGATACTTTCCGCCACCTGTTTACCACAACGCATCACCGGGTTCAGTGAAGTCATTGGTTCCTGGAAGATCATTGAGATCTTATTACCCCTAAGATCATTCATTGATTTTGAACTTAACTGAAGCAGGTCAACCTCGTTGAATGTAACATTGCCTGAGGTGATCCTGGCCTGGGGTGCTAACAATCCCATGATGGTTAATGCCGTTATCGATTTCCCGGAACCTGACTCCCCCACCAAACCAAGCGATCCTCCTTGCTGCAGGCTGAAAGAAATATCCTTTACCGCTTTCAGCGGATCATGAACGTTCCCAAATTGAACAGACAGATTATTTATTCGAAGCAATCAATTAGTATTTATACGTTTCAAAAGTAATGAATTCCAAACCGGGAGAAACACGATGTAAACATTTCGGTGATGGTTGGTGTTGTTATTTATAGTTCATTGTTGATGTTAACAGATCATTAACAAATTATGTTAAAAAAATGCTAATATTCAGAAATTAACATTTTAAAGAAACATTGCATCATATCTTCGGCCACGCTAACAAAACATAAATCAGAAAACAAAGAAGAATGAAAATAAATTTATTTATTACACTCGCACTTTTAATTGGTGCATCTATGTTGTGGACTTCATGTAAAAATGACAATGATGATCCTGATCCAACGTATACCCTTACTCAGGAAGATTTGAACAAATCTTCCAAAGAAGTTGAACTGAATGCAACCGGCAGAAAATTTGGAGACGCCAGCATCCCACATGGAGGAACAGGCTTAACCACTGAAGATACTTACAGAGATATGTATTCAACCATTGGATTCAAATCATCTGATGCCAGCGCGGTAGGAACCATTTTTACTAAAAGAACTTATATGAAGAATGCTGACGGCAGCAAAGGTGATTTAATTGTGACTTTTGCAATGGCAAAACGCGAATCAGGTTATTTTCCGGATGGTGGTGATTGGGAATTTGTGATGATGCCGAATGATGGTTCCAACGATTATGAAACTAATCCCAACGGGATGTTACCTGATGCAAGCCAAACAGAAATGAGGGGTCAACTTGGCATGTGTGCCGGTTGTCATTCACAGGCTTCCAATGATCATCTCTTCTCTCAAAGCGAGGTACCTGCTTTCGAAGCTACTCAAGGAGATTTAAATGCCGCGACTTATGAAGAGGATCTTATGATTACAGGTAAAGAATATGGGGATTTAAGCATCCCTCATGGAGGAAACAGCGGTGATCCGGATTCAACCTACCGGGATGTGTATTCCAATACAAGGGAAAAGGAAGATCTTCGTGTTGGTTCTGTTATTACCAAGAGAACTTATGTAAAAAATGCAGATGGTTCCAAAGGCCCGTTGTTGGTTACCTTTGCAATGATCAAACGTGAGGCCGGATATTGGGACGATGGCGGTGACTGGGAATACGTGCAGATGCCTAATGATGGTTCGAATGATTATGAAGCCAATCCCAATGGAATGTTGCCCGACGAGGGTGCACCTAACAGGGGACAACTTACGGATTGTGCAGGTTGTCACAGTCAGGCTCCCGGCGGAGGATATTCATTCGTTAGAGGAACAGAATAGAAAAAACTTTTTCATAGTGTGTTTGTTTGGGTTGACGGTCGGACTTTTCATAGCCGGCCGTCTTTTTTATGCCTGTTAAAACCCAACTGTTTTTGAACGTTGAGGGATGGTCACTTTTAAAATGTTGCAAGCTTCAGGTTACAGGTTGCAAGTAAGTCTTGTTTTTCGCATTGCGAAGATTATTTATTAAGAAACCTCTGTTTTCAGATTCGCTTAATGGTAAATTCAGATATCGTACCTACGGCACTCCTTTGAAAACTGTATTCACTTGTTCTATAAATATTTCGCACCTCTGGTGCTGGAGAAATTAGCCTGGTATTAATCACTCTTCATTCGAAACTGCCGCGAATTCACGGATAGTTTCTTTTCGTCAGAGGATTCGCTGCCCCCATTAATAAAAATGTAAATAGATAGCTCTTTTTCTTTACTGTTAATGAGTCAAACCCTACCTGTATTCCTGTCAAAAATGGTTCAGTAATGTGTTCGATTCTACCATTCATAAATGGTATTTTTCAAATTACTGAGTAACTTTCATGCTCCTAAAAACCAAGTTATGTTACGCTCCCCTTCCTGGATCAATGACTTCCTCAATCTTTTCTTTCCAAACAACTGTAGCGCATGCGGTAATGCATTAGCAGGACAAGAGCAGGTTCTATGCCTGGCGTGTGAATTCAAGCTTCCTGCAACAGGGTTTCACCTGCATAAAGAGAATCCTGTATCAGAAGTTTTCTGGGGCAGGATTAAGCTGGAAACGGCTACCTCCTACCTCTTTTTTAACAAAGGCGGTAAGGTGCAACAACTGGTTCATTTATTGAAATACAAAGGCAGAAAAGATATCGGGCTTTTTCTTGGCAAACATTTTGGACTTCAACTAAACGACAGCCCATTGTATTCAACGATCGATTTTATTGTACCTGTGCCTCTTCATCCTAAAAAGGAACACAAAAGGGGTTTTAACCAGAGTGAATTCATTGCCAGAGGTATCAGTGTTGCAACGGGTAATCCTGTCAGCAGCAACAACCTGATAAGGGTGGTTCACACTGATTCACAAACAAAAAAGTCAAGATACAGCCGATGGGAAAACGTCAAAGATGTTTTTCATCTTCAACGACCTGAAGAATTTATCGGAAAAAATATTCTGCTGATAGATGATGTTTTAACAACAGGAGCAACTCTTGAAGCATGCGCAAACAGACTTATGAAGGTAAAAGGGATCAGGGTAAGTGCAGCTACCATTGCCTATGCTCAGGCATAACAGGAATTGTATCTTCAGGACGGCCCATCCGGATCATTATTTCATTGTATTGCTTCCTGTTTTTCACCAGTTTGCGCTGAAGCCTTGCATCCTTATTCAAGAGGTTGTATAGCCCCTGGATAGGGCCGCCGAAGGGTCTGGGAGTAGTTGGTTTGTAGAGTAATTCCGTACCTTCCCATTCAGGATAAAACTGGCTGATGTCCAATGGTTCCATATTGATGATCAACTGTTTGAAGGTTTCGTAATCCCAATAGGCCCTGATGATAACCTCATTGATAAGGACAGTATCCTTTTCCATCAGGATAAATGATTGGCTGGCATTGGCAATAATTGTATCATCAATAAATACTATCAAGGGGCTAAAACCGATTGAAGTAAACAAGACTGAATCACCCGGGCTCACATACATTTTATACTGGCCATTGTCATTGGCAACCGTTCCCCAATGGTTTTCTTTACTGATAATGTGCACATTAGATATGGGAAGCAAGCTGTCACTTGAAACTATCCGGCCTTCCAGGATAAGCAGGCTGTCGGGAAGGATTTCCGCCTGCAGTGGTGAAATTCCAATAGCAATACAGAATAATAAAGCTTTAAGAAACCGGTATTTATTGAAGGGTCTAATCAAATCAGTTTTAAAAAATATATGCCGAAAACGAATTTATAGTTTAAATTAGCATCGGAAAGCTAAAAGTGCACATTTGTTAATTACTTAAAAGTTAAAAAAATGAAAAAAGTCTTTACTCTTATAACATTCATTATTGCTTCATGTTCAATCATTGCCCAGACTATGCCCAACGCGGGTTTCGAAACCTGGGAAGAAAAAACCGTACTGCTCACAACTTTTGAAGATCCTACTTCATGGAATACCACCAATGAATTTACTGCACTGGGAGGCGTGGTAGTTGTGAATAAAAGCAGTGACGCTTCAGAAGGCAGTTTTTCGGCAGAGATGGAAACCAAACAAATACCCCCGACTACATTCAATGCTCCGGGCCTTGTGACTTATGCCGACTTCAGCGTCGATTTTGAAACTATCGAGTTTTCCTTTTCGGGTGGGCTATATTTGAAAGCAAAAGTATTCAGCCTTTCGGGAAAGTATAAATTCTCCGGTGTTGATGGCGATTCGGCCACAGCGCTTATTTATACTTTTAAACATTCTGATGGGGAAGATGCTGATACGACCGGTTATGGCTTCACATACATGAAAGATGCTTCGGAATGGACCGATTTTACGGTGCAAATGATCCAGCTAAGTGAGAAAATTCCAGATACATTCAATGTATTGATCATGTCGACAGGAATGTTTGACCCTGAGGTCATACCAGCAGGGTCGAAACTTTATGTTGACGACCTTTCCATAGAAACCAATGTTGGCATTTTTGAACTACCCGACAGAACTGTTCAAGTCAGCACCTACCCCAATCCTGCTGCTGATGTCATCACATTCGAAACGGCCGAACCCAATGATGAAAGACAAATCATCCTGATAGATAATGCAGGCAGAAAAGTGAAAGAATTCAGTTTTTACAATAAATCGATTACCATCAATATCGGTGATTTGCCAACCGGCAGCTATTCCTTTGTAACAAGTGAGGGAGGTCAGTTGGTTGGGAGTGGTTCGTTCATTGTGAAATAATCTCTGAAATACCAACATACCGCCTTTTTATATGACATGCATTTTTACGCGAACAGTCCTGATCATTTCTTTTTTGCTATGCATTTTCATCACCTCCGGAATAGAAGATTATACGTCTGACACCACCGTTCAGAAAAAAGAAAAGAAAAAGGAAAATAAGGAAAAAGTCAAAAAAGGATGGAATGTAGGTCCATTACCTGTCGTATCGTATGATTCTGACCTCGGGTTTCAATTCGGCGCCCTTGTAAACCTTTATCATTATGGAGACGGAAGCCGCTATCCGATGTACGACCATTCGCTCTATTTTGAAGCATCCTGGTATACAAAGGGGAGTGGTATCTTTCGCTTTTACTATGACAGCGATCGCCTGATCAAAGGTATACGTACTTCTTTGGACATAAGCTATATGCCCGATCAGGCCTTTCACTTCTTTGGATACAATGGTTACGAAGCCGTTTACGACAAACCATGGGAATCAAAAGGAAATGAAGCCTACAAAACAAGTTTTTTCTACAGGTATAAAAGAGAGTTTTTCCGCTTCAAACTGGATTTCCAGGGAGATATAATCGAAAAAAAATTCCTCTGGCTGGCAGGAGTTGATTTTTATAACATCTGGACCACGACCATTGACAGAAATAAATTCGATGTCGATACAACTATTTTATTCGATCAGTACAATGCGTGGAACATCATACCCGAATCAGAACGAAGTGGTGGCCGTTTTGCCGTCTTTAAAATAGGGCTCGTATTCGACACCAGGGACAATGAACCAAATCCTGGCAGAGGTATCTGGACAGAGATCATTCTGGCGTCAGCTCCTAAACCCACCTCAAATATGGATCGGGGGTTCATGAAACTGGCAATTACCCACAGGCAGTATTTCACTTTCGTTGAGGACAAACTCACCTTCGCCTACCGGCTGGCATACCAGGGAACAGTAGCAGGTTACACACCCACTTATGCCCAGGTCCTCATGTATTATTCAAAGATGACAGGAGCATACAATGAAGGATTGGGAGGAGGCAGAACTCTCAGGGGGGTAGGTCGAAACAGGGTGCTTGGCGACGGTTGGATCATGGGTAATTTCGAATTGAGATGGAAAGTAGTCAACTTCCAACTGATCAATCAAAATTGGTACCTGGCATTGAGTGGGTTTTTTGATTCAGGTAAGGTGATTCAGTTTATTGAAGTTGAAAACAGGATAGGAGACATCACCTTACCTGAAGGTGAATCAGAGGAAGATTACTTTAATTTTGGGCAAGAGGGTTTCCACAATGCGGCAGGAGCCGGACTATATCTGGCCATGAACCAGAATTTCATTATCAGGATAAATTATGGCAAAGCCCTCGATCCGCAGGACGGCAATTCCGGTTTCTACATCGGACTGAATTTCCTGTTCTAATACCGATTATGAAATAAAATTGGCATAACCTTATTTGTAGTGTCTCTGGCTCTTGCATCTCAGGTCTCAGGTCTTCTGTCTTGCATCTAACTTGGCTCTTAGCCCATTTTATATTAACCTGACAAATAGCTTAAAGCGTTTGCAGAAAACCGGCAACCAATATGCCGAGGTAGTTTCCAACAGCATAGCCAACGATTCCAACAGTTAAGCCGGAAACCACAATCTCTTTGTTTTTCAACGCGCCTGCCACAACCGGCACAAAAGGTGGCGAGCAAGTTAAAGCTGTAGAAACTATAATTACATTATCAGCATCAATTTTAAAGATGGCAGCCAGACTTATATGAATGATCAATGAGCCAAGGTAAACAAGAATGACCCAGTAAAATATATCAATATGTGAAGTTGAAAAATAACGCAGATCGGCCATTGAAGCAACAACAATACTGAATATCAAAATGAAATACATTCCATAATCAAAAGTCTTTTCGATCTGATGTACTTTTTTAATCATTGAGGCGAAGATGCTTAAAGTCGTAATTGAAAGGATGATCACCACCATCTGGCTTTCTTTCCTCACCAGTTCACCAAGTCCTGCGCTCAACAGAATAATGATCAACGCAACACCTAAAGCAGCAAGATTTGGCAATAAAAATTTCTTTTGGACCGGTTCAAAAAAAATTCTGTTAATAGTCGGATCTGTATTGATATCAATTCCTTCTTCTACTATTCCGGTCTTTTTGTAGGCCGGTAGAAAGTTCAGCAGCACCCTTTGACCAATCGACATGACAAAAAGGATGAAAACAGCTCCGATCGCAATATCATAAGTGTGTGTCAAAAGGTAGGTTAATGTATCAACGTCCAAGGCTTTCTGAATGGATGCAAGGTTTGGAGTGCCTCCTGAATAAACACCGGTCATCATACCTGCAACCTTCCATGGTTCATCAATGTGATCTCTAAAGAGAAAGTACCCAACAAAGATCGGAATGATCACTGAGATCAATCCAAGGAATAATGAAAGAAATGTTTTACCGGCAATCTTAAACCAACTGCGGATATTCAACGAAAACAGCAGCAATGGAAGAGCGAAAGCTATTGCCAGGGTAGTAAGTGTATCCTGCAATTTGAAAACCTGGAAATACTGAATATCATCTTCGGTAAGTGTTCCGTCCTGATGGAATTCGTTAACCAGGTCAGGGGTTAGCTGGATATTTCTATTGGCGATGAGTTCCATCATTGCCTGGCTGGCTTCGGGAAAAACACCAATATTTCCAAGGATCAACCCAAATAAATAGGCAATTAAAACAGCTCCTAATTTCTGAAGAACAGAACTTTTAAAACATAAATAATTGATGAAGAAAGGTGTAAGCAGATAAAACAACAAGAGAATGACTATCCCCATTTAGGCGGGTTTATTTGTTACAGAACTAATCAGGTCAAATATAGCAGTTTTACCGGAAAGGCTCGCAGGCAAGATTGCTCAAGAAACAAAGTCGAGGTAGTTTTGATTGTGGACTATTTGAAAGGAGGTGTTTTCATATTCGTTTAAAAAATCAACAGGAAGCTTTTCATTTTTCGGCTTACTGAATTTAAATTCAAATGCTTTTAATTTACCTTCATGCTCTTCGATATAATCAATTTCCTTCTGGTCATACGTCCTCCAAAAATAAAGATTGGCGAATTTTCGATGATTGCTCAGGTATTTTACCCTTTCGGTAATGCAAAAGTTTTCCCACATTCCCCCTACATCATTTCGTAATTCAATTGGATTAAAATTCTGAATGATGGCATTTCTGATTCCCAAATCAAAAAAATAAATTTTCTGGCCTTTTGCTATTTCCTTACGCAGGTTCCGGCTAAAAGAAGACAGGCGGAAAATAACAAACGACTTCTCAAGTAATTCAATATATCTTTTTAAAGTATGAATATTTTCACCTAAAAGTTTTGATAGTTCATTATACGATATCTCATTTCCTATCTGGAGTGCCAGCGCTCTCAATAAATTCAGCAGCAATTCAGGTCGTTTTAACCTTTCAAACTGAAGGACATCTTTATACAAATAGTTACTTGCAATATCATTTAACTCCTCTATCGAATCAACCTCTGTCTTTTCAATAACCTCCGGGTAAAGCCCGAAACGTAAAAATTTTTCCAATTTTGCTCCTACTTCTGCCTTGCCATATTTATTCGCTAACTCTTCAATAGAAAACGGATAGAGTAAAAACTTTCTTGACCTTCCGGTTAGTGGTTCTGAGATTTGGTGATTTAAGTCGAAACTTGATGAGCCTGTTGCAATGATTTGTATTTCAGGGTAAGTATCAACTAATATTTTTAATACCAAACCAATATTATTTATGTGCTGAGCTTCGTCCAATACGATTAACCGGTTATCTCCAATAAAACTCTTTAACAATTCACTATTGGTTGTTTCAAGTGCTACTTTGTTTTGAAGCAACTCGCAATTAATGTATCTTGAGTCAGGTATTTCTTCGATTAGAAATTTCGACAAAGTCGTTTTACCGGTCCGCCTGGCTCCGAACAAAACTATTACCTTGTTTTTGAAAAGGTTAGAGACTATTTTCGATTGTATTGTTCTGGGGATTTTCATCATTAAGTCAGTTTTACTTCACAAATTTAGCTAAATTTATGAAGTTTACTTCATATATTTCCATTAATTTGTGAAGTTTAGTATAAATGTTTTTAGTCTGATTAAAGCTTGGCAGCCAGAACAGCAGTGTTTTTATACTTCTTCACATTGCCATTCAAATCCCATATCTGGATAAGAAAAACATAAATACCTACCGGAGCTTTCGTATTGTCATCCTGCAGTCCATCCCAGTTAACCGAACCCTCCACTCCCATGTATTCATTGTTAATTAGTTTCCGGACAAGGTTTCCGTTTGCGCCAAAAATATTAATTGTCATCATGTAACCAGCCTGGTCAAACCGGTAATTAATACTCGTTATATCTTTGTAGCCATCATTATCGGGTGAGAATATTTCAGGATTGATTTCAATCCCAACCTCAGCAAGTTCATTCGAAACCAGTTGAGAGTTCTTATATCCAGGGGTGCCGAAGCCTGCATTTTCGGCTGCTGAATGCCAGTTGGCACCGTCATTTGATTCTCCTCCAAATCCTGTCCTTTCCAGTGAAACTCCTTTGATATAATTGAGCAAGGGATAATGCATCTCCTCCGAATAATCAAAGGCATCTATGATTTCACCGGAAGGGTGAACCAGTAAACAACTACCATAATCGTTATTGTAGGCAGGGAATGGGGCCACCATGACAAAGGCGTCAGGATTTGAAGTAAAGTATTGCTTCTTTACCATTACCGGATCCCCCGTTAAGACCAGATAGGATGAAGGCAGTATCATCATTTGTCTTTGAGTTATTGAATAAAAAACTGTGTCATCAGGGTTAGGTGGACTTACCTTTACTGTACCTAAACTCAGGGAAGACAGGTCAATCACTTTTTGAGAGTTGTTGTACACTTCTACATAATCAACTCCGTTTAGCCATGGATTAAAAAGGATTTCGTTTATTAAAATATCTTTCGATTCCGCATTGGCGGCAAGGCCGAATAACAATGTGGTATCGGTATCTAACTGAATTCCGATGCAGTTCTGTATACTGTATTTGATCGTGAGACGATAAATAATTCCTTCCAGGAAGGGCTTATTAAAAAAGAGTTCCACCCTGTTGGGTTTATTGGCTAAAATATTCGCCAGAGAGGGATTGCCAATATCGTTATCAACAGTGTAGTGAGACAGTAGTGAAAGACTTGACAGATCCATTAAATGTGAAAAATGAATCAGCAAAGTATGCTCATCAGTAACCTCCATAAAATCAACAGAGGGAGGCGATGTCTTATCGCTGAACACCGAGTTTTCAGATCCCGGTGTTCCGCCTTCCGCGTTTTCCGATGCTTTCCAGTTTAGCGCCATTGCACAGACCTCCTCCGGATTAATTAGTTCCAGCGACCAACCGCCCTCCTTTTTTTCCTGATCTCTGTACAAATCATCATTGTAACTTACACTGGAGATGACAACTTTATTCTTGTCTTTCAGGACAATCTCCTGACCTGCATTGGTCAATGAAAAGGATGAAAACCCATAAAAAGATCCAAATAGCTCCAAATGAGTTTCTGCATCATCTTTTGCAAGTATCAAAAATCCATGAGGTTGTATTGAATATCCCTGAATGACTTTTTCACTGGATCCAATCATTAGGCCCCATTGGTCAAGGTTAATGGTTAAATCGGTTCGGTTAAACAATTCTATGTACTCGTAGTTAGGGAGGCCAACAGGGGGAGACGGATCCGCCATAAGCTCATTTATTACTACATCAAAAGGCTGAGCATGGTAATAGGAGAATTCGTATTCCCCGGGATTCATAAGGTTTCCGGCCAGGTCCATTATTCCTGAAGTATTCAGCGTGTACTTTCTTCCATTCTTGAACTTGCCGGTAAACTGCAATGACATTGTGCTTAAGTCCAAACCGGATTTAACCATAGCCGGTTGATCAATTCCATCTGAAACAAAATAGTTAGCAGGATTTTCCGCGCTGTTAATGTCGAGCGGTTCATCAAAGAAAAGCAGGAGCGTACTGTCTGAGTCAGCAATCAATGAAAGAATAACAGGAGGTTGCAGGTCAACAATTAAGGGCCCGGCATAGATGTCATCGAAATACATTTTAGAGGCATTGCTTTTAGTGTATTCGCAAAACAGCCCAAAATATCCGGAAGCTGTTACCTGATCATCAAAACCTTCTGCCTGTAACTGGAAAGCCTCACCTCCATTCGGATCAACCAGAATCTTCCAGAGGCCATTTTCATTTCTTATTACTTTTATTCGCAAAACAAAAGAAGAAGAGACAGTTCCTTCTGTTCCGCGGCAAACTGATGTGAGTTGCTGTCCCTGCTGTCTGAACAATTCAATGGCATCCGAACTTCCTGACTCTCCAAGTCGCAGGAAGTATCCATTTAATGGCAGGGTTAGATCCGCCTGATCACTTGCCAGGTATATCCTTGAATAATTATTTGATGAAGGGCTGAAAGAAAACCTGATCCAGATCCTCCATTCTGATTCACCCGAAAATGTACCGATTGTCGTCAGGTAAGATGTACTCTCAATGGAATCATTTAGCTGCAATTGAAAGCTGCTGTTTACTTTAAACGCCTCTGTTGTGCCGGTCCAGGCAGGATTATCGCTGAGATTACCATCCGTAAAATCATCATAAACCTGTGGGAATAACAGCGTTGGCAGGCTTGCCAACAGCAAGAAATACTTTTTCATTTTTATTAATTTTGTGGTTTTTGGTAGTAGAGTACCGTAAATATACAAAAAATGAAGGTTGCGGTTGTAGGTGCGACAGGATTAGTTGGCAGGGGAATACTCAAAATCCTTGAAGAAAGGAATTTCCCGCTTACTGAGTTGCTGCCTGTTGCCTCCAGCAGATCTGTTGGAAACAAAGTCACTTTTAAAAATAAAGAAGTCGAGGTCATCAGTGCACAGGAAGCCATCGCACTTAAACCGGCTATAGCAATATTTTCGGCCGGAGGCGAAACTTCAAAAGAGCTGGCTCCTCTTTTTGCGAATGCAGGGACAACGGTGATTGACAATTCCTCAGCCTGGCGAATGGAGGACGGAATCCCACTGGTGGTGCCGGAGATCAATGGTAAGGTATTGACCAAAAAGGATAAGATCATTGCAAATCCAAACTGCTCAACCATTCAGTTGGTTATGGTTTTATCACCATTGCATAATCGATACGGCATCAAACGTGTGGTGGTCTCAACCTACCAATCGGTGAGCGGAAGCGGAGCAAAAGGCGTGAACCAACTGATGGCTGAAAGAAATGCCGAAGAAGTTGTAAAAAATTACCCCCACCAGATTGACCTGAATGTGATTCCTCAGGCAGGGGATTTTGAAGACAACGAATACACAACCGAGGAGAACAAACTCCAGAACGAAACCAGTAAAATTATTGGAGAGGAGATCCCATTAACTGCGACTGCGGTGCGGGTTCCGGTTATTGGCGGACATTCAGAGGCAGTAAATATCGAATTTAATGAAGACTTCGAGCTCTGGGAAATAAAACGTATTCTTGGATTTATGACCGGTGTTGTATTGATGGATATGCCTGAAGGTAATATCTATCCAATGCCGGTGATGGCAGAAGGCAAGGATGAGGTATTTGTCGGCAGGATCAGGAGAGACTTTTCTCAACCGAAATCCCTTAACCTGTGGATTGTATCTGACAATCTGCGGAAGGGAGCAGCTACAAATGCCATTCAGATTGCGGAATATCTTGTGAAAAATAATCTATAAACAAACAACTTACAACCTTGAAAATCTACAATTGTATTAAAGATTTCAAACCCGTTGAAAACCCGATCGTTACCATCGGCACTTTTGATGGGGTACATCTGGGTCACCGTGCTATCTTCAGAAGGATGGTAGAAGAAGCGGCTCAGGTTGACGGTGAAACAGTGGTAATTACGTTTTACCCCCATCCCCGTATTGTTCTTGGTCTCGACAGCAGTAACCTTAAGTTTATCAACACCCAGGAAAAGAAAGTAAACTTAATTGAAGAGGCGGGAATAGATTACCTTGTGGTTATTCCCTTTACAAAAGAATTCGCATCCCTGACGTCAGAAGAATTTATAAGTGATTTTGTTGTTGAAAAAACCCATCCAATTAAGATTTACACCGGATACAATCACCATTTTGGTAAGAACCGGCAGGGAAGTTTTGATGAATTGGTCAGCTTAGGCAAACAGCATGACTTTGATGTTGAGCAGATCGAGGCACAGGAAGCCAATGATGTGGCCATCAGTTCAACAAAGATCAGGAAGTTGCTGGAAACGGGCGCTGTAAAAGCTGCCAACAGCTTTCTGGGGTATGAGTATTCCATCACTGGAAATGTGGTAAAAGGGAAAGCCATCGGCCGTGATATCGGTTTTCCAACAGCCAACATCGAAGTTGCCGATGAGTTTAAGTTAATTGCAGCCGTTGGAGTTTATGCCTGCCGGGTTCTATACATGGGGCGGATTTACAAAGGGATGAGCAATATCGGATATCGTCCAACCATCAACCATGGCGAGTTAACTATTGAGGTAAACATTTTCGACTTTGATCAGCAGTTATACGGGGAAGAGATCACCATTTACTTTGTAGACCGCATGCGCGATGAGCGTAAATTTAAAAACCTGGAGGCCCTCACAGCACAGTTGGTTAAGGATAAAGAGCATGCATTGAAGTTGTTGTGAATTGGTCATTGGTCACTGGTTACTGTGTCCATGCCTAAATAAGGTTGACCTTTTTTTGTTAAGTGTAAACTTTTTTTTACTGTCAATCTAGCTGCAACAAGAGTCACCACAACTTTTACTTTCCTGAATCGGCGGACAAGGTACAGTTCCATAAGAACAATATACACAACAGTCATTATTTATTGGCTTTAAAACAGTTTTGCAGTTTTCGCATTCATAAAAATATTGACAGGCGTCCGTTGGCATTTCTTCTTCTTTCTTATATCCACATTCCGGACAGCTTATCGTAGATATTAATTCTATTTTCATATTTATACAAATGCTAAAATTGGTATTACAGCCTGTTTATTGTTGAACGGAGTCTTTTTTGTTTGGTGCGTAATTTACTTCTACACCCCGCAACTTGAAACCTGAAACTTGAAACTTGAAACCTCCCCCTATTTCCGCCCATAATCCGCAGGAATTTCACCCCATTCCTGTGTATCCCATTTCAGGATAGGGTTGCTGTAGCTATTATGTTTTAACCACTCAACAGCTTTGAGAACGGCAGAGCGCAATTCCAGATTCTTTTGGGTCCATTTAAGTTTGGTGTTCACTCTTTTCTTCCTTACCCATGAAAGGGCTGTAATTGAATCAGAATAAATCGGGTAGTCGAGTTTCTCTTTTTTCAGCCAGGCCAGCGCGAGAACAATGGCCAAAAATTCGCCGATATTTACAGTGCCCATTTTGTAGGGACCACGATCAAAGATGGGTGTTCCTGAAGCGGTAAATACGCCCCTGTATTCGAGGGTGCCAGGATTCCCCTTACAGGCAGCATCAACAGCAATACTTTTTAATATCGGTTTTGAATCTGTCTTTAGAGCGAAAAGATCTTTTTTTCCTTTCAGGTCTCTCACAGTCTCATAGGATTGATCAAATGCTTCCTCAGCTTCCTGTTGTGTTTTAAAGCTTATATATTTTGCCCGGTCAAACCCAACAACCTGTTTCTGGCAATCTTCCCAGGTTTTATAAATACCAGGCTTGAATCCTGCCCATACCACATAGAATTTTTGCTTTTTTGCCATCATACAAAGGTAAGATGAATGGCCAATATCTTACACCACTCACAAATGATCAACTTATTTAAGTTAATAAATAGGGTTAATTGCCAAAAATCAAATTATTACAATAACCTTTGTAAATTCGTTATTCGAATCAACATCCATACATGTCCAAACTGGTTAAGCTATCTGACGATTCTGCAATTAATATCTGGAACGCTCTGGCGTTGAACAATACTGATGAACTGACTATTTCACACGATCCGGCGCTTTTTCAATTCTTTGCTGATCATCTGAAATTATCACCCCTTTATTTCATCATTCATCGCGATAATGATCCAATTGGTCTTTTACCACTGATCAGGGTGGGAAAGAAATTTATCAGCATGCCTCATTTCTCGTATGGTGGGATACTATGGAAGGCCGGAGAACAAGATCTTGTAAACGATGAGGATGTCCTACATGAGGTTCTGAAGTTGGAGAAATCAGAAAGAATCCAATCGGGATTCTATAAGTTTGTAATGGGTGAAGAAAAATCAACTGCTAAAAAACTTTGGCCTAATATTGAAGTTCGAAGTCGCCAGCCCATGTTTGGATCATCCGATACGCACAAGGTGGTTCATATTCTTCCACTCAAATTAAAAAATAATCTGCTCTTTGATTCATTACCATCCAATCTAAAAAGGAAGATTAATAAATCGTTCAAAAACGGTTTAAAAGTCAGGCAGGGTCATACAGAATTACTCGCAGATTTTTCCTTTGTCTATAACAGGAATATGCACCAAATTGGTTCACCTACATTAGGGCAGGGATTCTTTCATGCACTGATGTCGACTTCAGAAATCAAGACACAGGTTTTTGTTGCTTACCTGAATAAGCAAGCTGTTGGAGGATCTTTTGTAATGTGGTACGATGGATACTACGAGAATATCTGGTTTTCCACACTTCGCGAGTACAATAAGCTGTACACTTCTTATTTGCTTCATTGGGAAATGATCAGGCATGCCAGCGAATTAAATGCAAAAGTCTATTCTATGGGCAGAAGTTC
>JAUXDH010000213.1 GCA_030618545.1 Chlorobiota bacterium
GCCAACTGTGATGAGTTTGGATACAGCAACGATTACATCCTGCCACATGATAGTTACCTGATAAATCTTGGAAATCCGGTTCCTGAAAATCTTTCTAAATCCAGAAAAGCTTTCCTGGACGAGATACAGCGGTGCGAGCAATTGGGCATCAAGCTGCTGAACTTCCACCCGGGTGCACATTTAAAACAGATGTCGGAAGAAGAGTGCCTTGCCAGGATTTCCGAATCCATTAACATCACACTGGATAAAACAAAAGGAGTTGTAGCGGTTATTGAAAACACTGCGGGACAGGGGAGTAATGTGGGTTACAAATTCGAGCACCTCGCGGCTATCATCGATCAGGTAGAGGATAAAAGCCGGGTAGGTGTTTGCCTGGATACCTGTCATACATTTACAGCAGGCTACGATATCAAATCAGAAGATGGTTACAAAGCAACTTTCGAAGAGTTTGAAAATGTTGTTGGATTTAAGTACCTGAAGGGGATGCATTTGAACGATTCCAAAAAAGAGCTTGCCTCTCGTGTTGACCGGCATGACAATATTGGAAAAGGATTGTTAGGCCTGGATGTTTTTCACCGCATCATGAATGACCCCCGATTTAACGATATGCCACTTATCCTGGAGACGCCTGATGATGAGTTGTGGGAGGAGGAGATTGCAATGCTTTATAATTTTATGGAATGATTATCTTTGTAGTAACAATTCAAATCATGAATAACTACTCAGACTTCATTGAAATTAACTTTGAAAAAAGGTTTGGCAAACCAATCGTCAAAGGGACACGCATATCTGTTTATGATGTGCTCTCATGGCTTTCAAATGGCATGTCAAGGCAAGAAATTATTGATGATTTTCCTGAATTATCCAAAAAGCAGATAAATGCATGCTTAGCATACGCGGCAAACAAAGAACATAAGTTACTACATGCATCATGAAGCTATTATTTGACCAGAATATTTCATATAGGTTAGTTAAAAAGATAATAGACACATTTCCAGGTGCCGCGCAAATCAAGGAATTGGGCCTTGTTGATGCAACAGATCGGGAGATTTGGGAGTATGCTAAGGATAATAGTTATTCCATCGTCACTTTCGATGCTGATTTTTCAGATTTAAGCACACTGCTGGGTTTTCCTCCAAAAATTGTCTGGCTAAGATCGGGAAATACTGTCACAAGTAATCTTGAAAAACTTTTATAAAAACACAGTGAATCGATCAAGACTTTTCTGTCAGACGACGAACATGGATGTCTTGAAATAAATGAATAACTACTATCTTTTTAAAAAAGAGACCGAAGAATGGCTAAGCGAAAAATAGTCTGGTCACATCAAGACAAATTCTAAATTACCCTCCCAGTTTGTTTAATTGGCTTAACTGAAGTAACTTTCAGGGTTCTTTAACAATCACCTTTATTATCAACCCAAAAAGTTACAAATATGTCCGATAAAAAAGCAGACCTTGCCGGTCCAGGTATCAGTACTTACGAAGAAGTAAACAAGATTCTCCCAACAGATTACCAGGCTCTTTTACCACCACTCAAACGAATGGAGGCTCTTTACATGATTAAAGAGTACATCGAGAAAAACATGGCCAAAGAGCTGAACCTGCAGATGGTTCAGGTGCCTTTGATCGTAAGTAAAGACAGTGGTGTAAATGACTACCTCGATCGTGACGGATCGCGCACCCCGGTGGAATTCCCCTGCGGATTGGGATTACCAAAACGCATCGAGGCACAGGTTGTTCAGGCAGCCACAAAGTGGAAAAGGATGGCACTGGCCCAATTTGATTGTGAAGTTGGAGAAGGAATAAATACAGATATGCGGGCTGTCCGCAAAGATTATTTTCTGGATCATGACCACAGCTCTTATGTGGATCAATGGGATTGGGAGAAAAGAATTACCGACGATATGCGCAACCTGGATTACCTGAAGGATACCGTGAGGAAGATCTGGAAAGTGCTTTATGGAGCGGGACAAATGGCTAAGGAGAAATTCCCGGAATTGAACGATCCGAGGTATCCTGATTTTCCTGAGGAGCTCAAATTCTTCCATGCTGAAGAGATTCTTGAAATGTATCCTGACCTGCCACGCAAGCAGCGGGAAACCAAATTGATCCAGGAGTATCCTGCTGTCTTCATCATTGGAATTGGCTGGGTTTTGGAAGATGGTTATCCGCATGAAATGCGAGCCGCTGACTACGATGATTGGGTAACTCCAACAATTGAGAAGAATGGCAAGTTGATGCATGGCCTTAATGGGGATATCCTTGTGTGGAATCCGGTAACAAAACGGCGGCATGAATTAACCTCCATGGGTGTTCGTGTGACCAAAGAAACCATGAAGCAGCAGCTCGAAATCTCCGGTCAGCTTGATTTCCTCAAACTCCCCTATCACCAGGCTATTCTTAACGATGAAATCCCTTTGAGTATAGGTGGTGGTATCGGACAGTCACGCACTTACATGTACTTACTCAGAACCGCACACCTTGGTGAGGTAACTATTTCCATATGGCCTGATCAGTTGAAGGAGATTTGCTCGGCGAAGAATATTCAGGTGTTGGAATAAACCCCTCCGCCCGTCTGTGACGTCCACCTCCCCTTCACAGGGGGAGGAGTATTTCGTGTTCCATTATACTTAAGCTATTTTTGAATACTATAAGTAATTTTTACTTGCGCCCACTCCCCTCCTTACAAATTAATATTATACCTCTGCGGCTTTGCGACTTTGCGTGAAATATTTACTTATAAACCCTCTTAACAAAATCATCCACATCAGGAACACCGCCCTGATAAACAAGGTAACCATTGTATGGCTCTCTAAGGGTAATTTCATCATTCACCGGCGTGAGCATCATCTCTTTTACTTTCTCAGGATCATCAGTCTGACCAAGGATCCAGCTAAGCTTAACCCATGCAACTTCAGGCAGCATATTTCCTGCCGGGATAATGCCTTTGGCCATCATATCCCTTCCGGTATCATAAACAAACATGTGTACATAACCCCAGATGGTTTGCAAAGTCATGTACATATGAACGCCTTTAGCATGTGCCCTTTCAATGGCGGGGTAAAGTTCCTTGTTGACATGTCCTAATCCCGTTCCAACGAAGATCACACCCTTATAACCTGCATCAACAAGTGCATCAAGTGTGTCAGGTTTCATCCCGGGATAATAATAAAGCATGGTCACTTCATCACTGAAATAGGGAAGAATCTTCACATCACGGTCACTGCGGCGGCGGTTATAATCCTCTTTAATAGGAATGATTTCTTTACGATTGATTCGTGCAACCGGTGTATCACCGATAGAGCGGAAAGTTGAACGGTATGAGGAATGCATCTTTCTTACCCGGGTTCCTTTATGCAACAGTCCGTATTCATCGGAAGTAGGGCCAAACATACAAACCAGCACCTCAGCAATATCTGAATGGCCGGCAGCTCTCATGGCATGCATAAGGTTTAGGGCCGCATCTGAGCTTGGACGGTCAGATGAGCGTTGTGAACCTACAAGCACCACTGGAACAGGCAGGTTCTGACACATGAAAGTGAGTGCCGCCCCGGTATGGTGCAGGGTATCTGTACCATGGCCAATGACAATACCATCAATACCTTTTTCGATCTCTTTACCAATGGCTTTTGCAAGGGCAATGTATTGCTTAGGTCCCATATTTTCACTGAATACAGCAAAGACCTTTTCAGTGTCCAGGTTGCAGATATCAGCTAGTTCGGGAACCGCTCCATATAATTCTCCGGGTGAGAAGGCCGGGATAACAGCTCCCGTACGATAATCAAGCCTTGAAGCGATTGTTCCTCCGGTTCCAAACAATTTCACACCTGGTAATCCGGGAGTGAAAGGAAACTCTTTTTCAGGTATTTTATAGAT
>JAUXDH010000195.1 GCA_030618545.1 Chlorobiota bacterium
TCTTGCCGATAATTATGGCGTTCACCTGTCCTTTATCATCCCCGTTTTTAGCTACATTTACATTGCCTTTTTTGGGTTGAATGGATATAAACCTAAAACTGAACATATTTAACCGCAAAGGGCGCAATGTGTCCGCAATGAGCGCTAAGAGTGAGATTCATGACAGAAAATGAAATAAGAAGAGTAGTTAATAATCTTTAACATTGCGTTCATTGCGCATTCTTGGCGAGCATTGCGGTTAAATTATAATATTTCATACAAATGTTAAACAGAAGAAAATTTCTTGAAAAAGCGGCAGCGGCAGGGATGCTGAGTCTTGTGCCCGGGATGTTGAAAGCAAATACTGAGGCTATTCAGAATCCGCTTAAAAAAAGCCTGCCCGCTTTCATATCCACCTGGAACCATGGAATAGCAGCCAATGCAGAAGGCATGAAAGTTTTAAGCTCAGGTGGTTCTGTCGTAGATGCAGTGGAAAATGCCGTCATGCTGATCGAAGCAGATCCTGAGAATGCAAGTGTAGGAATCGGAGGGTGGCCCGACAGGGAAGGCATTGTCACCCTCGACGCCTCCATTATGGGCCCGGATGGCAATGCAGGATCAGTATGTTTTCTTCAAAACATTTTGCACCCTGTTTCAGTTGCCCGCCTGGTAATGGAGAAAACTCCCCATGTCATCCTTGCCGGTGAAGGTGCGCTGCTATTCGCCAGACAGAGTGGTTTCAAAGAAAAAAACCTTTTAACCCCAAAGGCAAAAGAGGCATGGGAGAAATGGCTGAAAGAATCCAAATACGATCCGGTAATAAACTGGGAAAACGAACCAAATAAATACCACGACACCATCGGCCTGTTGGCAATTGATCAAAAAGGCGACCTGGCAGGAGCATGCACCACCAGTGGGCTGGCCTTTAAAATGCATGGCAGGGTGGGGGATTCACCCATTATCGGTGCGGGTCTTTTTGTCGACAATGAAGTAGGTGCGGCAACCGCTACAGGGATGGGTGAACTCGTGCTGAAAACACTCGGATCTTTTCTCGTGGTTGAGTTGATGCGGAATGGCAGGAATCCCATGGAAGCCTGTAAAGAGGCAGTACTGCGTATTGTTAAGAAAGACCCTGAAAATGTAAAGAGGCAGGTCGGATTCATTGCCTTGGGAAAGAATGGTGAGACAGGAGCTTTCAGCCTGCAGCCAGGATTTAATTATGCCCTGTACCAGGAGGGAATAAATGAAATGTTTGATAGTAAATCGTATTATTAAATGAAGAGACTTTTAAGATCAGCCGTAACATTCACTTCTTTATCATTAATATTGTTTGTCATGTCATGCTCAAATAAGCGCACTAAAACACCTGTAGACTTCATTAACCCATTCATTGGGACTGATGCCCATGGCCACACCTACCCGGGCGCCACTGTGCCTTTTGGAATGGTTCAACTGAGTCCGGATACACGAAAAGATTCCTGGGATGGTTGTTCGGGCTACCACTATTCCGATAGTGTTGTTTTCGGATTCAGCCATACCCACCTTAGTGGTACAGGCGCTTCCGATTACGGTGACATCAGGTTTATGCCTACGATCGGTGAGCTGAAAACTGATCCCGGTACTGCTGAGGATCCGTCTTCCGGATATGCTTCCCGCTTTGAACACAAGAGAGAAAAGGCCAAAGCTGGTTTTTATGCTGTTCACCTGAATGATTACAATATCTACGTTGGATTGACTGTCACCGAAAGAGCCGGTTTTCATAAATACCTTTTTCCTTTAAGCAAGGATGCACATATCGTGATTGACCTTGAGGAAAGTATCAATACGGAAAGAATTATTGAATCAGGTATACGGATTATCAGTGATTATCAAATAGAAGGTTTAAGAAGAACCGAAGGATGGGCGAAGGATCAGTATGTGTATTTCTATGCAGAGTTTTCGAAGCCGTTTAAGTCTTTTGGACTGGTTAATGATGAAGGAGTTATGAAGGAAGAGGATGAGGCGAAATCGAAGGAAGGGGGGCTGAAAGCCTGGGTTGATTTTGAAACAGAATCAGGAGAGATTATCTACGTAAAAGTTGGTATTTCATCTGTTGATGCCAGAGGGGCAAGAAATAACCTGCTCCATGAAATCCCGGATTGGGATTTTGAAAGAGTGAAGGGCGATGCCCGCGACAAATGGTCTGCCCAGATGGATAAGGTCGAAGTCATTGGTAACAATGATGCCAGAAAGGAAACCTTCTACACGGCTCTCTACCACACCATGCTTGCACCCAATGTGTATACCGATGTGGATGGAAGGTATCGGGGCCATGACCTGAAAATACATCAGGATAACACTTTTCAGATGTACACGGTATTCTCGCTTTGGGATACTTTCAGGACATTGCACCCATTGTTCAATATTATCGAAAGAGAAAGAACTGTTGATTTTATTAAATCCATGCTCGATATGTACAAGCATGATGGTTTGCTCCCCGTTTGGGAACTTGCCGCCAATGAAACAAACACCATGATAGGATACCATGCTGTTCCGGTTATAGTGGATGCTTACAAAAAGGGAATAAATGATTTTGATGCTCAAATGGCATTGGATGCAATGGTTCAAACCTCCCAAGCAAGCCAGTTTGGATTGGATTGGTATCGCAGGAAAGGATACATACCTTCGGATAAGGAAGGAGAATCAGTATCGAAAAGCCTGGAATATGCTTACGATGACTGGTGCATCGCCGAGATGGCAAAAATGATTGGAAATGAAGAGGTGTATAAAAAATACATCCGGAGAGCCCAGTTTTATAAAAACCATTTTGATAAGGAAACAGGATTTTTCAGGGGCAAAAGCAACGGCAGTTTTGTAGAGCCTTTTGATCCTGCAGAAGTCAACTTCATGTTCACCGAAGCGAATTCATGGCAATACAACTTTTTTGTTCCGCAGGATTTGAATACCCATATCGACCTTTTAGGGGGTGCGGAAAACTATGAGAAAAAACTTGATGAACTTTTCACTTCCGATTCAACCCTGACAGGAAGGGAACAGGCAGATATTACCGGGCTCATCGGGCAATATGCCCAGGGAAATGAACCCAGCCATCACATGGCTTATCTTTATAATTACATTGGAAAACCCTGGAAATCCCAGGAGGTGGTAAACCAGATCATGAATGAACTTTATACCAATCTTCCTGATGGACTGAGTGGAAATGAAGACTGTGGTCAGTTGTCTGCCTGGTATGTGATGAGTGCGATGGGATTCTATCCTGTTACTCCCGGCAGCGATGTGTATGTTCTGGGAACGCCCTCCTTTGATTCAGTTACCATTAATCTGGAGAACGAAAAAAAATTTAAAATCAAAACAGGGAACCTCACAGATGATAACTTTTATATTCAGGCGGTCAGTTACAATGGGGAGCCATGGCCCAGGTCATACATTACCCACGACATGATCATGAATGGAGGAGTGCTGGAGTTTGAAATGGGTGAAGTTCCAAATAAAGAATTTGGAAAGAAAGTTGAGCATCGTCCCCGGCAAAAAATAAGTGAACACCTGATTACACCGGTACCTTATTTTATTGCCGGCTCAAAGACCTTCGAAAATCAAATAAGTGTTGGTATCGATCATTTGAATGATGATGCGGATGTCAGGTGGGGTAGGAAAACCAATGAAGACGAACCGAACCTGAGGACTTACCGGCAGCCTTTAAAACTGAAGAAGAATACAACGCTTGTTGCAGTGGCTAATTTGAATGGAAAGAGCAGTTTTTTTGAAGAGTCCGAATATGTGAAGATTCCACCAGGAAGAACTGTTCAGCTTGAGTATCCTTACAACTCACAATACGCAGCCGGCGGTGAAAAGGCACTGATCAACACGCTTCGCGGGGGAGCGGATTTTAAAACCGGAAACTGGCAGGGCTACTGGGGTGATGACCTGCTTGCAACTATTGATATTAGTAAAGCGTACAGGATAAGCCAAATTGGTTCTGGTTTTCTTCAGGATCAGAACTCATGGATATTTATGCCCGGGTGGGTGAAGTTTGAAATATCCATTGATGGTAAAGAATTTACGGAGGTGGGTACGATTCACAATGATGTGGATGAAAAAGCTGATGGCTCTATCATGAAAGATTTTGTGATCACTTTTAAAAAACAAAAAGTAAGATACATACGTGTCCACGCAAAAAACATTACAAAATGCCCGGCCTGGCACAAAGGACATCCAAATCCTTCCTGGATTTTTGTTGATGAAGTCTGGTGGGAATGAAATCCTCACCTAATAAATATTTATTTTTGCCGCAACCAATGTTAATGACAATGGACTATCTTTTGACCAAAATCACTTGTTTTAAGATAAATCAATAGAATACAGGACTGACAGACCGAATTGATCATGAAACAATTTGTACTCAGAATTATCGTCTTCATCATTCCTCTCTTTCTGGTATCGGCAGTATTAGAGTATAAAATAAGATCTGTAGATAGTTATTATAAACAGAAAATCAATGGTTTGATCAGTCAGGCTGATTCGATCGAGGTGCTTATTCTTGGGAGCTCTCATGCCGCTGAAGGGATTGATCCCGGACAGTTTGACATGAAAGCTTACAATATGGCTTTTGGATCACAGACCTTGTATTACGATAAAAGGCTGACGATTAATCGTCTGAATGAATTAACGAGTTTAAAGTATGTGCTGATCAGTATTGATTATCAATCCCTTTATTATCCGCATAATCCCACTCGGGATTTGTTTTATCATTATTACTATGATATTGATTACGATGAAGAGTTTTATATGAAAGAGGATA
>JAUXDH010000144.1 GCA_030618545.1 Chlorobiota bacterium
GATCAGAACGTTTTGGCCGGCTACTTGAAACTCCTGTTGGTGTTGCTGCCGGACCACACACACAACTCTCACAGAATATTTTAGCGGCATGGCTCACCGGAGCAAGATTCATTGAATTAAAAACTGTACAAACCCTTGATGAGTTGGAAGTATCCAAACCCTGTATCGATATGCAGGATGAAGGCTACAACTGTGAATGGTCACAGGAACTGAAAATTCATGAATCATTCGATCAGTACCTCGACGCCTGGATATTGATTCATATTCTGAAGGACAAGTTCGGGTGGAACGATCACGATCAGGCCGGTGTGATATTTAATATGAGTGTGGGCTACGATTATGAAGGAATTCTGAACGACAACATCCAGTGGTTTTTTAAAAAGATGAGTAATGCCGCTGAAGAAATTGAAACAAAAATCAAAAGCTTAAAACACATCTACCCTCAGGCTGCTGATCTGAAAATCAATCCATGCATTTCTGACAACATCACCCTTTCCACCATGCATGGTTGTCCTCCCGCTGAGATCGGGAAGATTGGCAAATACCTGATTGGAGAGAGAAAACTTCATACGGCGATCAAGCTGAATCCAACTTTGTTAGGTAAAGAAGAATTACTTCATATTCTGTTTAATTCAGGATTTGAGACAATTGTCCCCGATATCGCATTTGAGCACGATCTTAATTTCAATGATGCCAAAAGGATTATTGAAGACCTTCAACGACGTGCCGAAGCCAACAGTCTTCATTTCAGTCTCAAACTAACAAACACACTCGAATGCCTGAACCACAAAGAAGTGTTTCCCACAAAAGAGGAAATGATGTACATGAGCGGCAGGGTGCTGCATCCAATCTCCATTAAACTGGCGCAAAAACTACAGCAAACTTTTGATGGAAAACTGGATATTTCATTCTGCGCGGGTGTTGATGCTTTCAATGTTTCCGACACCATCGCCTGCGGATTATCTCCGGTTACCGTTTGTTCTGATATCCTGAAACCCGGAGGTTATGGCCGCTTGCATCAGTACGTGCAAGAGCTGAGTGCGGCCATGAAAGATTGTCAGGCAAAATCCATTGAAGAGTTTATTGAAGGGAAAAACGGAGAACCGGAAAATCCTGTGCTATCCAATCTTGAGATTTATTCTCACAAAACTCTTAATGATGACAGGTACAAAAAAACTGAGTTCATCGATCCATTTATCAAAACAGATCGCCCGCTAAATTACTTCGATTGTATAAAGGCTCCCTGCATAGATGCCTGTCCTACCAACCAGGACATACCTGAATATTTACATCTCACAGCTATTGGTGAGTACGATCAGGCTCTTGCAGTTATCATGAAAACCAATCCCTTTCCCAGGATGACAGGGATGGTTTGTGATCACTTGTGTCAGACTAAATGCACGAGGATCAATTATGACAGCCCGGTTTTGATCAGGGAGATCAAACGGTTTGTAGCGGAAAATGGAAACTGGAAGGATAACTCTCAACCGGAAATTAATGCGGCAAAGGCAGCAATAATTGGCGCCGGGCCATCCGGTTTATCGTGTGCATATTTCTTGAGAAGAGCCGGGTTTAAAGTGGATGTTTATGAGAACAAACCGCATCCCGGCGGAATGGTTTCCGGAGCCATTCCTTCATTCAGGCTCACTGATGATGCCATAGCCGCTGATATTGATAAGATTGAAAAACCTGGGGTAGCAGTCCATTATGGATACAACATTGACCGTGCCGTTTTTGAAAAGCTCAGAAACGAAAATGATATCGTTTACATCGCAACCGGCGCACAGCGATCTGTTGAATTGCTTATAGATGGGATAGATGCTAAAAGAGTAATGGACCAGCTCCGGTTTCTGTTCAAAACGAAAGAAGGTAAACCGACAGGAATAGGAGAGCAGGTTGCCATAATTGGTGGCGGAAACACAGCTATGGATGCTGCCCGTACGGCTTTTCGCCTGGTGGGGGAAAACGGGAAAGTTACCGTCATTTACCGGAGAACGAAAAAGCAGATGCCTGCCGATTCAGGAGAGATTAAGGCAGTTCTTGACGAGGGGATGGAGATACTGGAATTGACTTCTCCATTAAAAATAAATACGGAAAACGGAAAAGTTTCATCAGTTACATGCTGCAGAATGAAACTTGAAGGAAAAGACGAAAATGGCCGGCCCAAACCTGTAAGGATAGCCGGCTCAGAATTTGATTTCGAATGCGACACGGTCATTCCTGCAATTGGTCAGGAACTTTCGATCGATTTCAGCACTAAGGAATTACTAAAGACGAAGCCGGATTCATACGAAACACAAATCCCCAATGTCTTTATCGGAGGTGATGCCATGCGCGGAGCTTCAACAGCTATCAATGCTATTGGAGACGGAAGAAAAGCAGCCGTGGAGATCATCAGAAAATCAGAAACTGTAATCAGCAAGCAATTAGGACAAAGAAGGAAAAAACTTGACTTGAAAACCCACCTGCTGAACAGATCGAAAAGAACTTTTTCCATAAAACCAAAAGAGAGTCTCATCTCTGATAGAAAAAACTTCCATCTTGTTTCTACAACATTTTCAAAAGAAGAAGCAGTAAAAGAATCATCCAGGTGTTTACTCTGTGACGAAATCTGCAACATTTGCACAACGGTTTGCCCCAACCTTGCACTCCATTTTTATCAGACTCAACCATCCGGATTCAACTTTGAAAGGGTTAAAGAGCAAACAGGAGATAAGCTGACGGAGGGCCCGGTTTTAGAATTGAAGCAGGAAATACAGATTCTCCACATCGCCGACTGGTGTAATGAATGCGGTAACTGCACGACTTTCTGTCCTACATCCGGATCACCGTACAAGGACAAACCCCACCTGTATATCAATCGGGATTCGTTTGATAAGGAAAAAGACGGATATTATTTTGAAAGGGAAAACGGGAGTCAAATACTTCACCATAAAAATGGGAATCAGAATTCAATACTGGTGAAAAACAATGGTAATTTTGAGTTCAGCAAAGAGGACCGTCGGATTGGATTTGATGACCGGTTCAGGATAGTTGATTACACAAAGCCCAACAGATATCCATACAGCCCGGAACTTAAAGAAGCAGCCGAAATGAAAATCATCATGGAGGGCGCAGATTCATTTTATGGTTAAAACAATCACCCAATGATCAACAAGGAAAAAGTACTTGAAAACACCATAGAGAGATGCAGGGAAAGAAACATCATCCTGCCCACTTACAAGCAAATGAGTGACCCTGGTCTTATACCCGAAAAAATACAGGAGGAACTTAAGAATATTGGTCTGTGGGACTTGAACTCACTAAACATGTTCAGGATAACATGGAAAAATGAACCGGTAAATTCCGGTGGAGGTTTTGGCGATGTAAATTACCTTGAACTCCCATCGGAGCTAACCGGAGTGAAAGCCAGGATCATTATGCTTATCGGGAAATACTTTCCAACGGGAGCGCATAAAGTAGGCGCTACTTTTGGTCCTCTGGTTGAGAAATTAATCACGGGAAGGTTTGACCCTACTAGGCAAAAAGCGCTATGGCCATCAACAGGAAATTACTGTCGCGGCGGCGCTTACGATTCCTATTTGCTTGGTTGTGATTCTATCGCTGTATTGCCCGAAGGCATGTCATCCGAACGGTTTGAATGGCTGCACAAAGTAGGCGCTGAAGTGATTGCTACCCCTGGAACAGAAAGCAATGTAAAAGAGATCTACGACAAGGTGAAAGAGCTCATGGCTGAAAGGGGTGATGAAATAGTAAATCTGAACCAGTTCGAGGAGATAGGGAATTCTCTGTGGCATTATGCAGTTACCGGTCCGGCTATGGAGGAAGTTTTCGAAAACTTAAAAAATAAGGATGACCGATGTGCAGCCATGTTCCTAACACAGGGTTCGGCAGGAACTCTGGGAAGCGCGGATTACCTGAGGACGGTATTCCCAAGCATTAAAGTGTGTGCCGGCGAAGCGCTGCAGTGCCCTACACTCTTATTTAATGGCTTTGGTGAGCACCGTATCGAAGGTATTGGAGACAAACATGTTCCATGGATACACAACATGAAAAACATGGATCTGGTGGCCGGAATCGATGACACTCCTAATATCAGGCTCATGCGGTTGTTTAATGAAAATGCCGGAAAAGAATTTCTTAAAAAACAACCGGGCATTGATCCTGTACTGGTCGATAAACTTAAATATCTCGGCATTTCATCTATTGCCAACATGATGGGGTCCATTAAGCTGGCAAAGTATTTTGAAATGACAGGGAAAGATTTCATAATTACCGTGGCCACCGACTCCATGGAGATGTACCAATCACGCTTGAAGGAAGAAAATGAAAAATATGGTGAATTTGACAGTACACAGGCAGCAGTGAGTTTTGCAGCAGATATCCTGGGATTAAAAACAGATCATATGATTGAGTTGAACTACTATGACAAGAAGCGGATGCACAACCTGAAATATTTTACATGGGTTGAGCAGCAGGGCAAAACAGCCGAAGAACTGAATGCCCAGTGGTATGACGACAAATACTGGAGTTCACGCTATGCCCAGGTCGATTTGTGGGATCAAGAGATTGAAGAATTCAATGAAAGAACCGGTGTCCTAAAAAAATATTTATAACCTTAAACCTCAGTTACCCACACCTTCAGGTCGGGGAGTCGGGGATATCCCAAATGAAAACAACCATACCATACACCAAATTCTACTACCGGTGCATCAACTGCGGCGCCAGTTATGACGATGCTGAAGTAAGGTATTTATGTCCTCACTGTGAAAAGGAAAACAGTCCCGCCCTTCCTCCCCTGGGAGTATTGAAAATTATTTATAACTATGAACATTTCGCCCCTGATTTTAAACTGCTTAAACAAAGACAATTCATAGATTTGCTCCCAATCCAAAAATCGGGCAGTCTTCCTAACCTCAGGATTGGAAACACTCCGCTGTATCACATTAAAAACCTGGAAAGTAAAAGTTTGCCTTTTCATCTATTTCTTAAAGACGATTCACAAAACCCTACTTACTCTTTTAAAGACAGGGCATCCGCGGTGGTTTCAGCCTTTGCAAAAGAAAAAGGCATTGATACAATTATTGCTGCATCCACAGGCAATGCGGGCTCCTCTTTAGCAGCTATTTGTGCCTCGCAGCAACAAAGGGCTGTTGTCCTAGTTCCGGAAACTGCCCCTGCTGCCAAGCTGATCCAGACCATCATGTATGGTGCACAATTGGTTACTGTTAAAGGAACCTACGATGAGGCTTTTGAATTAAGTATTGAGGCAACAAAAGAGTCTGGTTACTATAACCGCAACACGGCTTTCAATCCCCTTACCATAGAAGGTAAAAAGACAGTCAGTTTTGAAATATTCGAACAGTTGAAATATGAAGTTCCTGACAGGATTTTTATTCCTGTTGGTGATGGTGTGGTCATCTCCAGTGTTTACAAAGGATTCGAAGATCTGATGAATTTGAAGCTGATTAATAAAATGCCCGTAATTGTAGCTGTTCAGTCTTCGGGCAGTGATAATCTTGTCAGGAATATTACGGGTGATACTTTTCAGGTCAGGTCAAGCAATACAATTGCCGATTCCATTTCTGTTGATGTGCCCCGAAACTTCTACATGACCAAACAGTTTATCAGGCAATATGGAGGTGAATTCATCAGTGTAACAGATAAAAGCATCCTGAGCGCTTCTCAATCGCTTTCTCAAAATACAGGTTTATTTGCTGAGCCTGCTGCTGCTGCTGCATTTGCAGGATTCCTTTTTTATCAGAACAATAAACAAATTCCTGACAATTCGAAAAACATTGTTTTACTTACCGGCAGCGGATTAAAAGATCTGAAAGGAATTGAAAATAATATCCGGTTACCCAAATCGATAAATCCTGTTCTGGATGAACTCAAAAAAGCACTGGCATGATCACCTTTTATCTCAACGGAAAAAAACAGTCCTGGTCTGGTGACCCCGAAAGATCATTGCTCAATTACCTCAGGCTTGATAAGAAAATCACCTCCGCTAAAGATGGCTGTTCGGGACAGGCTGCCTGCGGCGCCTGTACTGTTGAAATTAATGGCAGGGCCATGTTGTCCTGTGTAACGAAAATGGGGAAGCTGGAGGATGCCCAAATCTTTACTCTGGAAGGATTTCCGGAATATGTCAAAGAAACAATTGCCACAGCATTTGTAAACAAAGGAGCCGTTCAATGCGGTTTTTGCACGCCGGGTTTTATCAGCCGGACCAAAGTTCTGTTGCAAAGCAATCCTGAACCAACGATTGAAGAAATCCGGAAAGCATTGAAGCCCCATCTTTGCCGCTGCACCGGCTACAAAAAGATAGAGAGCGCCATTCAGTTTGCCGCTGAGGCAATCAGGGAGAAAAAAACCATCAAGGTGAACAAAACCTCGGGTAAGATTGGGGTTTCTCAGCCGAAGTACCTGGCTTACGAAACGGCTGTTGGTGAGCGTGAATTTGTCGATGACATGTTTCTCGACGGAATGCTTTATGCTGCCCTGAAATTCAGTGACCATCCGCGTGCAAAAGTTCTCAAAATCACAACAACTGCTGCTGATAACTATCCGGGAGTTCACCGGGTATTCACAGCCAAAGATATTCCCGGAGAAAAAAACATCGGTCTTATTTTTCATGACTGGCCGGTTATGGTTGAGGAGGGTGAAACCACACATTTCATTGGTGATGTGCTTGCAGGTGTTGTTGCCGACAGCGATGAAATTGCCAGGAAAGCCATTGACCTGATAGAGATTGAATATGAGGTTTTCAAACCATTGACGGATGTTTTTGAAGCCATCAAGGCAGATCCGATTCATCCTGAGCGACCAAATCATTTCGAAACCACAAAGTTCACAGTTGGCAATCCTGATAAAGCCTTTTCAAAAGCAAGATTTATCTCTAAAGACAGTTACCGGACACAACGCGTTGAGCATGGTTTTCTTGAGAAAGAGGCGGCCATTGCACGTCGGGACGGAAACGGAGGAATAGAAGTTTACAGTCAGAGCCAGGGAGTGTACGAAGATAGAAGACAGGTGTCCAAAATACTTGGGTTGCGAGAGGATAAAGTAAGGGTCATCCTGGTACCAAATGGCGGGGGTTTCGGCGGCAAGGAAGATCTGAGCGTCCAGGGACAAACTGCATTATTTGCCTACCTACTGGATAAACCTGTTAAATTAACCCTTCGCAGGGAGGAGTCCATCCGGCTGCATCCAAAACGGCATCCTATTTTCATGGAGATGGAAATCGCTGCTGACAGCAACGGCAAGCTTACAGCATTAAAATTGACGGCCGTTGGTGATACCGGCGCCTATGCTTCAGTAGGCACGAAAGTGCTGGAAAGGGTAGCCGGCCATGCAGCGGGAGGATATTACATACCCAATGTTGATATTGAGGCGAAAACGGTTTATACAAACAACATCCCCTGTGGCGCCATGCGGGGATTCGG
>JAUXDH010000127.1 GCA_030618545.1 Chlorobiota bacterium
TGCAAATCCTGATACAGCATCGTCATTTCACCACTTGACACCCTGGGGTTTGCACCCCCTTTAAAATTGATACTGTTCATCTTTCCCCCTGTGAACTTAGCTCCTATTGCAGGCAGGGCCGCGCTGTTGAAAATCTCAAGGTTGGCTGCCCCCATGGTCCCTGAAAAGTAAAAAGTATCCACCCTGCTGTTCAAGGGAAAGACGAAGTTAATATTCACTGTGGGTTTCTCCATCAACTTTGCAGTGAGATGAATCTTCATCGGTTTCCCTGTCCGAATGCTGTCGCGAACTGAGGTAATAAAATCAATACGCGCATTTAAATCACTTAGCAAGACAGTCATCAGATCCTTTACCCCTTCTTCCTTTTCCTGGTATTTAAGCTTACTGTTAGTTAAATTCACTGCTCCGATAAATATGGGCATTTCCATGGTGTTCAGTGACTGCTGTGGTAACTTTGGCCTGAGTTGCTCATTGAAAGGGTAACGCTTATCTTTTAAAATCTCGATATCAATACCATTCACATTTACACTGTCGATGTATAGCATATCTTTCCTGACGAGATCGGATAAACTGATGGCAAAAACCCTTATTTCATCTATGCTTAGGTCAAATATTTCTTTTGTATACTTAAACTTTTTGGCCATCTTAAATTTATCTTTCATAAGCGGTTTGAAGCTCATGTTTTTGATAACCAGGTTCGAATCAGACCTGCTAAAAACCAGGTATTCCAGCTTGAGCTGGTAAAGTCCTCCGGGAATATTAAAGACCTCATTTTTGAGTCTGACTACGGTTTTGGTCACATCTAACTTAAAGACATTCTCCAGCGTATCACGCTTTTTAATTAGAAAATTTGTCACTTCAAGGTATTCAATTTCATTTTTCAATACTTCTTCGTCCTTTTCGACATCGAAAAAGGTGAATTCATTTTTCTCCAGTACAATCTTGCCAAGGCTGAATCCATCGATTCCTTCCAGATAAATGGAATCAACATTGAATGGCTCCCTGGGCTCAGCCGGTAAACCTTCCTTTTCGGGCATATCGGGTTTAGGTCCTTTCAGTATTTTGATTTTGGCCCGTTTTATTTCTATTTTCCTGATATCAATCTCACCATGTACAATGGCATCATAAATCCCTACCCCCGCAATCCTGAATAAAGGTATTTCAGCATCTATAACTATGCCGGAAGGAAGTGCACCTTCCTTAAGCTTTTGGATCAAGATGCTGTCAGGTTTTATACTCAGGCCTTTTAACCTGATATTTCCAAAGAAAATGTTTCCTCCCACACCATCAATGTTAAACTTGTATTCCGTTTTATTCTTTTCAAAT
Organism: Chlorobiota bacterium; assembly: GCA_030618545.1. GTDB lineage: Bacteria > Bacteroidota > Bacteroidia > Bacteroidales > F082 > JAADID01. Next base: position 1,327 of record JAUXDH010000127.1, read on the forward strand.
GCCGCATTAATTCTCCCTTCAAGTAACGAGCCGAGAATTAAATTGATGCTGAATATTATGATGAGGATGATTCCAACGATAATAGAGAGGATAATCAGGAGACGTTTTTTTGTTTTTGAGAGGGCCATGATGATTAAATTTTAAGTTTATAAATCTACCAATTTTATCCGTAATTCAAATATGGACGGTTTCGGCAAACCAATTACACTTCACACCTTCAGTTTTCTCCACCTGTTGGACCTGAGGTAGGCATAAGATAAAAGTGCAAGAAAAATACCGTAGAGAAACTCTGTTGTCCAGACAACAGTGATTGAAGACTTAAATACATGAACCGCAACGTAGGCATAGGTAAGGTAAAGTGTCAATACAACGACCTCAATAATCAGTGAAATATTGGTTTTTCCTGTTCCTGATACCCCATTAAGCAGGATGAATCCCATGGAAAGCATGAGAGCGGCACCACTCACAACATAAAGTATTGGCACACCCATGTCAACCAAATGGACATCATTTGTATAAATTCCAAGCAATAACCTGGGGAAGACAAGTCCGAAACCAACTACCGCCACCACACCAATGAAGCAGAGCATGACAATCTTCTTTACAAGCGCCAGCACCTCATCAGACTTGCCCTGTCCTATAAGATAACTCACCAGTGTGTTGGTTGCCGTAGCGAATCCCCAGACAGGCACCAGCAGTATGACAAACACACTCCTGACAATATTGGAAACTGCCAGAGCTGACTCTCCGAGTTTTTCAATGAAAATGAAAAACACAAACCAGACAGCCAGGGAGAGAAACATTTGCATCATTACAGGAAACGACACCCGGAGAATGTTGTTAAGCTTTGCCAGGGAGATACCGGCAAAGCGGTACATGCCATAATCCTTTAGTTTAACTGTGCCAAAAGTATAAGCAATAAAAAACAGGAGGGCAAAAATCTCAGCAATTACCGAAGCGATTGCTGCACCTTCAATGCCCATCTCAGGAAATCCGAATTTGCCAAAGATGAGCAGATAGTCGAAAACAATGTTTACGGCAGCCAGGACCACAGTTGTGTAAGTGATCACTTTGGTCTTTGCAAGCCCTACGTAGAAGGACCTGAAACTCATATTCAAAAAGGCAAAGAAAATGCCATAAGATCTATAATCCAGAAAAGCGACAGTTGATTTGAATACCGCCTCGGAATTGATAAAACTCTTTAGAACCGTTTCGGTTCCATATTGAAGCAGGAAATAACATAAAACAGACATGATAAAAAGGAACACAACAGAATGGTCGACTATGGAGCCAACTTTTTTAAGTTCATTTTCACCGTATCGCCGGGCAATAATGATCTGTGCACCGGTTCCAAACCCCAGGCCAATCATGATCACGGCCAGGTAAAAAATACCTCCCAATGCCCCGGCGCCAAGGGCAATCTCCCCCACCCTGCCAAGGAAGGCAGTATCTGTGAAATTGATCAGGTTTTGCGCAACACTTCCCAGGATAATCGGGTAAGCCACATTCCAGATCCGACGATATGTGATGGTGGTGCTGATCATGAAGGTCGCAAATATAAGGATGTTAGCTGCTGCTGGCTAATCGGATTATTAACTACAAAAAAAAAGTTTCGGGATAAATCCCAATTTTAGAACTTGCTCACTATTTAATACTTTTGGACATCCTTTTTTCCCATGGCGATCCAGATAGTAAAAAATATCCAGTACTATAAATTCTGCCTGTATGGTTTCTTTAAAAACCTCAGGCTCTTTGATGCATTTCTCATACTTTTCCTTCTCGAAAACCAACTGACTTTCGTTCAGATTGGTATCCTTTATTCTATTCGGGAGATTGTTCTCGCAATTACTGAAATACCAAGTGGGCTGATAGCAGATGCCCTGGGAAGAAAAAAAACACTGATCAGTTCATTCTTCTTTTACATTGTTTCATTCATCATTTTTTACGCGGCACACGATTTCTTTTGGTTTATGGCTGCCTTCCTGACCTTTGCTGTTGGAGATGCCTTCCGTACCGGTGTCCATAAAGCCATGATCTACCATTACCTGAAAGTGAATGGATGGGATGATCAGAAGGTATCCTATTACGGAAACACACGATCCTGGTCACAAATTGGATCCGCCGTTTCTGCGCTGCTAGCAGCCGGAGTGGTATTTTACTCCGGCAGCCTACGTTTGATTTTTTTGATTTCCATCTTCCCCTATCTCATTGACGCGATCCTTATCTCTACTTATCCGGGTTACCTCGACGGCACAAAATTACCTCTCAATATCTCGTCCGTCTCAAAAGCTTTTAAAGAGATTTTCACCGCATTCTTTCAAACATTCAAAAAGCTTTATTTTATCAAAGCTTTAACGAGTTCTTCTATCTATACCGGTTATTACAGGGCAGCAAAAGATTACATTCAGCCATTGCTGAAGACTTTTGCACTTTCACTCCCAATCCTTGCGTGGATGGATGGTGAAAAAAAAACAGCCATAGTTATTGGAGTGGTCTATTTCATTTCTTTTCTGTTCAATGCTTATGCCAGCAGATTTTCCGGCAAAATAGCAGTGGCTTACAAATCAGTGTCAAAACCTCTCAACCTGACATTGCTGTTGGGATTTTTCTTTGGTATCGTTACCGGCCTGACATTTCACTTATCGATATTCATAGTGTCGATCATATGTTTTATGATAATTTTAGCTATTGAGAATCTCAGGAAACCAATGGGCGTGGCACTGATAGCAGACCTTTCAAAAGACAATGCACTGGCTACTGTTCTATCTGCCAGTTCGCAGGCCAAATCTGTTTTTGCAGCTATCCTTGCTCCTTTAATAGGTTATTTGGCAGATACATACAATCCGGGTGTTGCCATAGCTGCAGTATCGGTAATATTGATTCTGCTGATACCGCTTTACTGGTTAAAAAGCAGAACGGTTGAATAGAATTTGTATTTTTGCGCCGGTTTTATCATTAATCCCCACGACATGTTCAAGAATCTAATTTCATTTTTAACGATTGTATTCGTTTTATTTACCGCCGGCGAATTACAGGCCCAGAAAAATGAAGGCCTCTTTTTTGTATTCCTCAACAGCAATCCTGACAAACCACAGATCAGCGATGACGAAAAGGAAAACCTTCAGGCAGCGCACCTTGCAAATCTTGACAGGCTTTCGCAAGAAGGTAAACTTCTTGCTGCCGGACCTTTTGAAGGCGGCGGAGGAATGCTGGTGTTGGATAGTGAAAACCTGGAGGAGGCAAAATCACTTGTACAAACAGACCCGGCTGTAAAGGCTAACCGCTTTAGAACTGAAGTGTTGAATTTCAGGGTTACCGGTAATGACCTTTGTGGCGCCAAAGAACCTTACGAGATGGTTACTTACCAATTTGTAAGACTGATTTCAAATCCTGATTACTTTGAGGATTTTGATGAGATGTTCCGTGGCAACAGGATGTTCCTCTCCGACCTCATGAACAAGAATGATTTCGTAATTATGCATGGCGCTTTCAGCGAATACAATGATGGCATTATTATTCTTGATGTGACCACACCCGAAGAAGCCGAAAAAATCATCAAGGAGCATCCATCGGTGAAAGAAGGTCAGTTAAGCTATGATGTGAAATCCCTCTGGATAGCAAAAGGCACCTTCTGTAAAAGGTAAATATCCACCCTGATTCTTTTATCCCAGGTATCTGAACAAAAAAAATGATCCTGATTTTAATAATCGGAGCAATCCTTTTATATTTGATGAAATTCTAAGTATCAACGATTTTGAAAATGAAAAAGATTTTATCCCTGTTGACAATTATGTCATTAGTCGCAAACCTGTTCGGCCAAAAACAGGAAGCGCAGATTAAAAATACAAATTCATGGACCATCCTGGTTTCTTATACCATTCCCGGAAAAGCTTCGGGCCTGGCATGGGATGGCGAATATCTTTACAGTGGCCTCTACTCCGCCCCCGGCGATGACAACCTGATCTATAAGATTGATCCCGATGACGGCAGCTACACCCTGCAATGTGATGGGCCGTTTGAAAAGTGTTATGGTTTGACATACGTTGGCAGCAGCGGAAACCTCTGGACTACCGACCATCCCTCAGCAAATCTGCCCGGGCAGGCCATCGAATTTGAAATGGATGGCGATTATGTATCTGAATTCGATCTGCCTGAAACTTACTTTTCCGGTATCGCATACGATAACGGTAACTTCTGGACAACCTGCTACTACGACCCTGATGGAGAGGTTTACAAGCTTGATGGAACCGGCGCCATACTTGACCAGTTTCCAACTCCAGGGCAACAGCCATGGGACATTTGTGTTGAAGGCGACGACCTCTGGATAGCAGATTACAACGACAACATGCTTTATAAGATTGACAAGGATGGTGACCTGCTTGAGAGCCATGCTTCAGAAAATGTGAAACCTGCAGGTATCGTTTATGACGGCACTTATTTGTGGTATGTGGATGGTGGTCTGCAAGTGGACAGCAAGTTATACAAAATTGACCCTGGCGGAAGCGGCAACCCGGATATTAATGTACCGGTTCAGGAACACAACTACGGGATTGTTACTATCAATACCACTGCAACCTGGGCATGTCTTGTCCAGAATAATGGAGACGCAGCATTGCAGGTCACATACGGTGACATTTCCGGAGAAGGAGCAGAATATATCGACTGGCCGGAAGGGTCATCGTTCACTGTAAATGCCAACAGCAGCGAAACGATTTATATTGACTACACCCCTGCCAAGGAAGGAAGTCTTGATGCCTTCGCAGTTCTTGAATCAAACGATCCGGTTACCCCGGAAGTAGAATTACACCTGCTTGGCACCGCCGTCAATCCCGGACCCTATCTTTATCTGGAAACAGATTCTATCGCTTTTGGAGATGTAAGGGTTGGTGCGTTCACCAGGTGGGAACTGGTGGTTCATAATAAGGGAGACCAGACATTGGAGATCACCGACATCACCTCTAACGACCCGGATCATTTCTTTCCGGATGACCGTGATACCCTGCCAATTTCCCTCGATCCGCTGGAATCTACCATAGTAGGTATTTGGTTTGCTCCCGATGATGAAACTGATTACGCGACAACGCTGAGCATTACAAGTAACCATGCCGGTCAAAATCCTTTTATTTTCCCTGCCTCAGGAAGCGGATTACTAAAGGACTGGCCAATGGGAGATGTGTTCTGGAATTATCAAATAACCGATTTAATCGACGGCAGTCCAAAATCCATAAACAATATTCAGGATGTTACGGGCGATGGAGTGGATGATGTGATCATTGCCTCGGAAGATGACTTTATCCGATGTTTCAATGGGAACGCGCATGGAACCGGCGATGTGATATGGGCGACAGAAATCTATTCGGGATCGGTCTATCAGCAAAACTGCACTTACATAACTGAGGATATTGACGGAGATGGATATGAAGATATTATCGCAGGCACGGCCTGGGGTGACCGTTCGATTGTGGCCCTTTCGGGATACACCGGTGAAATACTCTGGAAACATGAAACAGATGAGTACGGTGATGGCGGATGGGTTTACCAGGTGGATGCCAGGTTTGATTACAATGGTGATGAATTTCCGGATGTGCTTGCTGCTACAGGTGACGACAGTGGCGATAATGGGCCAAAACGCGTGTATTGCCTGGATGGAAAAAATGGCGAATCTATTTGGGAAACTCCGTTGAACGGACCTGTTTTTTCCGTTATCGGCATCGAGGATTTTACCGGTGATGGTCAGCCTGACGCGGTCGCGGGAGCATCCAATGAAGGAGAAACCCAGGGTTCATTTTATGGTATAGACGGATCAAACGGCGACTCTAAATGGGACTTCGTTACCCAGGGCATGACAGTATGGGCATTGGAACAGATTGATGACATCGACGGATCAGGAACACAGGATATCATAGCAGGTGTGAACAATGGCCAGTATTACATGGTGGACCCCAAATCTCTCTACATCATCTTCACAAGTGGTATCGGCAGCAATACCATTGTTCGCTTTGAGGTGCTTGACGACATCAGCCGTGATGGCTTCAGGGATGTGCTGGTTGCAAGTGCAGCAAAAAGTGTGATCGTCCTTGACGGCGAAGCCGGCGGTTACCTGGTCAATACACCTATCGCTGACAAATCCTGGGTGGTGGATGGCATAGCCGATGTGAGTGGTGACAATGTAAATGATATCATCGCCGGCAGCCTTTATTCCAGCAATTACACCTATTTCATTGAATCGTTTGGTGGTGAGATATTGCAGGAAGAAAACTATTTTGAACCTGTGGATGCCATCCGCAGTATTAACGACATCAACGATGACTGGTCGATGGAAATGGTAGCCGGTGGCAGGTTTGGAAAAATAACCTGCTACTCCGGAGGATTGAATTCGGCAGTGGGAATGCCAGATCAGTCATTAAAAGTGAATGAGAGTATTTCTTTCAATAGTTTTCCCAATCCTTTTTCAGAAGAGACGAACATCACTTTTGAACTTAACAGCAAGGAAAAGGTGCTCATTCGTATTTTCAACCAACAGGGAATACTGGTTGAGGAATTGATCAATAAAGAGCTTACTGAAGGTCAGCACTCCATCACCTGGAATGCAGGCAAAAATGCCTATCTGCCAGATGGGATATATTTCTTCAACATTTCCACCGGCAAGAGTGTTTATACCGGCAAATTGATCTTACTGAAATAAGGCCACAGGAAAATGAAAAACATCATCATCTTCGGAGGGTCAGGATTTATTGGAAGTCATCTGCTCAACCTCCTGAAAGATGACTACCGGATAACGGTTTTCAGCCGTAATACCCAAAAAATAAAAACCAGCCGGCCAGAAGATATTTCTGTTGAAAACTACCCGGAAAATGCAAAGGATCTTGCCCTTTATTTTAACAAAGCCGACGGAGTCATCAATCTTGCCGGAGAAAACATTGGCGGCGGAAGATGGAGTGATGCTTTCAAAAACAAAATCCTTAACAGCCGTTTGGATGTTACCCATTTGATAAGGGACGCGTTTCTTCAAGCCAAAAAAAAGCCGGCCTTTTTCATACAGGGATCCGCTGCCGGATT
>JAUXDH010000186.1 GCA_030618545.1 Chlorobiota bacterium
CATAACTTACAACCGACAACGACTGGGCATGAGATCCGGCAACTGCCAGAATAAATATAAAACAGATTGAAAGCTTTATTAACAACCCGGCAAATCGCCTATTACCTGCGAGAACTAAAGATTTTAACATTGTATTGACATCTTTGAATTATTCAGGAATGTAAGAACGGGTTTGAATGGATTAATGAATTAGACGGCTATCCGGATTTTCATTACACTATTAGGAGTTTTTTAACAATTCGTTTACATAAATCACATGACTCCATCCCGTAATAGGATTACCCCTCTCGGCATCTTTATCATAATATGCGTAATCGATAAGCAATTGCAAATCTGTCAAGGTTTTGAGTGCTTCGAACGATGCAATCCTTACGTTGCGATTAGTTTCCGTGACCTCCAAACGCCATGTGGAATAAAGCAGTGCACTGACGGCGATGAGCACACTGATCAGGGCTATCAGATTTTCGCGAATTTTTTTAAGTATTTTACGACTTTATTTTGAAGTTATGTGAGTTATGAATAATGAACTAATTTGAGATTTGAATCATACTTTCTTCAATATCCAGTTGCCAGCCAGCCTCTCCGGGATGCAAGCCATAGATAACAATTCTCTTGTAAACAATTGAGTCTTTAAAGCTACCAATGGGAAATATTCGAACCAGTTTGTCATCCTCAATTTTAAAAACATCATGACCATTGTAATTGGTAAAAAGATCATTACCCATGTCCACATCGGGCAGATAAATATGTGACAGGCTTTTGTCTTTATTGGATGCGAATCCTTTCACACTACCATAGCTTCCCGACCCTGCTACAGTCAATACCAAGTAAATCTCCCCATACCCATTCTGGTCCAGATCCCCAATCAGCACATCTGAAATGGGGTCAGCATCCTCAATGATTTCTTCGAGCTCATGTTCAAATCCTTTTGATTTTATCTCAATCGTACTGAGGCTCAGACCTACCGGATGTGTTTCAGTGATGAAGATAGATTTCTTGTTTTTAAGTTTGTATTCTTTCGCAGTGTCAGAGTGGTTATTGCTGCAGGAAACCAAGCTTGTTATACAAAGACAGGCTATTGAAACTAATTGTAATTTTCTCATGAGTACCAATTTATCAAAACATAAATCCTACCTTCAGTGTAAGCAACTGCAAATTCGAGTCCAGTTTATAAGTTTGTCCACCAAACTCAAAGGGTTTGAATAAGTCGCTGGCGTGGTAAGTATATTCAAAATCAACGACCAGGTTGGTAAACTGGAACCCAATTCCTGCAATTACACCATATTGAGGTCTCCTGAATTCGTCTTTTTCAACAATAAAATCATCCGTTGAGAACAAAAACGAGCTCCCGATAAACGGTCCTGCCTGTGCCTTTAGTTTAAACATAGGGAGTTGTATGATCTCATAACCTACTTTAAAAGAGAAATCGAAAATATGGAAAGGGACATTTTCGCTGATATCTGGTGTATCACCAGTATTTAAATCAATTTCATTTCTGGTTCGTGTCCAATCAAAACCTAACTGAAGATAAGGTCTTTTTCCGTATCGTAAGAAGAATCCAAGATTATGACCCCAACCATCAGAAGTAACAAGATTGTCGATCCCCGGCGAGTTGAACCAGGAATAAACTGCACCTCCGTTAACACCAATGAAAAATACCTGTCCCTGGCTCTGATGCCCAAGTCCCATTAGAAAAGCCGCCAGGAACACTGTCAACGCAATTTGTTTTATTCTAGTCATGGCAATTAGGGTTAAGCAGGGAATAAATACGTTTTACCATTAATTTCAAACTTATGATCCATGATACGCGGCCAAAGAGGACTTTTTAATCCTTTCTGCCACTCGTCAAAATCTATTTGCATTTTCTTCAGGATGTCAGGATATTCAAGATTCAGATCATATTGCTCATATTTGTCTTCACTGATCTTATAGACTTCCGCCCAATTATCGCGTGTACTGAGCAGGAATTTGTAATCACCTTTGCGCATGGCATGGATATGATCGGCACGCCAGTAAAAGGCTTCATGTGGCTGACCCAACTTCTTCCCTGTGAGATATGGGATAAGGTTTACCCCATCGTAAACCCGGTCGTCAGGCAATGGGCACTCAGCTATGTCTACTGCGGTTTTGTATAAATCCATAGAACTGATTGGATTATCATAAACCAATCCCTCCGGCAAATGCCCTTTCCATTTAATGATGCATGGTACATTTACGCCACCTTCAAACGTTGTAAGTTTTCCGCCTTTGTATGGAAAATTAGTTGTAGCTCCTGTATAAGACGCTCCGCCATTATCGCTGATAAAATAAATAATTGTATTTTCATCAAGCCCCAGCAATTTCATTTTCTCCATCAACCCTCCAATTGCATCATCCAATGCATGTATCATAGCATAATATACCCTTTTATTTTCCTCATCTTCGTCAGCATGCATCTCATAATACACCCGTGGAGCCTGGAAAGGAACATGTGCAGCATTAAAGGCCAGGTAAAGAAAAAAAGGTTCGGGCTTGTTCATATTAGCTGCCATGAATGACATCCCTTCTTCAAGAATAGCATATGTAAGATAGCGTTCTTCTTTGATGACTTTATCATTTCTGCGGATAGCACTGGTTTCTTTCCGCCCCTCTTTCCACTGATGTTTTGAACTAAATGAATCCTGGATATAGTTAACCATGTTTGGTGATTGCCTCTTTTTTGAATACAAAGAGAAGGCGCCATAAAATCCATACTGTTCATCAAATCCTCTGCTATTTGGAATGAGGTCACTGGATGTACCCAGGTGCCATTTCCCAATACACGCCGTATTGTAATTCCTCATTTTCAGGATTTCAGCCAGGTTCATCTCAGTAGGCGGCACACCCTGCTTTACCATTTGCCATTCAGGTGGAAATTTCGGTTTGGTGGCCATCACAAAATCCCCGGTATTCATCATATACTTTCCCATAGCATATACTGCTAAATTATTCGGGTACATTTCCATGGGTTGTGTTTCAAAGCCATATCGCTGCGGGTAACGGCCGGTCAACAATCCGGCTCTTGACGGAGAGCAAACCGGCGCATTCACGTAACAATCTGTAAATAAAACACCTTCTTTCGCGAGCTGGTCGATATGAGGTGTGTACATGGTTTCAGAACCATATGCTGATAATTCGAATTTACCGAGGTCATCAACAACGATGAACAAAATATTCGGTGGTTTATCCATACTATGTTCAGGGAGGTCCTGGGCTAAATACTCTTCTTTAAACTCCAGCTTATCTTTGTCCCATTTTATTTTCCATTTGTAAGTAGCTGTTGTAAATGGAAATGTGCAAGCGCCAATGAATAACAGGCCAATCAATGAAATGGCTGCAGTTTTATTGTTGATCCTCATTTTAAGTCTTGGTTTTTGAGTTTTATTTCAAGATAAAATTACGCATAAAATATTTCATTGTCAGGTGAACAAAAGTATTTAACGTCAAAAAACGAATACAATATTTGAGCGGAAATGTCTTTTACAATTCCTCAGAAAACATCTTTGAGACCCGTTCTTCGTGTTTATTAAGTTGATGCCGCAAACGCATCAATTCCTGTTGAAGTAGAGTTTGTTTCGATCGCATGTCAAGGATGATTTCTATTCCTTCCTTGTTTACACCCAGGTCGCGGTGAAGGCGAATGGCTCGCTCACAATGTTCAATCTGCTCTGAAAAGATGCAGTGTTTCTTTTCGACCTGCCTGATCTCGATCAAACCGAAATCAGCAAAGTCCTGTATAAGTTGCGTGGTAATCTTGTGAAAGCCCGCGAACTCTTCGATGGTTATATATTTTATTGTTGCCATAACGTGTTATTTTGATCTGATTTTTGATAATTCCTGCACCAGTTCCTTTTCTTTCTCGGATAGCTTTGTTGGTATTTTAATATTGATCTTTACATAAAGATCCCCATATTGGTCTTTTTTACGATAAACCGGGAAGCCTTTTCCTTTAAGACGAAGTTTGGTGCCGTTTTGTGTATCTGGTTTTATTTTGACTTTCAGATTTCCTGCCATGGTTTTTACCAGTGTATCACCTCCCAGCATAGCTGTATAAAGATCTATTTCATGGTTGGTAAAAAGATCATTTCCTCTTCTTTCAAAAACAGCATCAGCATCAACCAATACCTTAATTAAAAGGTCTCCGCTGTCACTCCCATTCATTCCGGGGCCGCCTTTCCCTTTCAATTTGATGACCTGCCCGTCTTTAATTCCTGCCGGGATGGTGATGCGCATATTTTTGCCGTTTACCGTCAGGGTATGTTTTGAATCATGGTAAGCGGTGCGAAGCGGAAGATGCATATCAGCAGTAAAATCCTGACCTTTCATGGAACGGCTTCGGGCCTGACGGAAACCGCTGCCTCCGCCAAAACCGCCACCAAACATCGACTGGAAGAAATCGGAGAAATCATCCATGTTTACCTCATCGGCGCCTGCTGATTGATATTGCCGCTGTCTTGACGGCCTTCTGTATCCACCGGCCTGGTTCCAGGCTTCATGCTGCTCGTCTGAAACTTTTGACCAGTCCATACCATATTGGTTGTACTTCTTGCGATTTTCAGGATCACTCAGAACCTCGTTGGCCTCGTTGATCTCCTTGAATTTTTTCTCCGCGTCCTTATTGTCGGGATTGACATCAGGATGGTGCTTTCGGGCCAGTTTTCGGTAAGCCTTCTTGATATCTGCCTCAGAAGCTGACTTTGACACACCCAGGGTTTTGTAGTAATCTTTGTATTTCATATTGTTTCTTTTAGTACGATAATTGGGTTTCTCGCGGATGTTCGCGGATGGTTTTCGCGGATTTTCGCAGATTACTCAATTCACTTGATTATACGAGCTAAGCTCATCTGCGCAAATCCGCGACTTCATCTGCATACATCTGCGAGAACTCTTCGCGCGCTCCTTCAATAACTTAACCCACCAATCAACATCATTTAGTCGTCGTCTGACCACTTGAAGTGGTCTGACGACTTGCCTGACGACTAAAATGGCCATTTAATGTTCGCTCAATTATCCTTTTAAATTTGAATACCTGTTCAGTCTTTGTTTTCATTCCGGCCTTTGATAATTGCTTGTGCAGCCTTTCGGCCTGCAGTATAAATATTTCTATCTTCGATTGAATGATCTGGGGAAATAAATTCCCATCTGTCTCAATCGCTAAATAAGGGAAATCTTTAGCGTGATCATCAAGT
>JAUXDH010000091.1 GCA_030618545.1 Chlorobiota bacterium
AGCTCTGCACGTGCAACAAGCTGACGAGGCCTACTGTATAGGCAGGCAGGAATTAAGCGAAACTTACCTCAACATTGAAAAAATTATCGGTGTTGCAATAAAATCCGGAAGCGATGCCATCCATCCCGGTTATGGATTTCTGGCAGAGAATTCTTTATTTGTTAAAGCCTGCGATGAAGCCGGAATAGTCTTTATCGGGCCTGATGCCAATGCGATCCGGTTGATGGGAAACAAGATAGAGTCGAGGGAGTTTGTCAATAAACTGGATATCCCAATGACCCTGGGTATTACCGGAAGCCCCCGGGAATTGCAACAAAAAGCAAGTGAAATACCATTACCTATCCTCGTAAAGGCCGCAGCAGGCGGAGGTGGCAAAGGGATGCGTATTGTAAATGATTACGATGAATTGGAGGGTGTGCTGGAAACCACGAGCCGGGAGGCCAAAAACTATTTCGGTGACGAATCCATTTACATAGAAAAGTATGTGGAAGAACCCAGGCATATCGAGTTCCAGGTACTGGGTGATAACCATGGTAATGTGGTTCATCTTTTCGAACGCGAATGTACCATCCAGCGCCGTTACCAGAAAATCATTGAAGAGTCGCCCTCTCCCACACTTACTCCGGAAGTAAGGCAAAAAATGGGTGACGCGGCAGTACGGATCGCCAGGGAGGTTGGATACAACAGTGCCGGAACAGTAGAATTCCTGGTTGACAAAAAATTGAACTTTTACTTTCTGGAGATGAATACCCGTATTCAGGTAGAGCATCCTGTTACTGAAATGGTGACCGGTGTTGACCTGATTGAAGAACAGATAATCGTTGCCGAAGGTCATCCCCTCAGATTGAAACAAAAAGATTTAAAGCAAAACGGTCATGCCATTGAGTGCCGTATTTATGCTGAAGATCCTGCCAACAACTTTATGCCTTCACCCGGTAAAATGACCTTTTATAAAGAACCACGGGGAGAAAACATTCGGGTAGATGCCGGTATAGAGGAAGCAACTGAGATTCATAGCTTCTTTGATCCTATGATCGCAAAGCAGGTTGTGTGGGGAGCCGACAGGCAGATTGCCATTGAGAAAAGTATTGTAGCGCTTAAAGATTACATTGTCCACGGAATCAATACAAACATTGGGTATTTGCTCGGCGTTCTTCAACATCCGGCCTTTTCTGAAAACGAATTGTCTACCAGGTTTTGCGATGAGCATACTGAGGATATCCTGGCCAGCCTGGCAGAAGAGAGGAATGCCATAAGTCAGAATATACCATTACTTGCTTTTGCACTTTATAACCTGAATTATCACCGCAAAGTGGACCCAAAAAATGTTTGGGAACAAATAGGCTACTGGCGTAACATCATGGAAATTCCATTTTCGATTGATGAGAACGAGATTGTTATTCAGGTTAAGGATGCACGAAATTCCAGTTACGAATTCGCAATTGATGAGCAGCGTTTTGTGATGGACCTGGAAAGTATTTCACAAAACAAAGTGAAGTTTGTTGCTGATGGACATTCGTTCCAGGCTTATGTTTCGATAAATGAAAAAGGAACGGGAACCGTCAGTATGCTGGGATTTGATTTTGAAGTCAGGAGAAAAGATGAATTAAACGAAACAGCCGAATTTATTGATGCAAGTGATACAAATACTGAAAGTAATCTTTTTGCTCCTATGCCCGGCAAAGTGATCAAGGTAAATGTTAAAGCCGGTGACCAGGTCAAACGGGGAACGGTATTACTTGTGGTGGAGGCGATGAAGATGGAAAACAATATCACTGCTGAGCATCAGGCTGTTGTTGAAAAAGTGACAGTAAAAGAAGGTGAGATGGTGGATACTGATGTCCAGTTGGTTTTCCTGGGAACTATTGAAGATTAACAGAGTAAAAAAATAACAGATGAATTTTGAATTGACAGAAGAGCAAAACCTGATTCGGGAAACGGTCAGGGATTTTGCTGAAAGAGAAATACAACCGGTAGCTAAAGACCTGGATGAGAACGCCGAGTTTTCCTATGACCTTACCAAAAAAATAGGCGAACTGGGCTTGTTCGGGATGAACCTGCCTGAAAAGTATGGAGGACAGGGGCTTGATACATTGTCTTATATCATAGCTGTGGAAGAAATAGCCAGGGTGGATGGCTCGCAGGCAGCTACATTGGCAGCACACAACTCACTTGGTATCAGCCCGCTTTTCGAATTTGGATCTGAAGAGCAGAAAATGCAGTACCTGCCGCAGCTCTGTACCGGTGATGCGTTGTGGAGTTTTGGCCTTACAGAGCCGGGGGCAGGATCTGATTCACGCGGAACCAAGACCACAGCAGTTTTGGAAGGAAAGGAATGGGTGATCAATGGCTCTAAGATTTTTATTACCAATGGATCAGCCAGCATATCGAAAGGATGCACTGTTCAGGCTGTTACAGGGGAGGAAAATGGGAAAAAGATATTCAGCACAATTCTTATGGAAGCCGGAACTCCGGGATTCAGGCAGATGACGATGCATGGTAAGATGATGTGGAGAGCATCCGATACCGCGGAACTCTACTTCGACGATTGCAGGGTGCCAAAAGAAAATCTGCTTGGAGGTGTCGGACAGGGATCTAAGATCATGCTCCAGACTCTTGATGGGGGAAGACTGTCCATCGCAGCCATGGGACTGGGTTGTGCACAGGGCGCCTATGAACTGGCGCTGGCCTATTCGCAGGAACGCAAGCAATTTGGAAGACCCATATCCAAGTTCCAGATCAATGCATTCAAACTCGCTGATATGGCGTTGAAAATAGAGTTAGCCCGCAACCTGTTGTACAAGGCATGCTGGCTGAAAGACAGTAAAAAACCTTATGCAAAAGAAGCTGCCATGTCGAAACTGTATTGCTCAGAAATTGCCAAAGAAGTGGCCGATGAGGCAGTACAGATACATGGAGGTTACGGCCTGATGAAAGATTACGATGTTGAGCGTTTTTACCGCGACCAAAGGTTGTTGCAGATCGGTGAAGGAACCTCCGAAATACAGAGATTGGTAATCTCAAGATATATTGGGTGTTGACCTCCTCCGTGTATTCCGTCATCTGATGGAGAGAAAAGTTAGTTATTAGCCTTTTGTCTTCCGTATAGGATTACGGGGAATGAAAAGTGAAAAAGAATAAAATATGAACAACAATCTGCTTTGGCAACCATCCGGGACTTATAAAAAAGGCTCCCGGATGTATGAATTCCTTTCTATTATTGCTGAAAAGTATGACCTTCCCGACAACGAGTTTTCCACCGTTCACCGTTGGAGTTCAGAAAATACCGCTGAATTCTGGTCTGAAATATGGGATTTCTGTGGAATCAATTCATCAAAAATATATGATCAGGTCATTGATGATCCGGGGAAGATGCCGGGTGCAAAATGGTTTACCGGATCCAAACTGAATTTTGCCGAAAACCTCCTTAGCCGGAATGATGACCACAAAGCATTGATATTCTGGGGTGAAACTTCTGTACGAAGGGAGCTGACTTACGCGCAACTGTATGAAGAGGTAAGAAGAGTTGCTGCCGGATTCAGAAAAGTTGGAGTAAAAAAAGGAGATCGGGTAGCTGCCTTTATGCCCAACATGCCCGAAACAATCATCGGTATGCTGGCTGCCTCTTCCGTTGGCGCCATCTGGTCTTCAACCTCCCCTGACTTTGGCATCAAAGGTGTGCTTGACCGTTTCACGCAAATTGAGCCAAAAGTGATCTTTGCAGCAGATGGCTACTTTTATAAAGGGAAAGTGTTTGATTCCCAGGAAAAATTAAAAGGGATCCTGCACGATTTGCCATCTATCGAAAAAACTATCCTCGTCAATTACACCGGCAATGCGGATGCTGAGAATATGCCGAATGCTGTTCTTTATGAAGATTTTGCCAGACCTACAGAAGAAGAACTGATTTTTGAGCCTTTACCTTTCGATCATCCATTGTACATCATGTATTCTTCCGGCACTACCGGATTGCCAAAAAGTATAGTGCATTCTGCAGGAGGTACTTTGATACAGCATCTTAAAGAGCTGGTGCTGCACAATAACTTGCAGAGTGACCAAACTATTTTTTATTTCACAACCTGCGGTTGGATGATGTGGAACTGGTTTGTGAGCAGCCTGGCCGTTGGTGCAACGCTGGTCCTCTATGACGGAAATCCATTTTACCCTGGCCCCGAGGCTCTTCTCCAAATGGCTGACGAACTGGGTATCACCCTTTTTGGAACGAGTGCCAAATACATTGCCTCTCTCGAAGCTGCCGGAGTAAAACCAAAGGAGATATCCGGTTTTCCATCACTGAAAGTAATTGCCTCTACCGGCTCGCCATTGACAAAAGAGAGCTTCGAATATGTTTACCGTGATTGGAAAACAGATGTTCAGTTATCCTCCATCGCGGGTGGTACCGATATTGTTTCCTGCTTTGTTCTGGGAAACCCAACCTTACCGGTGTACCTCGAAGAGATTCAATGCAAAGGTCTTGGAATGGATGTGGATTGTTTTGACGATATGGGAAATTCACTGGTTGGTGGCCAGGGGGAATTGGTCTGTAAAAAACCTTTCCCATCAATGCCTGTTTATTTCTGGAATGATGAAGATGGTAAAAAATATCACGATGCCTATTTTGATGAATATCCGGGAATCTGGCATCATGGAGATTTTATCGAGATAACTGAAAATGACGGAATTATTATGCTTGGCAGATCGGATGCTACGCTGAATCCCCAGGGAGTAAGAATTGGTACCGCTGAGATTTATACTGTAGTGGAAAACATGAGTGAAATAGAAGACTCTGTTGTGATTGGCAAGAAAGAAGAGGGAGATGAACTGGTGGTGCTTTTTGTTAAATTAGCCCAGGGAGTGGAGTTAGACGACGAGCTAATAAAAAAAATCGCCAGGAATATCAGGACAAACTGCAGCCCCAGACATGTGCCGGCCATCATCAGGCAGGTTCCGGATGTACCCTATACAATCAATGGTAAAAAGGTGGAAGTTGCAGTGAAAAAGATTGTTCATGGGCAAGAAGTAAAAAACAAAGATGCACTTGCAAATCCTGAGTGCCTTGACTTTTATATTGGAATATTAGACTAACTAAATACCGTGTAATTATGGATAATGACAGTTTTGTAAACTTTTGGGGAAGCGACTGGGCAGTTTTTGGCTTTGTTGTTTTCATCGTTCTCCTTGCAGCCTCGTGGAGAGTTTTTCAAAAAGCAGGTAAACCTGGCTGGGCTGCGATCATCCCCTTTTATAATGTAATCGTTCTTCTGGAAATTGTGGGTAAACCCTGGTGGTGGCTACTATTGATCATTTTTGTGCCGCTTGGTAATTTTATCTGGGGGATATGGACAATGAATCTTTTGTCAAAATGCTTTGGGAAAAATGAAGGTTTCACCGTTGGGCTGATCTTTCTGCCATTCATCTTTTATCCAATACTTGGATTTGGGAATGCAGAATATCAGGGACCGGTAAAACCAGAGTAGAATAGGTGGGCGAAGATTTCACGCGGCGCCGCTGCGGCGCCGCGTGAAACAAATAGTTTTATTTCAAGGTGATCTGACGCATGGTCTTGGTGCCCAGTATTTTTCTCATGTCTCCATAACTTTTTACTGTTGCGTCCATTTTGTCCTCACCCATTGATTCCATCAGTTTCTTTTCGATCTCTTTGAATTTCTTTTCCCTTTCAGGATCCGGGTCGTACTGTGCAAAGTTTTTAAACTCAATCATCAGCATGAGGTCAAAATCGTCCCATCCAAAGGCCTCGCCATAAAGGATCATATAGGATTCCATTAACCCTTCCGAAACAAATTCGTCCATAGATGCTGCCCAGGTTTTCTTTAAATTTTTTAGGTAATCATCCCCAACATTGGGTTTGAGGCGTATGAAAGTAATGTTCCACACAGAGCCTTCATCATAAACCTTGTCATCATCCTGTGCAAAGGCTGTTGAAGGCAGAATAAAAATTAATGCAAGCAGCATAGCCGCTAAAGTTGTAGCTGTTTTTTTCATGATAATAATGTTTATTGAAATAATTTGTTAAATCACAAGTTGTTAAAGGTAAGTTAATTAAGCTAGAAATGCAAATCAAATACCTATTTAACAAATAATAATAACTGATTTTAATCTATTATGCGAATCAATTTTGACTCTTTAGTATCAAGGTCAAACCAGAAAATAATGTCCTCAGCAATCCTTTTTTGTTCCGGTTGCTTATCGTTTACCAGAACCTGTCTTCCTTTGGTAGCAAAAGAAATTGCTCCTATTTCCTTGTCTCCGGAGTTGGTTACCCGTATTCTGCCATCAGGTAGAAATTCATAGTCAATCTGTTCCATCATCAACTGGTAATCAAGAAAATTCTTTATCGTAGTAATGTTTAGCAGGCCTTCATCCCGAAGTGAAGCCATACGCTCAAGTGTCTTGTTGAATCCGTCGCGGGCAGTTATTTCTCCATTGTCATCTTCATACCAGAACCCTTTTTTTGGATCTGTCCAGGCAGGGTAACAGTGATTCATTTCAACCGACCATCCTTCTGTCAAGTCACCCAGGATCGAACTATTGAAAAGATATTCCCATTTGTCATCATCATTCGGGTATATGACACTTTTGGTTGGCCAATGGTAAAGATCCAGCGTAATGGTGGGATGCTGCCAGTAATCAGGATCTGGAAAGTGATCGCCAAAACCCCGGTACGGCTTGGTTGTGAGTTGCCCAAACTGCCAGTTATCATAGGTGAGAAAATCCTCATAATAAGGATTCCATAAATACCTGATGCCATATTTCTGCCATCGATCCATGGAGTAGTTGGCAGACTTTTTAATTACACCATCACAAACAAGATCTTCCCGGTTGTTTTTTTCAAGGTTGTTGTATCCATGGTCAATCCATGTTGGAGAGCCAAACTGATTCTCCATGTACCGCAGTGCTTCTTTCATCCTTTCCCTGCTTGAGGTGAATTGTTCAGGGGTGTGGAGGCAGATTTCATGGCCGGATTCGTGTAATTGATTTAAAAACTCACTGAAAGAAGTGTCTCCCTTAATGGTGCTTTCATGAGTGACAAACCTGCCACCCGATATTTCCTCATTGGTTATTTTATCAGGGTTGGCATAGAAAACACTCTTGGTAACGGGGATGTTAAACTTCACAAAACCTCCCGTGGCGCTATCAGGATGGGTGATTTTTTCTGATCCGTAATAAACGGCCCTGTTGGTGGAAATATCTGTAAAATCAGCATGTTCGGTCCAGATATAGGTTGAAAGATAGCCTTGTGGGTTTTTCATAATTCGTGGCAGGTGAGCAATGTTCATTCCGGCATGAATTGAAAAACCATAAGTCCTTCTTTTACTCTTATTATAAACGCTTTCCGACCAATCTTCTTTATGATCACTGCTGTCATTGTTCAGCGGGAAATGCAAAAACGGGTGATCTTTCTCATAATCCAGGTTTACCCACAATTGGTTGTTTTCAGTATCCAGTTGAAGGGAAGAAATTTCAGCCTGATTGTAAATCAACCAGCTATCTTCTTTTTTACCAAAATGGACACCCTGTTTTCCTAGCCAGTACTCTCGTTGAAAGTCACGTACATCAGACTTCCTGGATGCCCGGAAAACTTCCTCAACCCTCTGCCCGCTCTGAATGACAAGAGATTCCCGTGTAACCCGCTGAACAGGTCGGTATTTTTCCTGTACCCGAATTCTGATCTCAGGACTTTCCATCGAACAGATCATTTCCAGGCTGAGGTTCAGGTTTGCCCTTTTAACAGCAAAAACCAAACTGGTATTCTCTTTTCTTTTCTTAACTTTTTTAAGAGTTAAGGGTGCATTTCCTGTCAAATTAGAATCGTCTGATCTTCTTTGGTCATGGTACCAGATATTTTTGATGAGTTGCTGACCGGCAGTACTGTAAATACTCAGGCTTTTGGTGTCATCATCATAATAGATGGTATAATAATCATTTGCCATCAGCATTTCACCTGAAGTATTTGCCTCATGAATGACAAAAGATCCCACATCAGGTATAAACGAAGAATTTGATACCGGTCTGAATTGAAACTTCAGGTCATCAATGGCGATGGTGTCCTGATGGTCATTGTTCCACAGGTAGGCTTTTATTTTACCGGTTTTTGAAATGCCTGCAGGGATAAGCAGGGAATCGGAAAAGTAAACCCAGGTATCAGCCTGAGATAATTTGGGTTTTAACTTGATGTCCTTCCAGTAAAGGACTTCTTCGTTTTTTTGCAGGGTGATTACGAAAACAGCCTGGTCGAAAGCCTTTTTACTTTTAACCCAACCACCCAAATGCATAAGGCAATTCGTTCCACTTATTTCTTCCGGAAACCGGCTCTCCAGTCCCAGTCCGAATGGATGCAGTGAATCGGCTATGGAGTAATGCCGGCCGGAATAAGCATAACCACTATCGATACGGACATTGATCCATTTTTTGGAATAGACAGAATCTTCAAGGTCAATAAAGATTTCCTGTGACATTGCCGCACTTCCACAGTACAGGAATAGTGCAAAAGCCAATACTTTTATTGGGTTCCTGCGATTAACCTGAAACTTGCAACCTGAAACCTGCATCAGATATACTCCTTCACCTCCATTTCGTTCTTGGATATTTTATACCCGAACATGGCAAGGGCTTCCACATCATTTACGGAAGGATAGAGGGCTATTGGCGCAATACTGCCTATCCGCATCTTTACATTTTCGAGGAAACGCGAACTATCGAAAATGATACCTGTGAGGATAATGGCATCAACAGATCCTTTCAAAGTGGCTACATGGGAAGCGATCTCTTTGGAAACCTGATAGGACAGAGCGTAAGACACCATTTTAGCCGTTTCGTTACCTTCAGCGATCATCTGATTTATCTCGTTGATGTTGGCAGTGCCGAGATAAGCTTTGTAACCACCATTCTCGGTTATCATGCTCATGATCTCCTCCTTGGTGTATTCTCCACTGAAGCACAGTCTCACCAGTTGCCCTGCTGGCAGTGTTCCTGTTCGTGTGATGCCAAATGGCCCACCGCCATCAAAGGCCTGGTTTACATCCACCACCCGTCCTTTTTCGTGAGCCCCGATGGAAACGCCACCTCGTCCGATATGGCATACGATCAGGTTCAGATCCTTGTATTTCCGGTTAATGGCTTTCGAGTACTTGAAAGCAACATATTTGTGGTTTAATGCATGAAAAATCGATTTGTTCTCAAACAGCGGGTGTCCGGTGAACCTTGCTTCATCTGAGAGCTCATCAATAACGACCGGGTTTGCGATGTAGGCATTTTTACCTACCTCGTTTGCCAGGTCAAAGGCAATTAATCCTCCAAGATTGGTCACATGCATTCCCAGGATGTTATCCTCCAGGTCCTTCACCATTGCCTCATTGATATGGTATGCGCCTTCTGAAACAGGCTTAACCAGACCGCTTCTTCCCATGATCACTTCAATAGAATCGAGCGGAATGCTGTTTTTCTCCAATTCCGCTTTGACCTGCTTCAGGCGGTAAGATTTCTGATCGAGCACTGATTTGAATTGAGAAAGGTCTTCATCAGGGTGGGTGATGTTTTTCATGAATACCGGCTCAATATTCCGGTAAACAGCAATTTTCGTTTTGTGGACCTCAGGGTAAACAATAAGGATGTATTTGGATGCCATGTGTGGTTGGTTTTACGGCTTAAAATTAGTGAATTATACCGATTGTTAAACAGTTTATTTAATCACCGTAAAATGATGAAGTCTATGTCATCAATCCAACGTTGAGTTCACTCTGAAAAGTAACTTTCTTGCCACTAAGGCTCTAAGGCACGAAGAAGCACCAAGGTTAATATCTTCGTCTTCTCTACTTTGTGATACCTTGGTGTCTTGGTGTCTTGGTGGCATTTTTGTATTTAAATTGTTTTCGGAGTGGACTCAACGTTGCAATTGTCCTCAACTACTCTGAAGATTTATCTTTTAACAGATGAATACAGAATTCTGTAGAAATTTGAACAGGTTTCAGGACTTGATAAAACAAAGTTGTTCTCAATTGAAAAAGTTTATACAGCTAAAGAAGTGGCTGAGGATGGTTATGAAGCCATGCTTCTGGGAAAGCTGGTAAAGTTATCTGCCCTAACTCCAATCAACAAATTTGTTTTGAAGAACATGAATTTATTTCCCGTAAAAAGGGTCTTGCAGCAGATTAAAATGAGACAGGAAGGAAACCTTTAAAAAAAATACGGAATTTTAGAAACGAATTATCTCAAACGGGACAAATCCCTGCGCCGCCGCGTCTCTGCGTGAAATCATTTCCATGCCGATCGCGGGTTTTTACATATTCCTCCGGTACTGCCCCCCAACATCAAACAAAGCATTGGTGATCTGTCCGATAGAGGCGTATTTGGTAGCTTCCATCAAGGCTTCGAAGATATTTTTATTCGAAGCTGAAGCATGTTGAAGCAATTTCAGTTGTTCAGCAGCTTCTTTTTCCCAGGTTTCATGCAGTTGCTCCAGCATGTGGATCTGGTATTCTTTCTCTTCACTGGTTGCCCTGATGACCTCACCCGGAACCACTGTATGCGATTCTTCCCCTTCAAGGAAAGTGTTCACACCAATGATCGGCATCTTGCCCGAATGTTTCAGGTTTTCATAATAGAGCGATTCCTCCTGGATTTTGCTGCGCTGGTACATGGTTTCCATGGC